>CAMCCH010000047.1 GCA_945873335.1 Bifidobacterium breve | reverse complement strand
CAGATGTTGATTCAGAAGTATTAGATCTATGGCTTGCTATGGAAGGCGGCCCAGATGATCTTGAAGCAGAGGGTGTAGTAATTGCTGACCTTCGCGCACAAACAAAATTAGCAGATGCTAAAGCTAATCCTCGCAGTCATGCATTGGTCAATTATTTCCTTGACCATATTGCTACCGCACCCGTTCAACGCATATAGATCACCTTCACGCGGGTGATTACTCACTAACCCACACGTTACGATGCTCTTATGACACGCACCTATACAGTCGAAACATATGGCTGTCAGATGAACGTGCACGATTCTGAACGTATTGCTGGCCTTCTTGATGAGGCTGGATTTATTCCTGTAGCCGATGGTGTGCAAGCAGATATTGTGGTTTTCAATACCTGCGCTGTTCGAGAAAATGCAGATAATAAACTCTATGGAAATTTGAGTTTCTTAGCTCCAATCAAGAAACTCAATCCGAAGATGCAGATAGCTGTCGGTGGCTGTCTTGCACAGAAAGATCAAGCAACTATTCTCAAAAAAGCGCCCTATGTCGATGTTGTATTCGGAACGCACAATGTTGGCTCACTCCCAGTACTTCTAGAGCGCGCTAGGGTCGAAGAGGAATCGCAGATTGAAATTCTTGAATCTCTCGAACATTTTCCTTCAACACTTCCAGCTCGCCGTCTCTCTGCATTCTCCTCGTGGGTTTCAGTCTCGGTTGGCTGCAATAACACCTGCACATTTTGCATAGTTCCAACGCTTCGTGGAATTGAAAAAGATCGCCCAGCAGTAGATATTCTCAAAGAGGTCAGAGCGCTAGTTGATCAGGGAGTTATCGAAATAACTCTCCTTGGCCAAAACGTGAATGCCTACGGTGTTGATTTTGGTGACAGGGGAGCCTTCGCAAACTTGATACGCGAATGCGGAGAGATAGATGGACTCGAAAGAGTTCGATTTATGTCACCTCACCCACGAGATTTCACCGACGATGTCATCGATGCAATGGCGCAAACACCTAATGCGATGCCACATTTGCATATGCCACTGCAGTCAGGCTCGGATCGAATCCTTCAGACAATGCGCCGCTCATATAGAACAGATCGATACTTGGGAATTCTCGAACGTGTCCGCTCAGCAATGCCGCATGCATCGATTACAACCGACATCATTGTGGGATTCCCAGGTGAGAGTGAAGAAGATTTCCAAGCAACGTTAGATATTTGCACGCAAGCAAGATTTGCTGCTGCATACACATATCAATATTCAAAGCGTCCTGGAACACCGGCAGCAACAATGCCAGATCAAGTTTCACCTGAAGTAGTCGGAGAGCGATACACGAGATTGCACGAACATCAGCAAGGGCTCTCTTTATCTGTCAATAAAGAGGCAGTAGGTAAATCCATGAAGGTTCTTGTTGCAGATTACGAAGGTCGCCGAGATAGCGCGCAATCTCGCCTAACAGGGCGAAGTGAAGACTTTAGATTGGTGCACTTTGGAAATGAGAGCGATGCACGTCCTGGAGATATCGTCGATGTAATTATCAAAGAAGCATCTGCTCATTACTTGATCGGTGATGCTGGCGCTGTGCGCAGCACTCGCGGGGGAGATGCTCACGAAGCACGAAATCACGAAAGCGTAAAGCAAGCACTACTGCTTGGAATGCCAACAGTTCGCTAATGGAACTCATTGTTATTGCTGGTGCTACTGCCACCGGAAAGAGTGAGCTTGCAATTGCAGTTGCTAAGGAAATCAATGCTGAAATTATCAATGCCGATTCAATGCAGATATATGAAGGCATGGATATTGGAACAGCAAAACTTTCGATTGAAGATCGTGGAGGGATTGCGCATCACCTTCTCGACATCTTAGAAGTCTCTCAAGATTCAACTGTTGCCTGGTATCAAAACCTCGCCCGTGAGAAAATTACCGAACTCCACGCCGAGGGTAAAAATGTAGTTGTTGTTGGCGGTACAGGCTTGTATATCAAATCAATATTAGATGAACTCAATTTTCCAGATACTGATTCCCACGTTCGAAAATCATTAGAGCTTGAGGCAGAGAAAATCGGCGCTGATGCACTCTTCGAACGGTTAGAGAAGTTAGACCCTGCCGCTGCAATTGCAATCGATAGAGCGAACTTGCGCCGTGTGATTCGAGCACTCGAAGTAATTGAAATTACAGGCAAACCCTTTACTGCCAATCTTCCAAGGGAGGAGAGTTCGCGCTATCCCAATGCAATGCAATTTGGATTAGTAATGGAGCGCGATCACCTCATTGAACGCATCGATGCACGTGTTGAGAAAATGTGGCAATTAGGCTTTGTCGATGAAGTAAAGAAATGTATAGATAGTGGAATGCTCAATGGACGCACAGCGCAATTAGCGCTTGGATATTCGCAGATAGTGGCTCTACTCAATGGGACCATGACAGAGGCTGAAGCGAAAGAAGATACAAAACGTGCAACACGTCAGTATGCACGGCGCCAAGAGACATGGTTCTCGCGTGATAGGCGCATCACATGGATTTCACCAGTACAAGCGCGCCTGGAACGCGTATTAGAAGTGCTTGCCTCACGCTAATACAGATAAACTCAGCGTTAGATATGAATACCTCACTGATTGCAACATATGGTCACGGAACAGAGAATGATTTTGTAGTTCTCTTTGATCCAGAAGATGAGCATTCGATAACCACAGCGCAAACAGCTGCAATATGTAGTCGCACAACCGGTATTGGCGCAGATGGCCTTATTCGCATTATTAAACGCGATGGAAAATGGTTTATGGATTACCGGAATTCTGATGGATCACTTGCTGAAATGTGTGGCAATGGAATCCGTGTAATGGCTCGTTATTTGGTGGAGCGCGGCCATGAAAATGAGGGAATCTTTGCAATCAATACTCGCGATGGAGTAAAACATCTTCGAGTGCCAATGACTGGCGATATTTCAGTCAACATGGGCCAAGTAAGCGATGAAGATGAAGAAATTACAGCATCTACTAATGGTCATATTTGGAATGGTTACAAAATAAGTGTTGGAAATCCTCACGCCGTTGTATTTGTTGAAGATATTGCACATGTTGGTGCAATGGATGAGCCACCAGTAGTGCGCCCAAAGGATGCCTACCCCGAAGGCGTCAATGTTGAGTTTGTTCAAATCACAGGAGATCATGAAGTAAAGATGCGCGTGTATGAACGCGGCAGTGGCGAGACTCGTTCATGTGGCACGGGAACATGTGCAGTTGCACTCGCTGCATCTATTCACTCAAAAGAGCGCCTTCCATCAAAGTGGGTCATCTATCCACCGGGAGGTCGGCTAGAAGTGGATATTGATGGACATTCAAATGCGACCTTGATTGGTCCTGCTGTATTACTTGCTGATCATGATATTTCGAGGTTTTTAGTTGAGTAAAGATAATCGTGAGGATTTGGATTTTGAAGAACTTATGCGCGAGAGCGCAAGAGCGGCAGCTGAATTTGATGCAGAAGAATCTGATTATGAAGTTACCTCTCAACCAGATTTAGCTGATCGCCATGCACTTCGTCGCGTTAAAGGTTTCTCAACAGAACTTCAAGATATCTCCGATGCCGAGTACCGCCAATTACAACTTGAGCGCGTTGTACTCGTAGGTGTGTGGACAGAGGGAAGCGCAGAGATGGCAGAGAATTCACTTGCAGAGTTGAAGGCACTTGCAGAGACTGCAGGATCAGAAGTTTTAGATGGACTTATTCAACGTCGCGATAAACCAGATCCTGCAACATATATTGGTTCTGGAAAAGTAGTAGAACTTCGACAAGTTGTTGCATCTACTGGCGCTGACACTGTTATCTGTGATGGTGAATTATCTCCTTCGCAATTGCGCCAACTTGAAGAAAAATTGAAGGTCAAAGTCGTTGATCGCACCGCACTTATTCTCGATATTTTTGCTCAGCATGCAAAGAGTAAAGAAGGTAAGGCTCAAGTAGAACTTGCACAGATTGCATACCTATTGCCACGCCTTCGCGGTTGGGGTGATTCACTCTCGCGCCAAGTTGGTGGTCGCGCAGCAGGTGGTGCTGGAATTGGTGGACGTGGTCCAGGTGAGACAAAGATTGAAACAGATCGTCGACGTATTCGTGACAAGATGGCAAAACTTCGTCGCGAGATAGCAGAGATGAAAGTTTCCCGCGATACTAAGCGTCAAGAGCGTCGTCGTTTCAATATTCCATCAGTTGCAATTGCAGGATATACAAACGCTGGAAAATCATCTTTGCTCAATAAACTCACAAATGCTGGAGTTCTAGTTGAGAATGCACTCTTTGCAACACTTGATCCAACAGTGCGCAAATCTCAAACAAGTGATGGTCGTATCTACACGCTTTCAGATACTGTTGGATTTGTTCGCCATCTCCCACATCAACTCATCGATGCCTTCAAATCAACACTAGAAGAGGTATCCGGTGCTGATTTGATTGTCCATGTAGTCGATGGTTCGCACTCAGATCCATTTGAGCAGATACGCGCTGTTCGCGAAGTGATCACCGATATTGGTGGGGGAGATATCCCTGAAATTATTGCAATCAATAAAGTCGATGTTGCAGATCCTGAAGTTGTCATGTCTATTTTGCGCAAAGAGAAAAATAGTTTTGCATTTTCAGTGCGTACAGGTTTTGGAATAGAAGGCCTCGTTCATGCAATTGAAAGTTCGCTACCTCGTCCAAAAATTGAAATCACAACCACAATTCCTTACGAGCGCGGAGACTTAGTTCATGCAATTCATGAACACGGAGAGATCTTGAGTGAGGAATATCTCCCAGAGGGAACTGCTATCCATGCACGCGTAGATGGAGGGCTAGCACAGAAAATTGCGGAAATTCTCCGCTGATTGCGGAATATAAGCGACACGCCGACTGTTGTATCAAGCAGAGATAGTGGAAATAGGCCATAGTGCGCCCGTTGGAAGAAGTTTTTCTTCCATGAATCGATATGAGAGTAGGTGAGAGCAGTGGCAACAGATTACGACACACCCAGAAAAACGGATGAAGAACTCCATGAAGAGTCGTTAGAAGAACTTAAAGCCCAACGAGTCGATGCTCAATCCGGACAGATTGATATTGATGAAGCAGAAGCAGCTGAAACTCTAGAACTTCCTGGTGCAGATCTATCAGGTGAAGAGTTAGCAGTGCGCGTTGTTCCAAAGCAAGTTGATGAATTTGCATGTTCACGTTGTTTCTTAGTTCACCACATTACACAATTAGCACGTGGCGAAGGTGCTAAAGCTGTTTGTAAGGAATGTGCGTAAAAGATTTATTTGTTGAGTAGCGCGGTCAATTCTTGGCCGCGCTTACTTGTTATTAGCCAGTACGGTGTTGAATCCCGAGAATCCACTACTTGCATGGTGATTCCTGTCGGTAGCCAGAATCGAATTCCTAGATAAGCGGCGGGATCGGCATTGCGTCCTCGCACAAGTTTGAATGATGGCGCATCCAAATTTACGCACTGACCAATATATTTTTTCTCTATTCGAGCCGGTCCAACACGTAACTCATCTTTATCGACTTCAATGACTAATTTTGTTTTTTGGTAAATAAGCACAAGAGCAATTGTTAGAACGATGAATATAACTAACGCTGGCGTATCACCCAATGCAGCCCAGATAGAGAGCACTATTGAGAGAAAAATGAAATAAACGAATGCAATTAGCCATAGTGGGGCGCTAATCACTTCTCTATATTCCATAGGTCTTACGTTATCGGATACTCATCGAGTAACCTTGCACTATGAGTCGGGTTGCAAGCACGAGCGCTCCACAAGGTGCGATGATTCCCGAGCGCCATCCAAAAGCACCACCCATTGGTTCACAAATTCCATCTCACTTTGGACATTGCTTCGGTTGCGGAGAGTTGCACCCAACTGGTCTTCATTTAGTTGCACATGCTGGACAAGGCGTTGATCTCACCGCTGAATTTACTGTCTCAGAAAATCATCAAGGTGCACCAGGACTTGCTCACGGTGGATTGCTCTCTTTGGCATTTGATGAAGCGCTTGGAAAATTAATGTGGTTGTTGCGCGCTCCAGCAGTTACTGCCCGCCTTGAAACAGATTTCTTGCGACCAGTTCCAATGGGATCAACGCTACATATTTCCGCACGAATAACTGGGCAAGTAAGTCGCAAGGTTTATTGCGAAGCGGAAGGTCGTTTGAACTCTTTGGTTGGAGAGATTGCAGTCAAAGCAGCAGCGCTCTTCGTCATAGTCCCGATGAATCACTTCTTAGATAATGCACCAAAGGAGTATTTAGAATATATTTCCAAGCACCCTGAACTTCTCGCCTTTGTTGATCCGGAGTTTGAAATAAATCCATGAAGCACTCTGTTGAAGTCCTGATCACTCGTTTAGATCCAGGCGTACCTCTACCAAGTTATGCCAAAGGTGGCGACGCTGGCGCAGATATTGTGACGCGAGTAGATATAACTATTGCCCCAGGGCAGCGATGCTTAGTTCCAACCGGAATCGCAATTGCACTTCCTGATGGATACGCAGCATTCGTCCACCCACGTTCTGGGCTTGCAATCAAACATGGTGTCACGATGGTCAACGCCCCAGGCACCGTTGATGCAGGATATCGGGGAGAATTGCAATGCATTCTCATCAATCACGATCCAAAAGATTCAATATCTTTCAAACGTGGTGATCGAATTGCACAATTAGTGATTCAAAAAGTGGAGCGTGCTAATTTTGTTGAAGTTCGTGAACTTCCTGGTTCAGGTCGTGGCGATGGTGGTTTTGGTTCAACAGGTATAAAGAGCGAGGGCTAATGGAACACAAAGACGATAAAGCAAAAATCCTTGATGCACTCGGTGGCAAAAAAGGATTACTAGATTCAGGTTTGCCTGCCGTCCTATTCCTTATAATTTTCAATATTTCTGATGATCTACAAATCGCTCTCTATGGCGCGATTGGAACTTCTATTGTTCTAACAATTATTCGACTCGCTATGAAAGACACTATTCAGCATGTGATCTCTGGGCTCATTGGTGTTCTCTTCTGCGCATATCTTGCGAATCGAAGTGGTAATGCATCGGATTTTTATATCCCTAAATTGCTCACCAATTTGGCATATGGAAGCGCATACTTGATTGCAAACTTAGCTGGCTGGCCGATCATTGGAGTCATTCTCGGTCCGCTATTGGGAGAGAATTTCTTGTGGCGAAAGAATCCGCAGCGCAAGCGTGCCTATGTGCGTGCAGGATGGCTTTGGGTCGCAATGTTCTTTGGACGCATTGCTGTTCAATACCCAATATACAAAAGTGGCAATGTGAACTTACTCGGCACCGTCAACCTTGCGATGGGATATCCACTATTTATTGCAACAGCGTGGGGTACATGGATGATTTTGAAGAAAGTTCCTACTGTAAAAGCAGATTAGTTATTGATAAAGCAGGCTTTGATTTTATCTTCAGCAGCAGATGAAGCAACGAATAGAAGTTCATCGCCAGCGGCAAATACATCGTGGGCCTTTGCAGTAATGACACGGCCATCTCGCACAATTGCGGCCAAGGCTGCATCATCAGGTAATTCAATCTCTTCTACAGTCTTTCCGATACAAGAAGAAGAATCTGGAAGAGTGAGTTCAACCAAGTTTGCTTGACCCTTTTTGAATGAGAAGAGTCGAACTACATCGCCAACGCTAACGGCCTCTTCAACGAGTGCAGAAATAATTCGCGGAGTCGACACTGCAACATCTACGCCCCATGATGAATCAAAGAGCCATTCATTCTTCGGGTGATTGATACGAGCAACCACACGTGGAACGCCATATTCAGTTTTAGCAAGAAGGGATGTAACAAGATTGACTTTGTCATCACCAGTTGCTGCAACGAGTACTTGGCAGGTATCTAATTTTGCATTATCTAGCGCTGTAATCTCGCAAGCATCAGCCATCAACCATTCGGCATCAGGAACGCTCTCTAATTTGAGAGCCTTTGGATCTCTATCGATAAGTAAAACTTGATGACCATTATCTAAAAGTTCGCGAGCAATAGCCCGACCTACATTGCCTGCTCCTGCAATTGCGATTCTCATGAGGCCTCATCTGGTGAATGAGAAAGTGATTTCTCTGTAATTGCAATCTCTGAATCTAGAACCATGACATGCAGGAGATCTCCCTCTTGCAAAACAGTGTGTTCATTAGGAATGAGCGCCTCACCAAGACGAGTAATAAATGCAACGCGAGCAGGAGTAATTTTGTCGATCAGTAATGCCGCTTTTCCATACCAACTCTTGTGAGGATGCATTTCTGCCAATTGCACTGTGCCTGTTGCATCGCGCCATTCAGAGCGTGAGCCTTCAGGAACAAGGCGACGCATGATTTGATCACTTGCCCAAATAACAGTTGCAACTGTTGGGATACCTAGGCGCTGATAAATTTCAGCGCGACCTGGATCATAAATTCGAGCGACAGTATTTTGTACGCCATATGTTTCGCGAGCAACACGCGCAGCCAAAATATTTGAATTATCACCATTGCTCACAGCAGCAAATGCATCTGCTCGCTGAATTCCAGCTTCTAGAAGAGTGTCACTATCAAAACCAACACCTGTAACTGTGAGACCTTTGAAATCTGGACCAAGACGTCGGAATGCTTCACGGGCTTGATCGATGATTGCAACACTATGTCCTGCTGCCTCAAGTTCGATGGCTAAAGAGGAGCCGACTCGACCGCAACCCATAATGACGACGTGCACAAGATGTAACTTACACCCATAGGCTTACATCTATGGCATCTGAGAAGGTAACCCCGAAAAAAATGGTCGTTGGCCAACGAGTTGCCGTCACTATTGAAAAAGTAGCCCATGGTGGCCACTTCATTGCCCGTCACGAAGGTGCAGTTATTTTTGTACGCCATGCAATACCGGGCGAAGAGTGCACAATCGAAATTTCAAGTGTGGGATCAAGTTTCAATAGAGGCGATGTTGTCAGCGTAGAAAAGCCATCCGCCGATCGAGTGAGCCCTCCATGTTCATATGCGCATCGCTTAGGTTGTGGTGGTTGCGACTTCCAGCACATAGAAATTAGCGCTCAGAGGAAACTTAAAAGTGATGTTATTCGTGAACAATTTGCACGAATCGCAAAAATGGACGTTGATGTTGAAGTAGAAGAAGTTGGACCGGCTCTAGGTTGGCGCACTCGCGCAACTGCATCAGTAACAAAGAGTGGAAAACTCGGATTTATCTCTGCGCGAAGCCACAACGTCATTGCTATCGAAAATTGCCCAATTACCGCTCCAGGAATCCAATTCTCAACTCTTGCAAAGAAGCAATGGCAATCAGGTGAAAAAATAGATCTAGCAACCTCTTCAACAGGTGAGAGTTATGTAACTGGTGATAACACAGAGCTGATGCACGAAAAAGTTGGAGAAAGCGTCTTAGAAGTAAGTAACGATTCTTTCTGGCAAAGTCATATCAATGCACCAAGAGTTCTAACGCAAATTGTCTCTGAATACGCAAATGTGCAAAGCGGTGAACATGTTTTAGATCTCTACGGCGGTGTTGGACTATTTACCAGCGCGCTCATTGACCACGTTGGTCCTACAGGTCGAGTTGATTTAGTTGAAGGAAGCAAGAGCGCAACTGCTGATGCAAAAAGAAATTTTGCGGCTCATTCGAATGTAAATATTGTTACAGCATCTGTCGAGCGAGCAATTACTCGCATTGATGGGGGAGATGTAGTCATTCTGGATCCACCTCGAGAAGGTGCTGGGAAAGAAGTCATTAGTGAACTTGCTCGCATTGCACCTCGCGCAATTGTTTATGTTGCATGTGATCCTGCAGCACTTGCTCGAGATACGACATATTTGCATGAAGTGGGCTATTCGCTCAAAAAAATGCGCGCATTTGATCTCTTTCCTATGACACATCACATCGAAACAGTTGCACTCTATGAACAGAATAAGGTATCTTGACGTCAAGATACTTTTAGAAAGCGGAGACCCAGATGAGTAAAAACTCTTTCAACGCGAAGAAGAATTTAGATGTAGCGGGTAAGAGTTTCGAAATTTTTGATATCACTGGAATCGATGGGGCGAAAGATCTCCCATTTAGTTTGAAAGTATTGCTTGAGAATTTGTTGCGCACAGAAGATGGCGCAAATATCACAGCTGATCACATCAAAGCCCTTGCTCATTGGGATCCATCAGTTGAGCCGGATACTGAAATCCAATTCACTCCAGCTCGCGTTGTTATGCAAGATTTTACAGGCGTACCTTGCATCGTTGACCTTGCAACTATGCGTGAGGCAATTGTTGAATTAGGCGGGGATGCTTCTAAGGTAAATCCACTTGCTCCAGCAGAACTAGTAATTGATCACAGCGTTATTGCTGATGTCTTTGGAACAAAGAATTCATTTGAAGAGAACACAGATATTGAGTACGAGCGCAACCAAGAGCGTTATCGCTTCTTGCGTTGGGGCCAGAGCGCCTTTGATGAGTTCAAAGTTGTGCCACCTGGAACAGGAATTGT
>CAMCCH010000046.1 GCA_945873335.1 Bifidobacterium breve | reverse complement strand
TTGAGGTCGTACAGGGTCCAAAGGGTCCTCAGGCTGATGCAGTAAACCCTGCCTAATTAGCAAATCACTTTAAGATAGGCCTCATCGGGAAACCGGTGGGGTCTATTTTTTTGGTTTAGGTGGAATCTCGCCAATTTTTAATTGCAATGCATCAAGTTCTTTAGCAGGCGATCTATCTTTTCCTGCTTTCCACGCATCTAAATATTTCCATGGATATAAAACTCCGCGACGAACCCACCACGCATTATCTTCTGGCGATGTCGGCCACGAAATTCCAAAGTGAACATGCGGAGCAGTTCCGCGACCGCTTCCAGTTGCACCAACGTATGCAAGTACTTGCCCTGCTACAACATTTACTCCTGGTTCAATTCCTGGTGCAATACTTTTGAAGTGCGATCCGTAATAGCGAACGCCATCACTTCCAATAATTGAAACTGATAATCCCCCACGATCTTGACCAAGATTTGTCTTGCTGCTCCATATATCTTTGGGAGCAACTTCATATACAACGCCATCAATAGGAGCTACATATTTGCATCCAGCTTTAGCCAAAATATCTGTCGCTGGATAATCATGGTGGGAGCGCGCATATTTGACGGCGCAATCAGCCACTGGAAATACGTAGATAGGGGCAGCGTTAGCAATAGGAAAAGAACACAGCAAAAGAAACGAAGCTGCCAGTGGAGCAATGAAGCGCAATCTCATAAAAGTTAGCCTACAACGACAACCTGTGAGTAACGTCAAAGGCAGCGCTGACATTATGTGATTTAGAAGCGGTCCAATTCCATGACCTTATTCCACGCAGAAATAAAGTCGTGCACAAACTTCTCTTGCGCATCATTGCTTGCATATACCTCAGCAATCGCGCGCAAAATAGAATTCGAACCAAAGACTAAATCAGCGCGGGAACCAGTCCATTTCACTTCTCCAGTTTTATTATCGTGGGCCTCAAATAGTTCTGTGCCCTTCTTTTGCGCCCAAGAAGTTTTAGGAGATAAGACATTAACAAAGAAGTCATTTGTTAGCGCTCCTTTCTTTTTAGTGAAAACACCGATATCTGAACCATCGGTATTGGCACCAAGTACGCGCAAGCCACCAACTAGAACACTCATCTCTGGAGCAGTAAGTGTCAAAAGTGCAGCGCGATCTACTAGCTGATATTCCGCCGGAGTGCTATTGCCTGACTTCACGAAATTACGGAAGCCATCTGCTGCCGGTTCCAAGACTGCAAAAGATGTCACATCGGTCTGTTTTTGTGTTGCATCGGTGCGGCCTGATCTAAATGGAACAGAAACTTTATGGCCAGCTTTTTTAGCCGCACTTTCAATTGCTGCATTACCACCAAGGACGATGAGATCTGCAAGTGAGACCGGTGATTTCTTATTCTTTGAATTGAAATCACTTTGAATTTTCTCTAACTTCTTGAGAACTTTCCCAAGCTCCTTAGGGTTATTGGCCTCCCACGTGCGCTGTGGTTCAAGTGCAATACGAGCACCATTTGCACCACCGCGCTTATCTGTTCCTCGGAAAGTAGAAGCTGAAGCCCAAGCAGTTGTAACGAGTTGGGAAGTAGAAAGGCCAGAGTCAATGATCGCCTTCTTCAAAGCAGAAATCTTTTTCTCGGTTAGCTTTACCTTGCTTGCCTTTGGAAGTGGATCTTGCCAAATCAACTCTTCTTTTGGCACAAGTGGTCCTAGATAGCGATTTTTAGGTCCCATATCTCGGTGAGTTAATTTAAACCAAGCACGAGCAAATGCATCAGCGAATTGATCTGGGTTTTCTAAGAAACGACGAGAGATTTTTTCATATGAAGGATCTGTTCGAAGTGCAAGATCTGTTGTAAACATAACTGGTGCATGTGTTTTTCCATCGATGTGTGCATCAGGTACAGACTTCTTTGCTGATTCATCAGAGGGAATCCATTGAGTTGCACCGGCTGGACTCTTAGTTTGAACCCATTCATATTTGAAGAGAGTTTTGAAATAAGTGTTATCCCACTGAGTAGGTGTTGGTGTCCATGCACCTTCAAGACCGCTTGAAATTGTTTCTGCGCCGTTACCTTTACCGAAAGTATTCTTCCAGCCAAGGCCCATCTGCTCGATTGAAGCGCCTTCTGGTTCTGCGCCGACATATTTTTCAGGTGATGCCGCGCCATGTGCTTTACCAAATGTATGTCCACCTGCAATGAGTGCAACTGTTTCTTCATCATTCATTGCCATGCGCGCAAATGTTTCACGTATATCGCGCGCTGATCCAAGAACGTCGGGTACTCCATTTGGTCCTTCAGGATTTACATAAATGAGTCCCATCTGAACTGCTGCAAGTGGTTCTGCTAATTTGCGATCTCCGCTGTAGCGCTCATCTGCAAGCCACTGTGCTTCTTTGCCCCAATATGTCTCATCTGGTTCCCACACATCTTCGCGTCCGCCACCGAATCCAAATGTTTTCAATCCCATAGATTCAATTGCAACATTTCCCGTCAAAATCATTAGGTCTGCCCATGAAATCTTCTTGCCATACTTTTGCTTTATAGGCCACAACAAGCGACGTGCTTTATCTAAATTAACATTATCTGGCCAGCTATTTAGTGGTGCGAAACGTTGCATACCTGCACCGCCACCGCCGCGTCCATCACTTGTGCGATAAGTACCGGCGCTATGCCACGCCATTCGAATAAAGAATGGTCCGTAGTGTCCGTAATCTGCTGGCCACCATTCTTGAGAATCTGTCATCAACGATTCAAGATCGCGTACTAATGCCTTCATATCTAATGACTTGAATTCTTTTGCGTAATTAAATTTCTTATCCATAGGATCAGCAAGGGGCGAATTCTGTTGCAATATCTTTAGATCAAGTTGATCTGGCCACCAGTCGCGGTTGTATTTACCTTCATCTGCAAGCTTTGCGCCGGTATATGGGCATGTGGCTGTTGTTTCCATGATTCCCCCTCGTGCTATTTATATGGCAAGACTATCAACCACTCGAAGATGTGCTGGTTCAAAATATCTCACGATTCAAGAATTGCGCTTGAATGTGACTCTAGAGCAGAGTCTCAAATATTGATGATGCAGTAAAGTTTCACTATTGCCCAAGGGGCGGTAGCTCAGTTGGTTAGAGCCCCGGACTCATAATCCGGTCGTCGTCGGTTCGAGCCCGACCCGCCCCACCAAAGTGATTATGTAAATGACACATCTCCCAAAGAGCCATAACCTAATGATGTGCTTACTTCGAAGAGAGTGTTTTTTATTGGACTATTACTCGGCGCTATCGCTACACGTTTTCTCGAGGATTCGAATCTTCTAGTCAATTCGGTCCTATCGCTTTTGATGGGTGGCTCAACTCTTGTATTTTTTACCTTAGTAAGCGCAATGAGAAGCTGGTTTTCACAGTCACGAAAAAATAAGTAGTATCTCTCCATGTCAAAAATTGCAATCCTGAGTCATGAAGCAGTCGGTGCTGAACTAGCAGTACTCGGTGAATGGGCTGATGCTCGTGGTCATGAAGTGACCCGCTACTACCGGGAACAGCAATGGGATTCTAAAGATTTACTTGCAGCAGACCTTGTGGTCATTCTTGGTTCTCTAAACTCTGTTTCAACCGGATATGAACACCCTTCATCACCTCAAGAAATTGAACTTGTAAAGAAACGTATTGAATCTGATGAGCCATATTTTGGAATCTGCTATGGCTCACAAATTATGGCAAGAGCGCTAGGCGGAGAAGTAAATCGCCGTGAAGAGAAAAATACTGGCTTCAAAAAAATGACAAGTGCTACCCCTGCTGTGCACGAGGGATCTTGGATGTTTTGGCATGAAGACTTCATTGATCCTGAGAGTATTCGATCAGTTCCAGGTGTAGAAATTCTTGCAACCGGATTTGATGCAGCTATTGCATTCAAAAAAGGTAAAGCGTGGGCAGTGCAATTCCACCCAGAAACTCATAGCGAATCATTGGGAAGAATGGTCGAAGGTAGTGGCTCCCCGAAAGAAAAATGGGCTCCTTCCATCGATGCAATGAAAGAAGATGAAGTAAATCTTCGTAATCGTGCTTTTGCACTCTTTGATCAAGTTTTTTCACCGCAGAACTAATTCATCAAATTTAGGATGTCGCTCACTCTAATTCTGTTGTTAGCGCTCATCGGTTTTCTGACAGGCTTTTCAAAAACAGCTATCGGTGGAATCGGCATGGTCAATGCCGCCCTCTTAGCAACCTTGCTACCTGCTAAAGAATCAATGGGTGTGATGCTCATACTTTTGATTACTGGAGATCTCTTTGCGATAGGTGTCTATAAGAAACACGTTGAATGGAAAATGCTCCGTGGCCTGATTTGGCCAATAATTTTTGGAATATTTGGTGGAGTCTATTTTCTATCGCGCTCAACAGATGTTTCACTCAAACACACAATCGGCGTGATTGTTCTTCTGCTTGTAATTCTTTACCCAATTAGTCAGCGATTACAGAGAAATAATTTCAGTCTCAATCTTCGCTATCCAAAAGCACTGCGTCTAAGCCTTGGTCTCATGACAGGATTTATGAGCATGGTGGCTAATTCTGGTGGTCCTCCAATGAGTATCTATCTTTTGCTTCGCGAAAATACTGTGATGAAATTTATGGGAAATAATGCATGGCTCTTCTTTTTGGTCAATCTATTCAAACTTCCATTTACTCTTGCATTAGGCCTATTGAATTTTGAATCTCTCTACTACATTCTCCCCGCGCTACCTATGGTCCCACTTGGTGCGATATTGGGACGCAAAGTAATCAATAAGCTAAATCTGGAACTCTTTCAAAACATTACTTTGGTGAGTGCAGCGCTGGCAGGTCTGAATTTATTGCTTGGATAATTTTCTTTTCTTAGGCTCATTGTGAGAGATGAGCGTCCGTACTAGCCTTTGGGAATGACAGAAGTGAGTAGACAAGCCAACACAAACCTAAGAGAAATCATCTCTGAGACTCATTTTCAGGATACACACGAACACCTCCCTCCTGAGATTCGAAGAATCGAAGATAAGAAAATGGGAAATTTAGATTTTTCATATCTATTTAGCCACTACTTAGACTCAGATCTTTTATCGGCAGGTATGGCACAAAATGATTATGATCGATTTTTCGGTAGCGAAGCAAATTCCACTGAGAAATGGAATTTGGTTTCACCTTTTTATCAGCACACCAGAGGTACTGGTTATGGACAATGTTTGCGCAAGTCACTCAAAGTGTTGTGGGACATTGATGATATAGATGCTTCAAACTGCAATGAAATAACTCAATTACTCAACGAACATGTAAAGCCAGGTTTTTATCGAGATATTCTTCACAATAAGACTCTCATCGACCATGTGCAAATCAATTCATTGGATTTCGATGAGGTTTATCGCGATGACCCAGCTGATTCCGACCTCTTTAGTCATGATTTCGGAACTTTGAAGATTGCTACTCAATGGGATATCAACGTTCTATCACGCATTTTAGGCAGTGAAATTACTTCCCTCAAAGATGCCCACAACGCAATTGCGGCTGCATTTAGGAATTGGGGCGATGTTGCTATTTCGATTAAGGATCCATGTGCCTATTGGCGAGATCTGGATTTTCACGCTGTATCCGACGACGATGCAGGCAAAATTATGACCAAATATCTTTTGAGTCAGGATTCGGTAAGTACTGAAGAATATAACGCAGTAGGAAATAATCTTTTTAGATACGCCCTTAAGGAGTCTGAAAAATACAACCTGCCCGTAAAGATACATACTGGTTATATCGCAGGTGCTAACCATATGAATTTACGAAGAGTCAAGAATAATTTGGAGCATCTTCAAACAGTTATTTCTGATTTTCCAAATATTCGTTTTGTACTGATGCACATCACGTATCCCCTTCACAATGAACTTTTAGCTATGGCTAAACACTTTTCTAATGTTTACGTGGACATGTGTTGGTCATGGATCATCGATCCCATTACCTCAAGTGAGTTTCTCTCAAAATTTCTTGTAACCGTTCCCCATAACAAAATCTTTACCTTCGGCGGTGACTTCATACCTGTGGAACTCATTCCAGGTCATGCACAAATGGCTCGGGAGGGTATTGTTCGGTCAATAGATCAACTCTTGAAAGATGACTACATTCACCGCAGCGAAGTCGAGGCCCTCATAGCAAAGCTCATGAACGGGAATGCCAGTAATTTCTTCAATCTGTAAGTATTGAGAATGTTTTGGCTTTAGGCTGGAAACTTCAAATCATCTAATAATTCTTTGCTCTCTGGAGTATTTGTTGGGCAGCTCGCATTGAGTTCTGCTATCTCACTCGCAGAGAGTTTGATATCTACACCAGAGAGTGAATCCAAAATTGAGGATGCCTTTGAAGCACCTGGGATTGGAATTGATGTTGGGAATTGGTTGAGGTGCCATGCAATGGTGAGGGCATATGGTGAAACCCCTTTGCTATCTGCCATCTTTTTGAATGCACCTAATTCACCAGTTGCAATCTTCGCAAAGTTTCCGCCGCCGCCAAGTGGCGACCAGGGAAGATATGCAATTCCATATTCAGTACAGATATCAATAACATCTGCTGCGTGACGATAATTTGGGCTAAATTCATTTTGTACCGAAATAATGCCGCCCTCTTCTGGGCGACCTCCTGCTTTGATTGCATGTCGAAGCATTTTCGCGTTTACATTGCTTACGCCAATTTGCGCAACATATCCATGCTCTTTCAAAGTCATAATATTTTCAAACTGTGCCTCATAGGTAAGAGAGATGTCAGTTCTGTGATGCTGCCACAAAGGAATCTTTGAAAGTCCTAGTTTGAGCGCAGAGGCTTCAACGGCGCGATAAAGATAATTCTTTGATGCATCGCGCCCTGGAATACCAAACATTGTTCCGTTGTTTTCGCGAGTAATACCAGCCTTTGTTGCTATGACAACCTTGGCCTTTTGCTCAGGTGTTCCGTTCCAGCTCGCAAATGCTTTTCCAACAATAATTTCATTGTGCCCAACAGAGTTCCAACTTGGAGCATAAATATCTGCAGTATCGAGGAGTGAAATACCGGCATCGAGCGCCTTATGGATTACTGCGATTGCAACATCTTGCTGCTCTGTTAGTCCTGGGTAGCGATCATTAGGAAAAGAGAATGGCATACATCCCATTCCAATGGCAGAGACAGAATATGGGCCAAGTTTGCGCTGAGTAATCATGTCGTGATGCTAGTGCAATGGATACGAATAATGAATGGGGTACCTTTCGCGAGTGACCCAATCTGGAACTCTGGCACTCGTTGGATCGGGTGAATATCTGCCAGTGATGGCCGAGCTAGAGAGTTCACTGATTCAAAGCGGTCCATCTCTTCGATATGTGCAACTTGCAACTGCTGCTGGTCAAGAGAGTAGCGAGCGATTGCGTTATTGGGAAAGAATTGGAAAAGAACAAGCAGATCGAATTGGTGCGCAGCAAGTTTTCCTTCCAATTTTTACTAGGGAAAATGCAATGCGAATTGATTTCGCGGAAAAAATTCAGGGTGCAGGACTTATCTATCTCAGTGGTGGAGATCCACATTATTTGGCTCAAACACTCACTGGCACTCCCGTATGGGATGCAATTATCGCAAGTTGGGAATCAGGAACCTCCCTTGCCGGATGTAGCGCAGGGGCGATGGCACTTGGTCCCGATATACCTCACTTTCGCAAAATGAAAGAGAGTGGAGAAATTGGTCTTGGCTTGCTTCCACATATTCGTGTTGTTCCTCACTACAACAAATTCTTCAAATGGATACCCGAAGGCGCTGTTCAATTATTTCTCAAAGCGCCCGAGGGTGTTCGCATAGTAGGAATCGATGAAGGCACAGCGATTGTGACAAATAATCTCAAAGTCTGGAACATTTACGGAGAAGGGCATGTTCATCTTCTCAATGGAAGAAATGCCGGTAAATACCCCGCTGGCGATGAAATAGTAATCTAGAAGCAAGTAAATCCGAATTGTGTCCTCTCTGACTTATTTTATGCCACTAAACTAAAGGCTAGTTCTAATAATGACTAAAGATGTGGAATGGATTTAGGAATATGGCAAAGCAGAACTGGGCAACTAATATCAATTTTCATGATGCTCAAACTCTGCATCCGAAATCTATTGCCGAGCTTGCAGAAGTAGTCTCGAACTCCACAAAGATCCGAGCACGGGGTTCAGCCCACTGTTTCAATACAATCGCCGATACTCGTCATACAGCCGTTGTTCTCGATGCTATGCCAAGTGAACTAGAGATTCATCCAGAGAGTAAAACAGCAACAATCAATGCAGGAATGAACTACGCAGTTGTTTCTGAATTTCTACACGCACGTGGATGGGCACTACATAATCTGGCTTCACTTCCACATATTTCAATCGGTGGCGCTGTAGCAACTGGATCACACGGTTCTGGAATCAAAAATGGTGCGCTGCATACAGCAATCAAATCTGTAAATCTCATGGGCCCTGATGGAACTATCCGCACATTGACTCGTGGTGTTGATTCTGAATTTTATGCATCTGTTGTGGCTTTAGGTTTACCAGGAATTGCAACATCTTTTGAAGTCGATATCCAACCCACATTTGAAATCTATCAAACCGTTTATGGCAATATGCCTGTGAAGACTTTTGGTGAGAATATTGTTGAAGTTCTATCTGGTGCATATAACGTCAGCTATTTCACAACGTGGGGCGGCGAGAAAGTTGGAGATGTTTGGTTCAAGTCAAAGACACCAACACCAGATTCGTATTTTGGAACACCAGCACGAAGTGAAAAGGCACACCCAATCTTTGGAGTAGATCCAACTGCATCAACTGAACAACTTGGTGTACCTGGTCCATGGCATTTGCGTCTTCCTCATTTTAGAATCGATGCAAATCCAAGTGCTGGAAATGAACTACAAAGTGAGTTCTTTGTTCCATCCGAGCGAGCAGCAGAGGCATTTGCCGCAGTTGAAAAGATCTCTCAAAACTTTGGTGAAAAACTACTTGTTACCGAAATTCGCTCTATTGCCGAGGATCAACATTGGATGAGCCCCGCCAATGGACGCGAGACTGTTTGCATTCACTTCACTTGGAAGAATGACTACGAAGTTCCTTACCTGGTCTCGCTTATTGAAGATGCACTACTTCCATTTGGATTCCGCGCTCACTTAGGAAAAGTATTCAATATCGATGGCGCTCACTTGAGAACTGTTTATCCAAAATTCGATGACTTTAGAGATTATATTCGTACATGCGATCCATCTGGAAAATTCCAGAATGAGTTCACGACTGCGCTATTAGAGCTCTAAGTTTATGGTTTAGCTGGTTGTTGAGGTTGACCAGGTTGCATTGGCTGCATTTGATATCCAGTAGGACATTGCACCGGAGATTTTCCTGTAACTTGCTTTGAATCACTCCCCTTTGTGCAGGTAATTGTTATATCGGCATTAGGGTCAATTGGTTGCCCAGGTTGTGGCTGGTTTGGTTGCCCAGGTTGTGGCTGGTTTGGTTGCCCAGGTTGCATGGGTTTCATTTGATATCCAGTAGGACATTGCACGGGAGATTTTCCTGTAACTTGCTTTGAATCACTCCCCTTGGTGCATGTAATTGTTATGTCGCCATTAGGTTCATTTGGTTGCCCGGGTTGTGGTTGGTTTGGTTGCTCGGGTTGTGGTTGGTTATTCGCTTGATCAACTGGTTTTTGAACAGCAGGAGCCTGCGCAGTTGGTTTCGTAACACTCATTTTATAACCCGTTGGACAGACAGGTTTAGTTCCAGTGACACTCTTTTTTGTTGTTCCCTTTGTGCAGGTAATAGTTACTTGAGGCGCTGCTTGTCCCGGAGCTCCTTGCATCTTGTACCCGGTTGGACATACTGGTTTTACTCCAGAAACAGTTTTTTTCGTTGTCCCCTTTATACAAGTAATTGTTGCACTACCCGAAGTTGGTGCTGCAACTTTTCCTGGTGAAGATTTATTTGGTGGACTTGCGGGCAAAGTACTTGTGCCGGCACCTGCAGATTTTGTCCAACCTTCAAGTTTTACTTTCACAGTTGGTGGAGTGCTCTCAAATACAAAATTATCTGCGTGAAGATTGACCCAATCTTTGAACTGCCCTAAGACTACAGAGCCTATTTTCTTCTCACCGCTCCCGTCATAAGTAATTTCAATTTTTGCGTAGGCAGGAAGCTTTGTCATTCCATAAACACATTTGATCAAATCAGCACGCATTGTGAATGCATAACGGCCAACATTTTCTGTTTTACCATCAGATTTGTATACAGGAGCTGCAATTTTGTATCCCAGAGCACCCTCATTGCTATCCCACTGAGGTGATCCTGGCTCATAAACAGAGGCATTACTTGTAACTATGCCTTGGATTCCTTCAATTTTTGCACAGGTGGAAGCAAATGTTTGCGCGCCACTTGAAGTGGTATTGAGGCGCCACGCTAAAGTGTTTGTGAGGGCTGTGTTGCTAAATTGCGACCATAAAGAGGTGTAGTACTTCACTGCATTTTGATCATCTGGATCAGTACCAGCAATATCCAAATTTTTACTTCCTGGCGCTGCAGTCA
>CAMCCH010000045.1 GCA_945873335.1 Bifidobacterium breve | reverse complement strand
AGTGAATATGCAGCAATGGGCTTCGAATATGGTTACAGCGTTGTGCGCGATAATGCACTTGTCTTGTGGGAAGGCCAGTTCGGTGATTTTGCCAATGGTGCACAGACGATTATTGATGAATTCATCTCATCTGCATTGCAAAAGTGGGGCGAGCGTTCATCACTCGTTCTCTTGTTGCCACACGGATATGAAGGCCAAGGCCCCGATCATTCATCTGCGCGAATTGAGCGCTATTTAGCACTGTGCGCAGAACAGAACATGACTGTTGCCCAACCATCAAATCCTGCTTCTTATTTCCACTTATTGCGTTGGCACATCAAGAATCCAACTCGTAGACCGATGATTGTCTTTACACCAAAATCAATGTTGCGTCTTCGCGCCGCCGCTTCTGCAATTACAGATTTCACAAGCGGGCATTTCCAACCACTTATCTCTGATCCTAAGTTTACAAATGCAACACGACTGATCTTCTGTTCTGGAAAGGTTTATCACGACCTTGTTGCAGAGCGTGAAAAACTAGGAGAGAACACAACTGCAATTGTTCGTCTTGAACTTCTCTACCCACTTCCTGCTGCAGAGATGGCAGCAGAGGCTGCAAAACATCCGAATGCAAATCTTTTGTGGGTTCAAGATGAACCTGCAAACCAAGGGCCATGGCCATTTGTTGCGCTACGCACTGCAGAACAATTCGGTGGCGAAGGATTCGGTGGACGAAATCTTCGTCGAGTTTCACGTCGCGCTACTGCAGCTCCTGCAACTGGAAATCATCATTTGCATGAGGAAGAGCAGAAAGCACTTCTTATGGAAGCCTTCACCCGCTAAATTATTTCTTACTTCTCCAATAACGAAAAAGAACTTTTCCGCGAATCTCATGTGGAGAAATCCATCCCCATTGGCGAGAATCTGTACTTTCGGTTGAATCACCTTCAACCCAATATCGCCCACTATGAAATTTCTGAATTCTCTTCACTAGGAAAATTCCAGGACGCTCTTCTCGTTCGATAACAACAATTGCTCCGCGTTCAAGAGCACTCGTTTGGCCGTTGAGCCAACGCACACATAGCCAGTCACCATCGCCAAATGTGGGCTGCATGGATTGGCCGCTGACACCGACTGTGCCGAATTTGCTCATAGGCGGTAGTCTCGCATCTGTAGGTAAAATTTTGTATTGATAAAGATTGAAATAGGAGAGGCACAGACTATGTTTTCACCAAAGATAACCGTTCACGCACACTGCGATCTTCCATGTGGCGTTTATGACCCAGCACAAGCACGCATTGAAGCTCTTTCTGTGAAGGCTTGCATGGAAAAATATGCAGCTAATGCCGATGCAGACTTTCGTTCACGCTCTGTAGCTATCAAAGAAGAGCGCTCACACCAAGTAAAGGAACACCTCTGGGTGCTATGGACTGATTATTTCAAGCCAAATCACTTTGAGGCATATCCTCAACTTCACACACTATTCAACGAAGCGACAAAACTTGCAGGCGCTGCTGGAACAAAGGGCACTCAAGATGTTGCTGTTGCGGATAAGTTAATCTCAAAGATTGATGAGATTGCTGAAATTTTCTGGGCAACTAAGAAATAAGGTTTTGCGCGGCAGTGCGAGCGAGGAAAGATACTCGCTCCACTGTCGTTCTTTTTAAAATCGCAGTTGCAATCTGACGCTCGCCTTCAAAGACATCGCATTCAAAAGTTAGATCTCGTCCAAGCACTTCAATGCATCGAGCATTCCCACGAAGCTCTGCACCGATAATCGCTGAATTGATTGAACTAAATTCTACATTTACAAAAATTGTTGTCTCACCTGGTTCCAAGTAATCAGAGACAGCAATTACTGCAGCATGCTCCATGATGTTGAGCAGATGAGATTGGGCAACGATTGGTAAGTCTCCTATACCCATTGCAACAGCTGTGTCACCTGGACGAACTGTCATAACAGCAAAACCAACTGCTCCAATCACATCTTCAGCTGGCTGCATGATGAATTAGTTCTTCCCATCATCAAAGCGAATCTCTTGTGTATGTTCAATAGTTGTTTCGCGGTGTTCGATATTTCCATATTCATCTATTTCTATAGAAATCTCTGTCATTTTGAATTCTGTGACAACTTCAGCAGCATATTGGCCCCTCATTTGTGCTTGAAGTTGTTGATGAATCTGATCATGTAATTCCTGAGGAGCACTCTCGCAGCAAGTTCGACGCAAGGTATCTTGTAAAAGTGTGCGCATCGCTTGTTCATGCTCTAACTCTGCTTGGCAGTCAGGGCAAGTGACCATATGTGAAGCAATTGCTTGCCCACGTGGTTCTGCGGCGATATCTCCATCAATGAAGATGACGATTGAATTCAATATTTCAGTGCATGGAATCTCTTGAAATATCATTTTTTGCTCCCCTCTGTTGGAGAGTTCTTTTTAGACTCAGTGTCATAACCAAGTTCTTTTGCATACTCAGTGAGGCGCTCACGCAGTTGTTTTCTGCCTCGATGTAAGCGCGACATGATTGTGCCTGCAGGTGCGCCAACAATGTCTGCAATTTCTTTATAAGAAAATCCTTCTACATCAGCTAAATAGACAGCAATACGAAATTCTTCTGGGATATCTAGAAGTGCTCGCTTGATATCACTATCAGGTAGATTTTCAAGAGCCTCTACTTCTGCCGACTTACCCTGATCACTTGTATGCGATGCGGATTTGAAAAGGTCAGAATCATCTACTTCACTCGATGTTAGTTGAGGACGACGTTGATCTTTACGATATGTATTTATAAAGGTAGTTGTTAGAACTCGATAGAGCCACGCCTTGAGATTCGTTCCTGGTTCGAATTGGTGAAATGATGCAAATGCTTTCAAATAAGTATCTTGAACTAAATCTTTTGCATCATCTGGATTCTTTGTATATCGAAGCGCAGCTGCATAGAGTTGATTTGTAAAGGCAAGGGCATCGCGCTCGAAGCGGATAGTGCGTTCCGTCGAGCTCTCTTTGACTAGGTCTGTCGATGTCATTGAAGTTAGATTATCGCTAAAAGAGGGTTTCTGGCTCGCCGAGAGTAATTGCACGCGTCAATCTTTCGCCTGTGTTTGCCACGGAATTTACGTCACTAGATACAGGGTGCGCGACTAAGTTCGCAGCAGGTTTCTCGAGAAGCATAAGTTTGTGCAGAGTTGGAATGTCGCGCTCTTGTGGGTTGAGCCATGCGTCCCAACGATCTCGAGGCATCATTACCGGCATACGACTGTGAATTGTTGCCAATCCTCCAACGGCCTCTCTTGTGATCACTGAAGCGCTTTCAATGAGTGTGCCATCAGGACTTTGCCATGAACTCCAAATACCCGCAATAGAAAGTTGTTTTCCATTTTCCGAAGTTATAAAAAATGGTTGCTTTGGAGAATATGCACCTAGGGCCGTTGCCCACTCGTAATAACCTTCAGCTGGAATAAGACAGCGTGTTCGACGAAATGCATCACGAAAAGTTGGCTTCTCATGTATTGATTCACTACGCGCATTGATAGCACGAGATTGAGAAATTTTTGCTTCATTTTCATCCTTGAGCCATGGGGCAATCAATCCCCATGAGAGCGTTGTTAAATCTCGCGAAAACGTATCTCCACCATTGAATGCTGATGAGCGAATAATATAAATCTCATTTGTCGGTGCGATATTCCAATTTTGGGGCAGAGCCTCTTGTGGCGCGACACCAGTTACCTCAAATTGTTCAATGAGATCTCTCATCTGCGCGCTTTGGGCATAACGACCACACATGCGACAAGGATAGACTGAGCACATGTCTGACGCGAAAGTTCAACCTCATTGGCCTGCGCCATTTAGAGGTTCACACAGTGTGATTTCGCGCGTCGTAATTCCCGGTTCAAAATCCGTTACAAATAGAGCGCTCATCCTTGCATCGCAATGCACAAGCCCTTCACTACTTCGACGCCCTCTAGTTTCACGCGATTGCGAACTTATGGTCAGTGGATTGCGCAGCCTTGGTGTTGGCATTGAAGAGATCCAAACAATTGTCGATGGCATTGAAGAGTTGCAGTGGAAAGTCACGCCAGCAACATTGCGAGGAAATACCAGCATTGATGTTGGAAATGCAGGAACTGTCATGCGCTTCTTGCCACCATTTGCAGCACTTGCACAGGGCGATATCTCCTTTGATGGAGATCCTCGATCACATGAGCGACCACTCGGTCCAGTTATAAAAGCCTTAGAGGAACTTGGAATATCAATTAGCCACGATGGCCGATATAGCTTGCCTATGGTTTTACATGGCAGCGGAGAGATACCCGGTGGAGAATTAGTTATCGATGCAAGTGCATCGAGCCAATTTCTATCCGCCTTATTACTAATTGCACCAAGTATGAAAAATGGTCTGGTTGCGCGCCATGTCGGCTCTTCACTTCCATCTATGCCTCATATTGAAATGACAGTTGAAATGCTTCAAGATTTTGGCGCAGACGTAATTGTTGATACCAATTCAAATACATGGACTGTGAAATCAGGAGAATTACGTGGCAAAGAATTAGTAATTGAGCCTGATCTCTCGAATGCTGCACCATTTTTATCTATTGCAATGGTCAGTGGTGGAAGTATCACCATTGCAGATTGGCCTGCGCGTACAACGCAACCAGGTGATCAGCTTCGAACAATATTGTCTCGCATGGGCGCAAAAGTTGAATTAGGTTCTGATGGTCTCACCGTTACTGGCACTGGAAAAATATCTGGAATTGATATTGATTTACATGACGTTGGCGAACTCACTCCATCAATTGCAGCACTTGCTGCATTAGCTGATTCGCCATCGCACCTTCGTGGTATCGGACATTTGCGCTTACATGAAACTGATCGCCTTGCTGCCCTTACTCGTGAAATAAATTCACTCGGTGGAAATGTTCGTGAAGAGGAAAGTTCACTACATATAACTCCTGCGCAATTGCACGGCGGCCTTTTCCATACCTATGACGATCATCGCTTAGCAACTGCCGGCGCAGTACTTGGCCTTGTCGTAGAAGGTGTTGAAGTAGAAAACATTGCGACAACTCGTAAGACGCTGCCAGATTTTCCAGGTTTATGGAGCTCCATCCTTCAATGATGGCAAAACGTGAATATGACGAGTCTGACGCTCGCATTCGTCCAGCGCGAAGCACTCGTCCACGCAGTAAAGATCGCCCGGATTATTCAGATGCATTACAGGCATTAGTAACAACAGTTGATCGCGGACGACAAACTTGTATTACCGATGACGGCACAATAATTACAGCGATGAGGGCTCGAGAACTGGGGCCGAAATCAGTCGTTGTTGGAGATCTCGTATCTGTTGTTGGAGATGTTACGGGCAGTGAAGGTTCGTTAGCACGAATCGTTGCAGTACAAGAGCGGCGAAATAGTTTGAGTAGGACAGTAGATGATGATGCAAAAGTTGAGCGCACAATCGTTGCAAATATTGATCAATTAGTAATTGTTGTTGCAGCATCTAATCCTGAGCCACGTCGTGGTCTTATCGATCGTTTTCTAGTCTGTGCTTTCAATGAAGGAATTACTCCGATACTTCTGATCACTAAAAATGATTTAGGAGTAGCACCCGCTTTTCTTTTGGATTATGCACACCTTGGTGTTCAGATTATTCATACATCCATCAAGACAGATTCTCGCACTAAAGATATTGATATGTTGCGCGGGATATTACTTGGTAAGACTTCAGTATTAGTTGGCCATTCAGGTGTTGGAAAATCAACTCTCATAAACGCATTAGTCCCAAATGCGATGCGTCTAACGGGTGATGTCAATGATGTCACTGGACGTGGCCGGCATACATCCTCGAGCGCAATTGCTCTTCCACTTGCCGCAACGCTGGAACTACAAGATGGCTGGATTATTGATACTCCAGGAATTCGAGCATTTGGACTATCGCATTTAGATCCAAACAAGATTGTTGCAGCTTTTGGTGACTTATCTGAAGTGGCGGCAACGTGTATGAATAATTGCTCTCATAATGAAAAAGACTGCCGATTAGATGCTTGGGCAGCACCTGATGGTGTGACTAATTCGGCACGTACTGCACGCTTAGAAAGCCTTCGTTCATTGCTTTCAATAAAGGGCGAAATCGCCATAGAAAATATTGCTTCGCTAGACTAAAGCGCATGAGCACATCTGCTTACTCAGACGATTTAGCATTTGCGCACCGTCTTGCAGATATTGCCGACGCAATTACATTAGATCGCTATCAAGCCCAAGATTTAGTAGTTTCAACAAAGCCAGATAAGACTCCAGTAACGGATGCCGATCGTGCAACTGAGCAAGCAATAATGGCTGCAATTGCTAAAGAGCGTGCACAGGATGGAATTGTTGGCGAAGAGTTTGGCAAGAGTAAAGAAAATGCAGAGCGCTATTGGGTAATTGATCCAATAGATGGAACAAAGAATTTCATGCGTGGAGTTCCAACATGGGCAACTCTTATTGGTTTAGTTGAGCGAAGATCTGATGGAACCGAGAGCGTTGTAGTGGGAGTCGTTAGTGCGCCGGCACTAGCACGCCGTTGGTATGCATCTACTGGCTCTGGTGCATATGTAGTGTTTGCTAATGGCGTTCCTAAGAAGATTTCAGTTTCGAAAGTAGATTCAATTGCTAATTCATCTGTTGCTTATTCAGACTTTGTTGGTTGGAATGAAAAACTCTCATCATTTAGAAAACTCCTAGATTCCGCTTTGCGCACTCGTGGGTATGGAGATTTCTGGTCACATATGTTGGTAGCCGAAGGTGCTGTAGATGTTGCTATCGAGCCATCACTTGCTCTCTGGGATATGGCAGCTTTAGATGTGATCGTGCGAGAAGCAGGTGGCAAATTTTCTGGAACCAATGGTGTTGCCGGCCCATTCCAAGGTAGCGGATTATCTACAAATGGAATCTTGCATAAAAAGATTGTGGAAGCACTTTCATGACAACATCACTAGAACAGACAACTCTTGCCGTTGAAGGAATGACCTGCTCTGCGTGTGTGAACGCAATTGAGCGCGCTCTCAACTCTATTGATGGCGTGAAGGCAAGCGTGAACTTTGGTAGCGAAACCGTACATATTTTGGCACCAGCTGAAATAAATCCAAAAGTCTTCATACAAAAGATAAAAGATGCTGGATATTCTGCATCTCCACTAGGGGATTCATCGCATATTTCTATGCACAATAAGAAATCAGCAATAGCGTTATTTTTTGCTGCACTCTTTGCTATTCCTGCCATCGCAATATCAATGACCATGAGTTGGCATCATTCAATAGATATGTGGATACATGACACATTAGATCTATTTGGAATACTTCACCCTACTTATTCACCAACTGCGTGGCTTGTAATAGCTTTGACTGCACCCGTTGTTCTCTTCGTTGCTTGGCCAATTCATCGCGCAGCACTTCGAAACCTTATGCATCCAACGATGGATAATTTGGTCTCACTTGGATCGCTCTGCGCATTTGGTTGGTCTATTTATGCCAACTCAACAGGTGTAGGAGATGTATACACAGAAGTTGCAGGAGGAGTGATTCTCTTTGTTGTCCTTGGTAGATATCTTGAAACGCGTGCGAAGCGTCGTGCTAGTAGTGCCTTATCAACTTTGCTCTCACTTGGCGCTAAAGAGGTAACAATTATCCGTGGGGGATTGCCACTAATTTCTTCCATTGAAAATCTTCAAATCGGTGATGAATTTGAAGTTCGCCCAGGTGATCGAATCGCAACCGATGGCATTGTTGTTTCAGGTAGTAGCGCTGTTGATAACTCTTTACTAACCGGAGAATCAGCACTTATCGATGTAACAATTGGTAGCGCAGTTATTGGCGCTTCCCTCAACCACAATGGTCGATTAGTCGTAAGAGCAACTCGTATTGGTAGCGATACAGAGCTTGCAAGAATTACAACGATGGTTGTCAATGCACAAAGTACGAAAGCACCGATTCAACGCCTTGCAGATCGAATAAGTGCAGTCTTTGTCCCTATTGTCACAGTTGGCGCTATCGCAACATATTTCATCTGGCGCTATAACGGATATTCACTCACTCAATCTATTTCAGTTGCAATCACAGTCTTGGTCATTGCTTGTCCATGTGCACTCGGATTAGCGACACCTGTTGCACTTTTGGTTGCATCTGGGCGAGGAGCACAACGTGGAATCGTTATTCGCGAGCCTCGAGTACTCGAAGTTGCACGCACAATAGATACTGTCGTATTAGATAAGACTGGAACTCTGACAGCCGGTGTTATGAAAGTACAACAAGTAAGCGTTGTTCTCGATGCAGGATCAGTACTTGGCAAGAGCTTTGCGGAGTTGATGAAAGAGGCAACAATTCTTTCTAGCGCGCTCTCAATCGAGAGTCAGAATAATCATCCAATTGCTCATGCAATTAGTTCCTATGTCTCTGCTCAATCCATCAAAGCAACTACCGTTACAGATTTTTCAGTCTCACCTGGTGCTGGCGCTGCGGGGCGCGTCAATCTTGGAATTCAATCACCCGTTGTACTCATTGGATCACCGCAAGCAGTTGCACATGCATCTACAACTTTTCATCCTGAAATTACTAATGCGATTGCGAAAGCACAATCTGCAGGGCTCACTATTTCTGTTCTGGCTTGGGATGGAGTTGCACTTGCCGTCTTTGCAGTTGGCGATGAGATAAAGGCAGATGCAGCAAAGACTGTTCTCTCCCTTAGGGCAATGGGAATCACACCATGGCTTGTCACAGGTGATAGTCCAGAAGTTGCAGCTAGCGTTGCAGCCCTTGTTTCAATTGATCCCAGCCATGTGGTGGCAAGTGCAATGCCACAAGACAAATTAGCCATTGTTGAGAAACTAAAGAGTGAAGGTCATCGTGTGCTGATGATCGGTGATGGCATCAATGATGCTGCAGCCCTGAGCGCTGCAGATTTGAGTATGGCGATGGGCACGGGAACAGATACAGCGATATCGAGTGCGGATATCACCTTGGTGCGCACGACATTTTCTAGTGTTATTGATGCTTTGAAGTTATCGAATAAGACTGTTCGTATCATTAGAACAAATCTTGGTTGGGCATTTCTTTACAACGTAATTGGTTTACCTATTGCAGCACTTGGGCTTTTGACCCCAATTTATGCAGCAGCCGCAATGGCGGCAAGCTCACTCTTTGTCGTTACAAATTCGCTTCGTATCAAATAGTGATAAATAAAATAAGGACCTAAAAGGTCCCTATTTCAATTGGTAGCGGGGGCAGGATTTGAACCTACGACCTCTGGGTTATGAGCCCAGCGAGCTACCGAGCTGCTCCACCCCGCGTCGGTAGTGCAATCGTAGGCGTTAGGTACGTAAAGACCAAATCGCGTAGAAATTACTGCAGATAATCTCGAATTACTTACGAGATTGTGCAGCAATCGCTGATGCAATTGCAGACTTCAAGCGATCTTGTGCACGTCCATATGCAGTGAAATCACCCTTTGCAAGTGCAGCTTGTCCATCTGCAAGTGCTTGCTTCGCACTTGCAAGTGCATTTGCTATCGCATTATTTACATTCTCTGCATCAGTACCACTAGATGTATTTGCACCAGAACCACCTACGTTAGATGTTGTTCCAGAGTTTCCACCGAATACTTGGTCGAGTGCACCCTTGAGATCGTTATCGAATCCGATTTGATCACCGAATGAAACAAGGACCTTCTGTAGTAATGGATATGCAGCACTATTCGCAGTTGCGCGAACATAAACAGGCTGTACGTAAAGTAATCCGCCACCTACAGGAAGCGTCAAAAGGTTGCCGAGTACAACATCTGATCCACCTTGTCGCAAGAGCGATAGTGAATTAGCAACTTCTGGTTTTGCTTCGAAGTTTGATGCAACTTGTGATGGACCAGCAACGTTTGTACTACGCGGCAATTGCAATACAGTGATTTTGCCGTAATCAGGACCCGTATCTGAATTCACAACCATGAATGCAGATAAGTTTTCACGACCACCACGAGGCACGAACGGTGTTGTCAAAGAAAATGTTGGCTTCTTACTGCCAGGCAATTCTAAAGTGAGGTAGTAAGGAGGTTGCGCTCCTGCATTTCCACCAAATGTTGATGGATCGCGAGGTACGCGCCAGAAATCTTGTCCACCGTAAAATGCACCAGCAGTTTTGACGTGTTAGGCGCTGAGGATTTCACGCTGAACACGGAAGAGATCTTCTGGGTAACGGATATGGTCGAGTAGTTGAGTTGAAATTTCTTTCTTCGCCTTTACGGTGCCAGGGAAGGCTTTGCTCCATGTTGCGAGTACAGGATCTTTTTCATCCCACTGATACAGAGTTACGGTTCCGTTATATGCATCAACAGTTGCTTTCACAGAGTTGCGCATGTAATTGACTGTTCTATTTCCTAGGGCAGTAATTGATGTCGAGTTGGTAGTTAGCGCATCTGTTGTTGCACTCGATAGAACCGTCTCTTTTGAATATGGATAACCAGCACTTGTTGTGTAGCCATCGATAATCCAAAGAACTTTGCCATCAACAATTGCTGGGTATGAATCTCCATCAAGTGTTAGCCAAGGAGCAACCTTTGCAACTCGATCACGCGGGCTGCGATTGAAA
>CAMCCH010000044.1 GCA_945873335.1 Bifidobacterium breve | reverse complement strand
GCACAGGTAACAAGTTCTTGATTAGTCATTTGGAAACAACCATCACCATCGATAGCCCACACTGTTGTATCAGGTGCCCCAACTTTTGCACCCATTGCAGCAGGAACTGAATAGCCCATTGTTCCAAGACCGCCAGAGTTGAGCCATGTACGTGGCTTTTCGTATGAAACAAATTGTGATGCCCACATTTGGTGTTGCCCAACACCAGCAACATAAATTGCATCTGGTCCTGCAATTTTTCCAAGACGCTCAATTACATATTGTGGTGATACAGAACCATCGGCAGGCGTGTCATAACCCAATGGGAATGTGTTGCGCAATGAATTCATTTGGCGCAACCACGCAGTGAGGTCTGGGCGGTTCTTTTCAAGCGCTTTCTTGAGTGCTGGAATCAAAGCAGAGATAGTCTCTTTTACATCGCCAACAATTGGAACATCTGCATAGCGATTTTTACCAATTTCGGCAGGATCAATATCGGCATGGATAATTTTTGCATTCGTTGCAAAGGTTGAAAGTTTTCCAGTTACGCGGTCATCAAAGCGTGCACCTAGTGTGATGAGAAGGTCTGCCTTTTGTAGCGCAGTAACAGCTGCAACAGTTCCGTGCATTCCTGGCATGCCAAGATGCAATGTGTGGCTATCTGGGAATGCACCGCGAGCCATCAGAGTTGTCACAACAGGTGCACCAAGGAGTTCTGCTAATTGTAAAAGTTCGCGATGAGCATTTGCTTTGATAACTCCGCCACCGACATAGAAAACTGGCTTTGACGATTGGGTAATGAGCGCTGCAGCATCTGCAATCGCGCCGCTATCTGGAGTGAGTTGTGGGTGGTAGCCAGGTAAATTTATAGAAGTTGGCCAAACAAAAGTTGTCTCTTTTTGCAATGCATCTTTTGCAATATCTACAAGAACTGGACCAGGACGACCAGAATTGGCAATGTAAAAGGCTTCCGCGATTGCACGGGGAATATCATCCGGATTTGTAATCAGGTAGTTGTGCTTTGTAAAAGGCATTGTGATTCCGCGGATATCTGCCTCTTGAAATGCATCTGTACCAATTGCAACGGATGGGACTTGACCAGTAATTGCAACCATGGGAACTGAATCCATTGCAGCATCTGCAAGAGGAGTTACAAGATTTGTTGCACCGGGGCCTGATGTTGCAATGCAGACACCAACACGTCCAGTGACTTGTGCATATCCAGTTGCAGCATGTCCTGCGCCTTGTTCATGGCGAACCAAGATGTGGCGAATACTGCTATCGAAGATTGGATCGTAAGCAGGAAGAATTGCGCCACCAGGAATACCAAACATCACATCGACGCCGGCAGATTCCAATGATTTGACGAGTGAACTCGCTCCATTCATCGCTTTGCTCATCATCCGCTCCTTTCCTTCTATGAATTGCTGGGTAAATAAAAAATCCCTCAGATCAACTGAGGGAGCGCGAGATCGACTAACTGATCACGCGCTACTAAATCACCACCACAATTGCTGTTGAGAACATGTCCTTATTCTCCAATACAGGCTTCATTGCGTCAACCCCAATATTGCGTATCTCACAATTTGAGCCGAAATTAGTCGCAGACAGCGCCTTGAGATGCCGATCCGACAAGTTTTGAATATTTCGCTAGAACGCCCCGTGTGTACTTATGGGTGAGAGGCTTCCATCCAACTTTTCGGGCTTCAAGTTCGGCGGGATCTACAAGTAAATCGAGTTTGCGAGTTTTTATGTTGATGCGCACGCGATCGCCATCTTTTATAAATGCAATTGGTCCACCATCTACTGCTTCAGGTGCAACGTGGCCTACACATAATCCAGTTGATCCGCCAGAGAAGCGGCCATCAGTAATAAGCAGCGTTGTTTTACCAAGTCCTGCACCTTTGATTGCGCCGGTAATCATTAACATTTCGCGCATTCCAGGACCACCCTTCGGTCCTTCATAACGAATGACAACAACATCGCCAGCAACGATTGTTCCATCTTGTACAGCATCCATCGCAGCTTGCTCGCGTTCGAATACTCGAGCAGGTCCTTCGAATTCCTCAATACCGATTCCAGCTGTTTTGCACACTGCACCATCGCTAGCCAGTGTTCCGCCAAGAATTGTGATTCCAACATCAGTTGATATTGGTGATGAAACTGCACGCAAAATTTGTCCATCTGGATCTGGTGGGGCAATATCTTTCAAATTCTCAGCCATAGTTTTTCCAGTAACGGTCAAAACATCACCATGTAGCAAGCCTGCATCGAGCAGACCTTTGAGGACTACAGGAATTCCACCGACCTTGTCGACATCGCTCATTACAAATCGACCAAATGGCTTGAGATCTCCCAGTAGTGGAACTTTGGAACCAATACGGTGGAAATCGTTGAGTTCTAGATCTACTCGAGCCTCATTAGCAATTGCTAGTAAGTGCAGAACAGCATTAGTAGAGCCACCTAGCGCCATTAAAATAGTGATTGCATTTTCAAATGCTTGCTTTGACAAAATATCGCGCGTAGTAATTCCTTGGCGAATGAGTTCGACAACGGCAGCACCTGATGCAATTGCATATGTATCGCGTCGACGATCGACAGCTGGTGGGGCGGCAGATCCGGGCAATGAAAGACCGATTGCTTCGCCAATACTGGCCATTGTGTTAGCTGTGTACATGCCTCCGCATGCACCTTCACCAGGACAAATTGCTCGCTCAATTTGATCAACGCGCTCTTGTGTAATCAATCCACGAGCACATGCTCCTACTGCTTCAAATGCATCAATGATTGTTACATCTTTACCATCTACTTGGCCAGGAAGTGTTGATCCCGCATAAACAAAAACGCTAGCAACATCAATACGCGCTGCTGCCATCATCATTCCTGGAAGTGATTTATCGCATCCTGCAAAAGTAACCATTCCATCAAGGCGTTCTGCCTGCATTACAGTTTCAACTGAATCTGCAATAACTTCTCTCGACACTAATGAGAAGTGCATTCCTTCATGACCCATTGAAATTCCATCAGAGACAGAGATAGTTCCAAATTGCATCGGGAAACCACCTGCATCGATAACACCTTGCTTTGATGCTTTAGCTAAGCGATCAAGTGAAAGATTGCATGGGGTGATTTCATTCCACGATGATGCAATTCCAATTTGTGGTTTGACCCAGTCCTCATCGCCCATTCCAACAGCGCGCAACATTCCACGTGCTGGTGCTCGCTCTAGACCATCAGTAACGATTCCAGAGCGCGGTTTCATATTCGACATAATAGAAGTTTAGCCTCTCAGTGTTTATCTAGGCTTGACCCAAGAAGGAAAGTAATAATTCACGTACGCGGGCTGCATCTGCTTGGCCTTTTGTCTCTTTCATGATCGCTCCGATAAGTGCCCCTGCTGCAGGAAGATGACCATTGCGAACTTTCTCTGCAGTCTCTGGTTGCTCTGCACATGCTTTCTCAATTGCAGCCATGAGGGCTGAATCATCGTTGACAACTTTGATACCACGAGCAGAGATAACTGCAGCTGGTTTTCCTTCTCCAGCAATAACACCTTCGACAACTTGGCGTGCAAGTTTGTCGGTGAGTTCACCCTTTGCGACAAGTGCCACAATTTCTGCAACATCAGTTGGTGTAATTGCTAACTCTTTTACTGACACGTTTTGCTCATTAGCAATGCGTGAGATTTCTCCAAGCCACCAACTACGTGCCTTGGTTGGATCGCTGCCTAAAATTACTGTTGCTTCTACGGTGTCGAGTAGATCTGCATTAATCATTGCAGCCATCTCTTTATCCGGTACAGACCACTCTTCTTGCAAACGCTTGCGGTGAACAGATGGTCGCTCTGGTAATTGCGCGCGAAGTTCTTCAATCCATTTCGCATCTGGCTCTACAGGAACTAAATCTGGTTCTGGGAAATAGCGATAATCCTCTGCTTGTTCCTTCGAGCGCCCAGAGCGAGTTAGACCTGACTCTTCTTGGAAGTGGCGAGTCTCTTGAACAACGCGCTCCCCCTTATTGAGTAGCTCTGCGTGGCGAATCATTTCGCCACGGACAGCGCGCTCTACTGAGCGAAGTGAGTTCACATTCTTTGTCTCGCTGCGTGTTCCAAGTTTTTCTACACCGATGAGACGTAAAGAAACGTTTGCATCACAGCGAAGTGAACCTTGTTCCATCTTCACATCACTGACACCGAGGGAACGCAAAATGTCGCGCAATTCAGCAACGTAGGCCTTTGCAACTTCTGGAGCATATTTACCTGTGCCTGGAACAATCTTTGTAACGATTTCAACCAATGGAATTCCTGCGCGGTTGTAATCGAGCAATGAATACTCCGCACCATGAATACGACCAGTTGCACCCCCTACGTGAAGTGATTTTCCTGTGTCTTCTTCCATGTGCACGCGCTCTACCTCTACGCGGAATTTCTTAGGGCCCTCATCAGTTTCGATTTCGACATCGACATAACCGTTGACGCAGATTGGCTCGTCATATTGTGAAATCTGGAAATTCTTTGGCATATCTGGATAGAAATAATTCTTACGTGCAAAGCGGCTAAATGGTGCGATTGAACAATTGAGAGCTAAACCGATTTTGATTGTTGATTCAATTGCCTTTTCATTCACAACTGGAAGCGCTCCAGGAAGTGCCAAACAAACAGGACATGTCTGTGTATTTGGCTCTGCTCCAAATATTGTGCTGCAACCGCAGAACATCTTTGAATTTGTGTTGAGTTCAACGTGTACTTCAAGACCAAGTACTGGTTCGTACTTAGCGATTACATCTTCATAAGTCAGACTCATACGCGGCCTCCGAGTGCAGGTACCTTTGAAAGTATTGGTGCACCCCACTTGCTGAGTAGCGCTGCTTCAAGTGCTGCGCCAACTGAATACATGCGCTCATCTTTCATGACAGGTGACATGATCTGGAAGCCAACTGGAAGTCCATCTTCATCTGCGAGTCCACTTGGCAATGACATTCCGCCAATTCCTGCCATGTTTACGGGAATAGTTGCGATGTCATTGAGATACATAGCGAGTGGATCATTGCTTTTCTCACCAATTTTGAAGGCTGTTGTTGGACATGTTGGAGAGACGAGGACATCTGCCTTTGTAAATGCAGCCGTGAAATCTTGTGTAATGAGTGTGCGAACTTTTTGTGCACTTCCGTAATATGCATCGTAGTAACCAGATGAAAGTGCATATGTTCCAAGGATGATGCGGCGCTTTACTTCACGGCCGAAACCAACTTCGCGAGTCAAATTCATGACTTCTTCAGCTGATGCACCATTGACATCGCCAACACGTAAGCCATAACGCATTGCATCAAAGCGAGCTAAGTTAGATGAACATTCAGATGGTGCAATCAAGTAATAAGCAGCAAGTGCGTACTCAAAGTTAGGACATGAAACTTCAACAATTTCAGCGCCAGCCTTGGCTAGTAACTCAAGTGATTCTTCAAAGCGCGCACGAACCCCAGGTTGATATCCATCTCCATTGAGTTCCTTTACAACACCAATCTTCATTCCCTTTACATCACCTGATTTAGCAGCAGCAACTACTTGTGGAACTGGTGCATTAATACTTGTTGCATCTTTTGCATCATGGCCAGCGATTGCTTCGTGCAAAAGCGCAGTATCTAAAACAGTACGAGCGCATGGCCCTGCTTGATCTAATGAAGATGAAAAAGCAACAAGGCCGTAACGAGAGACCCCACCATATGTTGGCTTTACTCCCACTGTTCCTGTCACTGCTGCTGGTTGGCGAATTGATCCACCTGTATCGGTACCTATTGCAAGTGGTGCTTCAAATGCTGCAAGGGATGCAGCAGAGCCTCCACCGGAACCACCAGGAATGCGAGATAGATCCCAAGGGTTATGTGTTGGACCGTATGCAGAATTCTCAGTAGATGAACCCATTGCGAACTCATCCATATTTGTCTTACCTAAAATAACAATGTCATTCTTCTTTAGCTTTGCAACGACAGTTGAATCGTAGGGTGGACGCCATCCTTCTAATATTTTTGAACCACATGTTGTTGGAACGCCTTTTTGCGCTAAGACATCCTTGAGTGCAAGTGGGACGCCAGCTAGTGGTGAAAGTTTTTCACCCTTTGCGCGCTTTGCATCTACTGCGGATGCTTGCTCCAGCGCGCCTTCAGTATCGATATGTAAAAAAGCATGTACATCTTTATCAACGGATGCGATGCGATCTAAATGTAATTGGGTAAGAGCGACAGAAGTAATTTCCCCTTGTGCAAGGGCACTTGCCATTTCGGAGGCAGAAGAGCGAATCATGCTTCTTCTCCCAAAATTTGTGGAACGCGAAAGCGCTGTTCTTCACTTGCTGGAGCACCTGAGAGTGCTTCTTCAGGAGTGAGGGATGGTGTTGTTACATCTGGGCGAAATACATTTCGTAATGGCAGCGGGTGTGACGTTGGTGCAACATCAGCGCTTGCCACTTCTTGAACACGAGCAACTGCTTCGAGAATTACAGTGAACTCTGAGGCAAGGCTAACAAGTTCTTCATCGCTCATTTCAATTCGAGCAAGGCGCGCAAGGTTTGCTACTTCATCGCGGGAAAGGCTGCTCATAGTCGGTGAGTCTAATAAAAGTGCGCTCTAACTGCGAATCTGCCCATTTCCACTGACTATCCAGGTAGTTGTCGTCATTGCTTCAAGTCCCATTGGGCCACGGGCATGCAATTTTTGATTAGAGATACCAATTTCGGCTCCAAAGCCCATCTCTTCACCATCTGTAAATCGAGTTGATGCATTGATCATTACTGCAGCGCAATCACTGAGTGCAATAAAACGTGCAGAGCTCGCATCAGATTCAGTAATGATGGCTTCAGTATGTTGAGTTCCATATTTAGCGATGTGCTCACTTGCAGCATCGAGGGAATCAACAATTCCTACATTCATTTCTAGAACACCGTACTCAGTGCTCCAATTTTCTTCAGTTGCTAAAGAACAACTAACGCCATTTGATTTCGCAATAGTTTGGGAAGCGATATCTGTATGCAAAATTACACCTGCATCAGCTAGTGCTTTCAGTGCTACAGGCAAGAACTTATCTGCAACCGCTTTATGAACTAAAAGCGTTTCGGCAGCATTGCACACACTTGGGCGATGTGTCTTTGAATTTATAAGGATTGGTAGTGCCTTTGATAAATCAGCAAATTCATCAACGTATACATGGCACACACCTGCGCCAGTTTCAATTGTTGGCACAGTTGATTCATCGACAACCATGCGAATAAGTGATGCACTCCCCCGTGGAATCACGAGATCAACTTCTCCTCGAGCATGAAGTAGAGCCTTTACAGTTTCGCGATCTTCCGATGGAACAAGTTGTACGGCATCTTGTGAAATTGAAGTCTTAGCTAAAGCGCCTCTCATTACATCGACCAAGATCGCATTACTGGAGGCAGCACTTGAAGATCCGCGAAGAAGGGCGGCATTTCCAGACATCAACAAAATAACTGCAGCATCGACTGTGACATTTGGACGTGCTTCATAGACCATGCCAATTACTCCAAATGGCACGGTAATTTGTTTGAGACCGAGTCCATTTGGCAAAGTGGATTTGCGCAAGACAATTCCTAATGGATCCTCTAACTCTGAAACTTTTCGCGCACCATTGGCAATTCCGATGACTCGCTCTGGTGTGAGTGATAGTCGATCGAGTAATTGTGAATTGAGTCCACTCTCGCGTCCACGCTTCATATCATCTTCATTTGCGGCAACAATTTCAGCGCTTCGACTAATAAGAGCATCAGCAATATTGGTAAGTGCTTCTCTTCGTTGCGCCGTGGTAGCAACGCTCAATGTGCGCGAAGCAATGCGTGCGCGAGCAGCAAGATTATGAATTAGTTCCGTAGCGCTCATCATGACACCTTATAACAGCACTAAATCATCGCGATGTACGAGTTCACGTTCGTATTCCACGCCCAATGAAGCGGCTAGTTCCTTTGTGGAACGACCCAACATTTGTGGAATTTCTTCAGAATCAAATGCCACTAAACCGCGTGCAATCACTTTCATATCTGGGCCAACAAGTTCAATTGCATCGCCAGAAATAAACTCACCTTCTACTGCAGTTACTCCTGCAGGCAAAAGTGAAACTCCGCGTTCAATAATCGCTTTCACCGCTCCAGCATCGAGTACTAAACGACCACGTGGAGTTGTTGCATGCGCTAACCAGAGCAATCGTGAATTAGTTTTCTTTGACTCTGCATGGAAAAGCGTTCCCTGTGATGATCCAGCCAAACTCTCATTCGACTCTCCCAATGAAGTTAGCAGCATCGCAATTCCAGCACTTGTTGCAATTCGTGCCGCTTCGATTTTGGTAACCATTCCCCCACTACCAACACCAGATGTGCCTGCGCCGCCAATAGTTTTGGAATCAATATCGGAAATAGAAGTAACTTCGTGGATGGCTTTTGCGCCAGCCTGTGACGGTGGTGCGTCATAGAGCGCATCAATATCTGAAACCAGAACTAAAAGATCTGCATCGATAAGCATCGCAACTAAAGCAGCAAGGCGATCGTTATCGCCGAATCGAATCTCTTTCGTTCCAACGCTATCGTTTTCGTTGATAATTGGAACAACTCCGAGTGAGAGCAAGCGATACAAGGTGCGTTGTGCATTCTGATAATGCGCACGACGAACAATGTCTTCAGTTGTAAGCAATACCTGTGAAGCAACGATTGAATGCTTGGCAAAACTCTCGGTATAGCGAGCAATCAGTAGGCCTTGACCAACCGATGCTGCTGCTTGTTGTGTTGCAAGATCTTGTGGACGCGTGTTCAATCCCAATGGCGCAAGTCCTGCGGCAATCGCACCGGAGGAAACAACAACAACTTCGGCTCCACGTTTTTTGCATGCAGCAACAACGCTTACTAATTTATTGACAGATTCGGTATCTAATTGCGATCCCGCACTACCTGTTAGAGATGAGGAACCAATCTTGATGACGATGCGTTTGGCAGAGGTGATGCTTGCACGGCTCACTTTGCATCTCCATCCTCTGATTCATTCTTTGCGACTTCCGCAAGTTTAGGCGAATGTGGGTCAATCACGTTGTACTCCCACTGCATTGCAATCTCATCATCGCTCAATACATCTTCTTCTTCGCGAACAGGAGCGCTCCATGAACCCTCAAGTCGTGAATCCTCACCGCGACGATGCAAATGGCCAGCTAGTTGCTCAGCGCCTGCCTCAATTGTTGGCTCCCAATCAAATACAACTTCATTGTCTCCACTACCAATGCGAACTTCACTACCTGCAACAGCACCTTTTTTGAAGAGTTCTTTCTCAACACCTAATTGAGCAAGGCGATCTGCAAGATAGCCAATTGCTTCGGCATTCTTGAAATTTGTCTGGCGAACCCAGCGCACAACTTTATTTCCGCGCACAGTAAATGAACCATCTTCATTCGCCTTGACGGTGAAACCTGAATCATCAACTGGAGTTGGACGCAAAATAATTCGAGTGCGCTCCTCCACGGCCATTTCTGCGCGCTCTTTTTGAATAAGGCGAGCCATCGCATACGTAAGTTCTTGTAAACCGGCTCGACTTGCAGCAGAGACTGCATAAACTTCATAACCTTTATCACGCAGAGTTTGCTCAACCATTTCGGCCATTGCAGCGCCATCTGGAATATCAATTTTATTGAGAGCAATAATGCGTGTGCGATCTTCAAGACCACCGTATTGCTTTAGCTCAAGTTCAATTGCTTCAAGATCTGCAACTGGGTTTCGATCTGTCTCTAAAGTTCCACAGTCGAGAACATGTACGAGTGCTACGCAGCGCTCAACATGGCGAAGGAATTCAAGGCCTAAACCTTTTCCTTGGCTAGCACCTGGAATAAGTCCTGGAACATCAGCGACAGTAAATCGAGTTCCACCTGCTTGGACAACACCAAGATTTGGAATCAGTGTTGTAAATGGATAGTCAGCAATCTTTGGGCGCGCAGATGAGATTGCAGCGATGAGTGAAGATTTTCCAGCACTTGGGAAACCAACGAGTGCGATATCTGCAACTGATTTTAATTCCAATTGCAAAATACGTTCTTCACCTGGTTCGCCAAGGAGTGCAAAACCTGGTGCGCGGCGCTTAGAAGATGAGAGCGCTAAATTTCCAAGTCCACCAAAGCCACCCTGGGCAGCAACAAATGTTGTACCTGTACCTATGAGGTCAGCAATTTGTATTCCTGCTTGATCATAAATAACAGTTCCATTTGGAACGCCAAGAATTAAATCTTCTCCGCTATAACCATCTTTGCGATCGCCATAACCTTGATGGCCCGATGTTGCTTTGCGATGTGGCGAATGGTGAAAATCAAGAAGCGTTGTCACATTTGGATCGACTACTAAAATAATGTCGCCACCACGACCACCGTTACCGCCATCTGGTCCGCCAAGTGGCTTGAACTTTTCGCGCTTGACAGAGACACAACCATCTCCACCTTTTCCTGCGGTGGCATAGAGAGTCACGCGATCAACAAATGTTGCCACGATAACTCCCTTCTAGTGCCTGAAATAAAAAAGCGAGCCGCACATATATGCGGCCCGCTCTTCTTGAGAACCGTTTATTAAGCTACTGGAACCACATTTACAACGTTACGTCCGCGAGCGCGACCGAATTCAACTGAACCTGCAGCGAGTGCAAATAGTGTGTCATCTTTACCGCGACCAACATTCTTACCTGGGTGAAAATGTGTTCCGCGTTGGCGAACCAAGATCTCGCCACTGTTTACAACTTGACCACCGAAGCGCTTGATACCGAGGTATTGCGCATTTGAATCGCGACCGTTACGTGTCGAGGAGACACCCTTCTTACTTGCCATGGT
>CAMCCH010000043.1 GCA_945873335.1 Bifidobacterium breve | reverse complement strand
ATTCGAATATGTTCTGGGCACACTTCTGTGCAGCACTTGGTGATGTTACACATTCCAAGGCCGTGCTCTTCTTGTGCGGTTTTCTTTCGATTCTTCAAAGTATCTAATGGGTGCATATCTAGTTCTGCAATGCGAATAAAGAATCGTGGACCAGCAAAAGATTTCTTATTCTCTTCGTGATCGCGAATAACGTGACATGTGTCTTGGCATAAGAAACATTCAATACATTTACGGAACTCTTGACTGCGCTCAACATCTATTTGCTCCATGCGTGCTTCGCCCGGCTTCAAATTCTCAGGGTGTGAATATGCAGGAATTTCCATTGCTTTTTTGTAGTTGAATGAAACATCTGTTACTAAATCTTTGATTACAGGGAATGCACGAAGTGGTGTAACAGTGATAGTTTCATCATCGCCATATGCAGAAACTTGTGTCATGCAAGCAAGACGTGGCTTTCCGTTGATCTCCATCGAACAAGATCCACACTTTCCTGCTTTGCAATTCCAGCGAACTGCAAGATCGCCCATCTGTGTTGCTTGAACACGGTGAATTACATCAAGGACTACTTCACCTTCGTTGGCATCTACAACAACATCTTGTAGACCGCCATTAGTTGAATCGCCTCGCCAGATACGAAGTTTTAGTTTGCGTGCCATTAGTTGGATCCGCCTTTCGCAATTTCTTCTGGTGTCATGTATTTCTCGAGTTCGTGAATATCAAAGAGGTCAAAGAGTTCTTTAGGAATTGGTAGGAGCGCTTGTGCCCGCACACTTACTTTATCTCCATCAAAACTTGAGATGTGGTTTACCTGGCGCCATTTATTGTTCATACCAGGGAAATCATCGCGAGTATGTCCACCGCGGGATTCTTCGCGCAAGATTGCAGACTTTGCAGTGCTCTCGGCAACGAGCAACATATTGTCGAGATCGAAAGCTAAGTGGAAACCAGGATTGAACTTTCTATCTCCAGCTACTGCGATATTTGCACTACGTGCACGAATTGCAGCAATTTTTTCAATTGCTTCTTGTAATTCAGAACCCGTACGGATAATTCCAACTAGGTTATGAGTAATTTCTTGAAGTTCGGCGTGAAGTGAATATGCATTCTCTCCACCTGAACGGCTAAATGGTGCTTCAATACGCGCGGCCGCAGCCTTGAGCGCGGCATCACTGACTGGGTTTTCACTGTTCTTCTTTGCATATTCGGATGCGCCCATTCCTGCGCGACGTCCAAATACCAAGAGATCTGAGAGTGAATTTCCACCAAGACGATTTGATCCGTGCATTCCACCGGCAACTTCACCCGCTGCAAATAAACCTGGAACACCAATTGCTGCTGCGGTATCTGGCTCTACTTCAACGCCACCCATTACATAGTGACATGTTGGGCCAACTTCCATTGCCTCTTTTGTGATGTCAACGCCAGCAAGTTCATAGAACTGATGCCACATGGATGGAAGACGCTTTTTAATAACTTCTGCAGATAAACGCTTTGAAACATCGAGGAAGACTCCGCCGTGTTCTGTTCCACGACCAGCTTTTACCTCCGAGTTAATTGCGCGAGCAACTTCGTCGCGAGGTAACAACTCTGGTGGACGGCGATTGTTATCTTGATCTAGATACCAACGATCAGCCTCTGCTTCATTGTCGGCGTAAATATTCTTGAATACTTCTGGGATGTATTTGAACATGAAGCGTTCACCCACATTATTTGTGAGAATTCCACCTTCTCCGCGAACAGATTCTGTAACAAGAATTCCGCGCACTGATGGTGGCCAGACCATTCCTGTTGGATGGAATTGCAAAAATTCCATATCCACAAGATTTGCTCCAGCTTTGAGGGCGAGTGCGTGGCCATCGCCAGTGCCTTCCCAGGAGTTAGATGTAATTTTGAAAGTTTTACCAACGCCACCAGTTGCGATAATTACAGATTTTGCTTCGAATAAAACTTCGCTACCTGATTCGCGCCAGTAGCCGTAAACGCCTGCCACTTTGCCGTTTTCCTTAATAACTTCCGTAACAGTAAGTTCTGAAAAAACCTTCATGTGGCTCTCGGCATTACCGTGGTCACGTGCATCTTGTTGTTGTAGCGCAACGATACGTTGTTGCATTGTGCGAATAAGTTCTAGTCCGGTGCGATCACCAACGTGTGCAAGTCGTGGGTATTCATGTCCGCCGAAGTTACGTTGTGAAATCTTTCCCTCTTTAGTGCGATCAAAGAGGGCGCCCCATACTTCAAGTTCCCAAATACGATCAGGAGATTCTTTAGCGTGTAGTTCAGCCATTCTGTAATGGTTGAGGAATTTTCCACCGCGCATTGTGTCGCGAAAATGCACCATCCAGTTATCGCCAGAGTTGACGTTACCCATTGATGCAGCTGCGCCGCCCTCTGCCATAACAGTGTGTGCTTTGCCAAAGAGTGATTTACAAATAATTGCAACGCTAAGGCCAGATTCGCGCGCCTCTACCGCAGCGCGAAGACCAGCGCCACCTGCGCCGATAACAACAACGTCGTACTTATATTTTTCTAAGTTTGTCATGATCGCTCTCTTTAGAAGAAGTAAAAATTAGTCCAGGCGCCAGATGCAACTTGGCGAACGTAGATATCGGCAAATGCAACTGCGGCTAATGAGTACCAAGCAAATCGTGGGTGTGAATGATTGAGTACAGAGACCCAACTCCACAATTTGTAGCGCACAGGATGTTTTGAGAAATGCTTGAGTCGCCCACCTAGTGTGTGGCGACATGTGTGGCATGACAACGAATAAAGCCACAGCATGGTTGAACTCAGAACAAGAACAAGTGAGCCAACGCTCATATGGCCCCATTCACCTTCAACGCTCCTAAACGAAATAATTGCATCGTAGGTAAGGATTATATTAAAAACTAAACCTGCATAAAAAAACCAACGGTGCCCGTTCTGCAAAATAAGTGGTGCGCGTGTTTCACCGGTGTATTTAGTGTGTGGTTCTGCAACTGCACATGCAGGTGGTGACATCCAAAATGCACGGTAATACGCCTTACGGTAGTAATAACAGGTCATGCGGAATCCAAGTGGGAAGATCAAAATAATCAACGCTGGTGAAAGTGCAAAGTTAAATACTTCTGCGCTTACTGGAGTCCAACCAAAGATCGTTGCTTCAGGAACACATGCTTTAGAGAGACATGGTGAATAGAAAGGAGAGATTAAGTGGTCCTTGTAATAATTCGCGCCTTCAAATGCTCTAAAGGTTGCATAGATAACAAAGCTAAAAAGAACACCGAAAGTAATTGCGGGTTGTAGCCAATATTTATCAGTGCGCAGCGTGCGCTCTTTTATCTTTGCCCTCGTTGGTGAAAAAACACCTGACATATTTCTAGCCCCTTTAGTAATTCCTAAGGTGACAGTCTCCTCTTGGGGTGAAAAGAGCGCTAGGTATAGCTCTGCTTATTGGCTATGAAGTCAGCCACAAAAGTAAAAAATGGCGGAGGGCGTGGGATTTGAACCCACGAAACTTTCGTTTGCCGGTTTTCAAGACCGGTGCACTCGGCCGCTATGCGAGCCCTCCGTGGGAGAGGTTACCCGAGAATCACAAGAGTTGAAAATTAAGGATTGAAATCAGGCAGGAAGTTCGAGTAATTCCTCAATGATTATCGCAACACCATCTTCTGTGTGGGGGCGAGCAATTCCTTTTGCGTGTTTTGCTCCATCTGGATGACCATCGGCCATTGCATAAGATCGACCGCACCATTGCAACATTGAAAAATCATTTGGGTTATCGCCAAATGAAACGCAATCTTGCGCATCAATTCCAAGTCGGGCCGCCATCTTTGCAAGTGTGGTGCCTTTTGAAACGTCGAGCGCGGATATTTCTAAGAGTGAATCATGTGGATTTGAATGTGTAACAGTTACTAAACCTTCAAGTTCTTTTGTTGCAATTGCCAACATCTCATCTGAAGTTAGTTCCTGATCAGAACAACGCGCCAACATTTTGAGTGCAGGAGAACTTATAATTTCTTCAATTTTATCTGTACCTATGTTGTCGATTCCGACATCCCAGCGTGGTACATAAATCTTTTCGCGGTGGAAATAATTATGTGATTCGACTGCAAAAGATATTTGTGGAATTGCTTTACGCAATCTCTTCACAGTCTCTAGCTGTGCATCTACTGGCATCAGCCATTCTTCTAAGACTTTTTCATTCTTGAGGTCATACAACATTGCACCGTTGCCACAAATGGCTTTTCCGATTCCAAATGCTGCTTGAATCTCTGGCATCCAGCGCGGTGGGCGTCCTGTTACATAAAAGATTTCAATTCCCATTGAATGTGCGCGCCTGAAAACATCGATGGTGCGCTGAGATATCTCTCCGTAATGAGCAACAACGGTTCCATCTAGATCTGTAGCAATAAGTTTGGGGCGCTTATTCACACCAACTCAAATCGTTTAGTTCCTAAGAATGGTTGTAGCGCTTCCGGAACATTGACACTTCCATCAGCGTTTTGATGGTTCTCGAGAATCGCAACAATCATGCGGGGAATTGCAACAAGTGTTCCGTTGAGTGTTGCAACCACTTTTGTGCCATCGCTATCTTTGAAACGAATGTTGAGGCGACGTGCCTGAAATTCTGCACAGTTAGATGTACTTGTCACTTCGCGGTATGCCTTCTGCGTAGGAATCCAGGCTTCAATATCAAATTTACGATTAGCACTAGAGCCAAGATCACCTGATGCAACATCGATTACTCTGTATGGAATCTCCATTGCATTGAGGAAATCCTTCTCCCATTGCAGTAAACGCTTGTGTTCTTCTAGCGCTTGATCTGGATGACAGAAAGAGAACATCTCTACTTTATCGAATTGGTGAACACGAATAATCCCGCGTGTATCTTTTCCATACGTTCCCGCTTCGCGACGGAAACATGTTGAATATCCGGCATAACGTAATGGAAGTTTTTCTGCTGGTAACACTTCATCCATGTGATACGCAGCAAGTGGAACTTCGCTAGTTCCCACTAAGTACATTCCATCTTTTTCTAAGTGATAGACATTTTCTGCTGCTTGGCCAAGAAAGCCAGTGCCTTCCATTGCTGGAGGATTTACTAACACTGGTGGAATCACAGGAGTGAATCCCGCTTTTACAGCAGATGAAATTGCATAGTTCACTAATGCAAATTCGAGAAGTGCGCCGACACCGGTGAGGTAGTAAGAGCGTGAGCCTGAAACTTTTGCACCACGCTCGGTATCAATCGCGCCAAGGAGTTTTCCTAGTTCTACATGATCTTTTGGTTCAAAGTTACTGAATTCGCGAGGTGTGCCAACATGTTCAAGAACTACAAAATCTTCTTCTTTTCCTATGGGCGCATTTGGATCTAAAATATTTGACAGCTGGAGTGCCACTGCTTGCGTTTGCGCTTCAAGCTCAGCCCTTTTTGCATCAGCGCTCTTTACTTTATTTGCTAATTCTTTAGCGCTTTCTAATAATTTCGTTTTTTCGTCGCCTTTTGCGCCGCCAACTGATTTAGATAGTGTGTTTTGCTCTGCTCGCAATAATTCAAATTCATTGATTGCAACTCTACGTTTTTCATCAATTGCAATAACTTGATCTACAAGGCTTACATCTTCTCCGCGATCTTTTTGTGAAGCGCGAACTACATCAGGATTCTCGCGTAAGAATTTGATGTCGATCATTTATTTGACCTTTTCTCGCGGGTACGAACCTAGGAATCTAATATCTTCACAACGCTGACGAAGGCTCGCTACCGCTTCTGCAACTGGTGCATCGTTGATATGGCCCTCAACATCGATAATGAAATGGTAATGCCCAAGTTCGCGCCCAGTAGGGCGACTCTGAATAAAAGTTAGATTGACTTCACGCTTAGCAAACTCAGTCAAAATTTCTAGCAGCGCACCAACGTGATCGATCCCAATAAAGATTGCCAGTGAGGTGCGGTCCAGACCGGTTCGAGGCGGAACTGTTCCTGGCTTTGATACCAAAACAAATCGAGTAATCGCTCCATCGTTATCACCAATATTGTCGGCGATTATTGTCAGACCGTAGTGAGCTGCTGCAACTGGGGCTGCGATCGCGGCATCGAATTCGCCGCGTGAAATTGATTCAGCTGCTGCCGCTGTTGACGCGGTTGGGATTATTTCAGCACCTGGATAATTCAGTGCTACATATGTACGGCACTGCGCTTCAGCATGTGGGTGTGTAGCAATTCTTTTTATATCGGTTGTGCCATGTTTTATCATCAAAGCGAAGGAGACAGGCAAGGTTACTTCAGCAACGATTGTGAGTGGTTCACCCGTTGCTAGCTCATCGAGTGTGCGAGCGACAACACCTTCGACGGAATTCTCAATCGGGACCAAGGCAAAGTGCGCGTTGCCTTCGCGCACTGAATTGAGAGCAGCAGTCACATTTGCGTATGGTTTGAGTGAATCGTTTGCAGAAGTGATCTTTTTTAGTGCCGCCTCAGTAAAGGTGCCTTTTGGTCCTAAGTATCCGTATGTTCCCACTGACTAATGATACCCGAGTACTTCGCGTGCACGTGACGGGGTATTTGTAATTAGAACTTTCACCTTATTGCGCTCACAAAATTGCATATCTTCATCTTTATCGACAGTCCAGACAAATAAATCACGAGATTCGCTCATATATGTTGAATCTTCTCTCAGCATTTGAATACTCGGTCCTAAGTTTTTTGCTGATGAAAAGCGGCGCATTAATCGAGAATGGCTTGGATGAAGCAGTGCGACTGTATTTTGGTGTGGCGCAATCTTCTTGATTTGCTCGATTGCTAACCATGAAAAAGACATAATCGAAATTGTTGGCAAGTTCTTTTCTTGAGAGAGTAAATCAAGAACTATTTTCTCAATCGCGTTTCCACTGGGAACGGGATGTTTCGTCTCTACCGCTAACTCTTTTTTATTATTCTTGGCAAGCACTAATAGTTCTTCGAGAGTTAGTACTTCTGGATATTCCCTGCGGATCTGGGCATATTTCAAATCTGCAATCCTGCCCGAAACGCCCGCGCATCGTTTGAGATCCGAATCATGCCAAAGCAGGGCCACATTATCTTTTGATAGACGCACATCGCATTCAAATCCATCTGCACCTTGAGCGATAGCGCCGTTATAAGCGCGCAATGTGTGCTCGGGAAAATCCTTTGAGGCTCCGCGGTGGGCGTAGATTTTCATATGCAAGATTAGCACCGTTAGGCTTACCTCTATGAATGGCAAAGGTACGCAATACTTTTTTGAAAGTTCTGCGCGCTCTGTTCTTGGATTAGTTCGAGAAGGTAATGAAGATTCAGGATTCACATCAGCAAAATTGATTGCAGTTGCTGATGGCATGGGCGGTCACGCGGGCGGAGAAGTTGCTTCACGTATTGCAATAAAGACATTGGCCTCACTCACTTCTGTTTTATCTAGCACTGAAATTGATACAGACTCTATTGAAGATCTTTTACAAAACTCTTTACACACTATTGATAGTGAGATTGGTGAGCATGCACGCGAAGCAATTGAAGTGCGTGGCATGGGTACGACACTGACAGCGCTATTGCTCTACGGTGAGAAAGTTGCTCTCTTACATGTTGGTGATTCCCGTGCTTATCGCTTGCGTGGAAATGAGTTAGAACAATTGAGTTGCGATCACACGGTTATGCAAGAGCTCTTAGACCAAGGCGCAATTACTCCCGCCGATATACGCGACCATCCACAACGTTCGGTGCTCACTCAAGCACTCATGGGTGATGGCAATGTAACACCGGTTTTACAAATTTATGATGTGAAGGTCGATGATCGTTTTATTCTTTGTAGTGATGGGTTATCTAGTGTTCTCAGTGATAAAGAGATGAAACCTTTCTTGAAAAAGAAGTCAGCCAATGAATCAATTAGTGCGCTCATTGATGCGACTTATATCAATGGCGCACCTGACAATATTTCTATAATTATTGCTGACATCGTTTCTTCAAGTGAAGTATCAACGCACTTTATTGGGGCTGCGCAATGATGAATCTAACTTTGGGTGGCCGTTACGTTCTGGGCGAAATGATTGGCACGGGCGGAATGGCTGATGTTTACAGAGCCCATGATCAACGCCTTGCTCGCGAGGTAGCTGTAAAAGTATTGCGTAGTGACCTTGCGCGCGATCCTTCATTTGTGGCTCGTTTTCGCAAAGAAGCATTTGCTGCAGCCGGATTAAACCATCCAGGAATTGTTGCTGTGTATGACTCTGGTGAAGAACCTGCGCCATACATAGTTATGGAATTAGTTTCTGGACATACATTGCGCGACCTCATTCATCGTGGTGAGCGCATACCGCTTGCTCGTGCGTTAGAAATTGGTGAAGGAATTCTTGCCGCTTTGGAATATTCACATGAGCGCGGGATTGTGCACCGGGATATAAAACCTGCCAACATCATGATCACTGATCAAGGCGATGTTAAGGTTATGGATTTTGGAATTGCTCGCGCGCTCGATGATTTAGGTGCAACACTTACTAGCACATGGAATATTGTCGGAACCGCACAATATTTATCTCCTGAACAAGCATTAGGTGAAATTGCAGATGCTCGTTCTGATATTTATTCCACGGGTTGTTTGTTATACGAAGTTCTAACAGGCCAGCCACCATTTACTGGTGATACACCTGTCTCTATTGCCTACCAGCATGTATCGGGTGAATTAGCGCTACCAAGTAAAATTTCACCAACGTTGCCTGAAGATATCGACATACTTTTATCGGTAGCACTAGCCAAAAAGGCAGAAGATAGATATCAATCTGCTGGTCTGATGCTCGATGATTTATTCAAAATTCATTCTGGTGAAACCGTCACAACAAAGATAGTAAAAAAACCAATAAACCGCCGCACATTATTTGGTCTCATCGTGGCCTCTATTTTGGTTGTAGCCGTAGCTGGAGCAGGTTTATTTGCTTCGCGCCCAGGTGAGCCATCTGTTGGAAATGAAATTCCGAATGTTGTTGGCCTTACTGAAAATGCTGCTCGGGCATTGCTCTCTGATTATGTTGTTACCGTTACAAGAGCGCACGATTCTCGTATCCCGAAAGATCGTGTCGCTAGCCAAATTCCTTTAGCAACCACAAGAGCAAAATCTGGTTCTGGAGTCGTGCTTACTATTTCTGATGGCCCTGGAGATTCAATTGTTCCCACCGACTTAGTTGGCTTATCTCTTCTTGATGCACGCGCGTTATTAACTTCTGTGGGCTTAGTTGTTTCGCGTACTGAAGCAATTCCTTCCGATGAAGCCCAAGGAACTGTTTTGAAAGTTACACCCGAGCCTGGTTCGACAATTACTGCTGGTAGTGGCGTTGTTCTGCAGATTGCAAGTGGTGAGGTTGAAGTTCCTAATCTCATTGGCATTGATGGCATACAAGCAAAAACGCTATTGGTACAGGCAGGCTTCCTTTTCAATGAGTTAGAAGCAAATGATCCAGAACAACCAACTGGCGTTGTAATTCGTCAAGCACCTGATGGTGGAACAACTCAGACAATTGGTAAGTCAGTAACAATTACAATAAATAAAACGCCGTAATTATTTTTTGCCTACAACTGGCGATAGACCTACAGCTTTGCTTTGTGCATTCTTATCGCCACATTGTGTAAGCCAATTTGCAAGCATCTGATGCCCATGCTCTGTTAGTACTGATTCTGGATGAAACTGCACACCTTCGATTGGAAATTTTGTATGTCGCATCGACATAACAATTCCTGAATCTGTTGAACCTGTAATTTCAATTTCTGGCGGCACCGTATCGCGCTCAACAGCGAGTGAGTGATATCGCGTTGCAGTAAATGGCGAAGGAAGATCTACTAATACTCCACCGCCCTGGTGATTTACTTGAGAAGTTTTTCCGTGAAGAAGTTCTGGTGCGCGCGAAACTGTTGCACCAAATGCAACACCAATTGCTTGATGGCCAAGGCAAACTCCGAAGAGTGGAATATTTTTTTCGGCGCAATACTTAATCATCGCTATTGAAATTCCTGCGCGCTCTGGTGTGCCGGGGCCGGGAGAGATCAGAACTCCGTCGTAATTTTTCGCCTCACTGGCTTCTACTTCGTCGTTTCTTACAACTGTGCATTCGGCGCCGAGTTGGGCTAGATATTGCACAAGGTTGTAGACAAAGGAGTCGTAGTTATCGACTACAAGGATTTTGGTCGCCACGCGCTAATTCTCTCCTATCGGCGCTCCTCTCACTCTCCTTTTCATTTGGGGCCAATCTGGTGTAACTTCGCCTTATGCCAAAGTCGAGATTGCGTAAAAAGGTTGTAGAACAGCGCACACACGAGCAAGAAATAGCTGTGCACGCTCCACAAGGTCCACTTGAGAGCCCTGCCTGGCTTGCTCCAACAATGGTGACTGCATTTTTGATTGGTCTTCTCTGGATCGTGACTTTCTATGTCACTCAGACTCGTTTTCCAATCCCAGGTATTGGCGCATGGAACATGATTGTCGGCTTCTCATTTATTGGCGTGGGCTTCTCACTCGCTACGAAATGGCGCTAATTACACGCTTGTAATTCTCCACACCGTGGATAACTTCTGTGGATAAAGTTTTAGCCTCTTTGGCGAAGTAAAAGTGTTGAGGCGATTGCTCCCCCGATAAGTCCCCCGAGGTGTGCACGCCAATCAACTCCACCTAATGCAAATCCAAATGCGAAGTTAATTCCAACAATGACTGCAATAGAGCGAATATCTGCACCAATTTTTCGTCCAACAACTGCCATTGCGCCAAAGAGTCCAAAGATTGCACTGGATGCGCCCACAGATGGTTGATTAGCTGGCGCTAAATAATTCGAAAGGAGTGATCCACTCAATAGTGAGAAGAAAAATATTGCTAGGAATTTCTCTTTTCCAAATGCTGCTTCAATTGGATTTCCTAAAACCATCAGTGCATACATATTAAATCC
>CAMCCH010000042.1 GCA_945873335.1 Bifidobacterium breve | reverse complement strand
GATGCAAAAACAGAATCCGAACTCGTTGAACTCAGCGATGAAGATGCACTTGAATTGTTGCAATCAATTGGTTTGGAAGAACCAGGTCTTGCAACTTTGGCACATGTTGGCTTTAGAACTTTAGGATTGCAGACATATCTAACTGCAGGCCCTAAAGAAGCACGTGCTTGGACGATTCACAAAGGTGACACCGCACCCATGGCCGCTGGTGTTATTCATACAGATTTCCAAAAAGGATTTATCAAAGCAGAAATAGTCTCCTTTGAAGATCTAATTGCCGCGGGCTCAATGACTGAAGCGAAAGCTAAAGGTAAAGTGCGCATGGAAGGCAAGGAATATGTAATGGCCGACGGAGATGTAGTGGAGTTTCGATTCAATGTCTAAAACACAAGCACACCTAAAAGGATTACCAGTAAAGAAGCGCGATGATTTGCGTAACGTTGCAATCATCGCTCACGTTGACCACGGCAAGACAACACTTGTCGATGCGATGCTGTGGCAGTCAGGTGCTTTTGCTGCGTATAAGAAACAAGATGAAGGCCAAGATCGCATGATGGATTCAATGGATCTAGAACGCGAAAAGGGAATCACAATTTTGGCGAAGAACACCGCTGTAAAGCGCGGAAATAGCATCGTCAACATTATTGATACACCGGGCCACGCAGATTTCGGCGGCGAAGTAGAGCGCGGACTCGAAATGGTTGATGGTGTTATTTTGCTCGTTGATGCATCTGAAGGACCACTCCCACAAACACGTTTCGTATTGCGCAAAGCACTTGAGAAGAATCTTCCAGTTATTTTGCTCATCAATAAGGTGGATCGTCCCGATTCACGTATTGCAGAAGTTGTCGATGAAGCGTACGAACTCTTCCTCGACCTTGATGCAAATGAAGAACAGATTGAATTTCCAGTTGTGTACGCATCCGCTAAAGCAGGTCGCGCATCACTGACACGCCCAGCCGATGGTGGAATGCCAGAGGAAGAGAACCTCGATGTTTTATTCGACACCATTTTCTCTGCAATTCCAGCACCTGAATATCACGAAGGTGCACCATTGCAAGCACACGTTACAAACTTGGACTCATCACCATTCCTTGGTCGCCTAGCACTATGTCGCGTTCGCGAAGGTGTTATCAAAAAGGGTCAGCAAGTTACATGGATTAAAACTGATGGAACAACAGAGCGCGTAAAGGTTTCAGAACTTTTGATTACTGAAGCACTCGAGCGCGTTCCAGCACTTGAAGCCCATCCTGGCGACATTATTGCTGTTGCAGGTATTGAAACAATTACATTGGGTGAAACACTTGCCGATAACGATAATCCAATTGCTCTGCCACTCATCATTGTTGATGAGCCATCAATTTCTATGACAATTGGTATCAATACATCTCCGCTTGCAGGAAAGAGTGGAACAAAGCTCACTGCGCGCCAAGTAAAGGGCCGCCTTGATGCAGAGTTAGTCGGTAACGTTTCATTGCGCGTTCTCAATACTGATCGTCCCGATACGTGGGAAGTTCAAGGTCGCGGAGAACTCCAGCTCGCTGTTCTTGTTGAAATTATGAAGCGCGAAGGTTTCGAACTCACAGTTGGTAAGCCACAAGTAGTTATCAAAATTGTTGATGGAAAAACTCATGAACCAATGGAGCGCCTAACAATTGATGCACCTGAAGAATATTTAGGTGTACTTACTCAACTTATGGCGCTACGTAAGGGCCGTATGGAACAAATGGTTAACCATGGCACTGGTTGGATTCGCCTTGATTACCGCGTTCCATCACGTGGTCTAATTGGTTTCCGTACTGAGTTCCTAACTGAAACTCGCGGAACAGGTTTGCTTCACCACGTATTCGATGGCTATGAAGCATGGCATGGCGATATCCGAACACGTGGAACAGGTTCACTTGTTTCAGATCGTATGGGCGCAGTTACTTCATACGCACTTTATGGAACACAAGATCGCGGAAGCATCTTCGTCGAACCTGGTGATGAAGTCTATGAAGGCATGGTTATCGGCGAGAACTCACGTTCTGAAGATATGGATGTGAACTGTGTTCGCGAAAAGAAACTTACAAATATGCGTGCTTCAGGTACTGATGAATCAGAGCGTTTGATTCCACCTAAGAAGCTCAACATGGAAGGTGCACTTGAATTCTGTCGCGAAGATGAATGTGTGGAGGTCACACCAGAAGTGGTGCGTATCCGCAAGGTAATCCTCGATGGCGCAGTGCGCGGACGCCTTACTTCACGTGCGAAGAAGGCGAATCAGAACACCTAATTACTAGGGGCGAATTTTCGCTTTATCAAAGCGCGTCCACGACGCTGTAATGGTTGATCAATGAGCTTCAACGTTAGGAAAGTAGCTAACGTTGAAGCAATTATCACAACGATGGTCTTATTTATTAGGTGTCGCCACCATTCACTTGGCTCTGCAAATTCATTGAGTCTAAAAACGTTGTAGTCATAGAACTCGAGTGCCAAAATATGGAATGCATATACCCCATAGGAATAATTGCCAAGGAATGTAGAAATTTTTGCAGCTTTCCCAGCTGAAGAAAATTCGATCTGACTGAGTTGCAGAATAAGCAGACCCAAAAGTAGTGAAACATAATAAAGATGAGTAAAAGTGTATGACTGCCAGATAGTAAATGCCCAAATAGTAAGTGCAACTGTAATAAGTAAACCAACACGATTTCGAATTATCAGAAGTCGCTTTAGGTTTGCACGAATAAGTAATCCAATTCCGAAGCCAATCAGCCCTCTACCAAGTGCTTCCCAACCTCGAATTGGTCCCAAGGACGAAATCCATTCGGCATCGTTGACTAATCCGTAGTAAAGGCAGAAGTAACCAATTCCAATTCCAAGAATAATTCCAATTTGCGCTTTTATAAGAGTTAACGGTGCAAAGATAATATTTGCAAGCCATTCTGAAGAGAGTGACCAGAAAGGAACAACAATAAATATTGCCCCAGAGAGAGGAATCAGAATTTGCAATAAGAAAAATGCTGCCGCAATAAGTGATGGCGAGCGATTTGGATCTATAGTGAAATAGCTATCGCTTCGTGATGCAGAAAATTGTTTCCACCAATAAAGTCCCATGCTTACTGTGATACTTGTAATCACTATCGGCCATAGGCGAACTACTCTGGACAATACAAATCGAGGTCCATCTTTAGCAAAATTGCTTAGGTGTCTTGGCATGCTTGGGTATAAAACAAATCCACTGAGCACAAAGAAAAAATCAACAAGAACATATAAGCCCATGAATTGGCGCATAGGCGATGGGTAGAAGACGTGAAAAATTAGCACTCCCAGCGCTGCAATCCCGCGAGATGCATCAAGGATATGGAAACGTTGAGATTGCGAGGCCTGATTAGTCATTGGTGGATTCTGGATGAAAACAGGCTCGATTCATAGAGGCATGAGCGAAAATCTCGTTATATGTCAGAGCTTTACGCTTGAATGTCACAGTGACTAGCAATAAAGGTAAAACCAAGTTCACGCTTCTACGACAGAGAGTAGATAGTGCTGGTTTTACCTTTCCAAAAGATGTTGTTGAGGCTTATTCCCTAACTACTTCACCACTCGTTGTTCTCGGTGGAGCAGGAACAGGCAAGACTTCACTTTTAGTTGAAGCAGCCCTTACTCGCATTGCCGGTGGCCAAGATCCAAACTCAATTTTATTGTTGACATATGGACGTGAAAGCGCAAGTGATTTACGTGATGCCATTGCACTTCGAACAACTCAGACAATGTTTGAACCATTGGCACGAACATTTCATTCACTCGCTTTTTCAATTCTAAAGAAGAAGCCAAGTGCAAAAGATCTTGAACCTATTCTTTTCTCAGGCCCTGAACAAGAAAAATTCATAAAGGAATTACTTGCAGGCGATGTTATCGATGGAAATCGCGAATGGAATCCGCAATTACACGCAGCCCTCACTACTTCCGGCTTTGCTCGTGAATTACGTGACCTTATCCTGCGTGCCAATGAGCGAAAGTTTGGTCCAGTCAAACTTGCCGAACTTGGAAACTCAAGAGAGGAACCGTTCTGGGAAGCAGCTGCAAAATTTTGGGAACGCTACATAGACAATCTTTCTATTCAAGAAGATTCAGCAGGAGATTCAAAGCAGCGTCTTGATACATCTGAAATTGTTTCAACCGCCACACGTCGCCTAAAAGATCGTCCAGATATTTTGGATGAGCTTCGTTCACAATTCACAACGATCATGGTTGATGAATATCAAGAAAGTGACCCCCAGCAACGAGATTTATTACGCATACTTGCATGTGATGACATGATTCTTTGCGCCGATGATCTGAGCACAGTTGGTCGTTTTCGTGGCGCCGATCCTGAAGGATTGGCGCAAGAGCTAGATCATTACCGAAATAAGGGTCGCGCAATTGCCTTAGATATCAATTATCGAAATTCGCCAGAAATCATGCGCCTTTCAAATGCATTTGCGACCGAAAAGTTTTCTACTTCTGCCAACAACAAACGAGTTATCGCGCCAGCAATCGCACAAGTAAATGAAGTAGTGCAAACGCATCGCTTTCGCTCAAGTAGTGAAGAAGCAGCATTTATTGCACATCAATTCCGCAGTGCTCATCTCAATCATGGCATTGCATATAGCGAAATGGCAGTTCTCTTTCGCAGTCCTGGCGTAGCGGCATCATCTCTTCGACGAGCATTTGCACAGGTGGGAATTCCCGTAACTTCTGAACTCGAGGCACTTGCAGGCAATCCATCCATTGCACCTTTCTTATTACTGGCCGAAGTTGCAGTCGGTAGTAAATCACTGAGCCTTGATACATGTGAGCGTTTGCTGATGAGCGAATTTGGCGGCGCTGATTCAATCTCACTTCGTCGTATGCGCCGCGCACTACTGAGCGCTCGAGAAGAGGGCGATGCGCGCACAGGTACTCAACTGATGATTGATGCAATTGATAAGGGCGAGATCTTTATTGAAGAGGGCGCACCACTCAAACGAGTATCTGACCTTTTACGGAAAGCACGCGCAGTTGCAAAGAATCCTGCGTCACGCGCAGAAGATTTATTGTGGGCAATTTGGGATAACGCTCTGACAAGTGAAGATCAAAAAGTTAGTGATGCATGGCGTAATCAAGCGCTGCGACCAAGCATCAGAGGAGCAAGTGCTGATCGCGATTTAGATGCGATGATGCAACTCTTTGATTCTGCTGCGCGTTATTCAGAGCGTTTTCCAATGTCTGGTGCTGGTGCATTTATCAAAGAGATTGTAAAAGAAGATATTGCCGGCGATGTTATTACCGCAAAAGGTGCACGACCTGATTTTGTTGAAATTCTTACTGTGCATTCTTCAAAGGGTCGTCAATGGAAAATTGTTGCAATCGCTGGAGTACAAGATGGAGTGTGGCCTAACTTGCGCCAGCGCAGTTCGCTCTTAGGCTCAGAGCGCTTGGTAGAGATGGTTCGTTACCCCAATATTCCAAAGGGGGAGCTAGAGAGAATTTCAGCTAATGGACTTCGCGATGATGAGAATCGTTTATTTCTTGTTGCCATGACACGTGCAAAAACACATCTATATATAACTGCAATACAACGCGAAGATGATGCTCCATCTGATCTCTTTGAAAGTGCGGAACAAATTCTGCAAGGCAAGAGCGCAAAACCATTACTAACTGAGGTTCCACGTCCTATTACTGTTCCAGCACTCGTTTCTGCGCTTCGCAGTCAGTTATCTGGAGATAAGAAGGATGAAGCTGCAGCGCTTCTCAAGAAACTTTCGGATGAAGGCATTCATGTCGCTAATCCGCAAAACTGGGTTGGCGCTGTAGAACGAAGTAGCGATCTTCCAGTTGTCGATCCTAAGGAACTAGTTTCAGTATCTCCTAGCGCACTAGATACATATAAGGAGTGCGCTCTCAAGTGGTTCTTACAAAGCAATGGTGGATCAAATGGTGATAGCACTGCGCAAATTTTAGGTTCTGCAATTCACGCATTTGCAGCAAAAGTGTATACCGATCCAAGTAAAAGTGAAGCAGATCTTATTGATTTACTCAAAGCTTCGTGGAAACTTATTGACCCCGATGAAGGCTGGGTTGGAAAAACTTCTTTAGAAGAAGCATCAAAGATGATTACTCGCTTTGTTCATTATCACGCAATTTCACCACGTAAAGTGCTAGCGGTTGAAACTTCATTTACCGTCGAAATTGGTCGTGCTCGCTTACATGGAAATGCCGACAGAATTGAAATCGATTTAGATGAAAATCTATATATTGTTGATTTCAAAACTGGACAGACCATGATCCCTGATAAAGGCTCCGATGAGAATATGCAATTAGCTGCCTATCAATTAGGTGCAATCAAAGGTGGCTTTAGCAAGATAACTGATAGCACGACAACGACGGGCGCTGAGCTTGTTTATTTAGCTAATCCAGCATCAAAAGAACCAAAAATAAAGACGCGCAAGCAAGGTGTAATCAATGCTGAATCATTTGAAATTGAAATCAAGAAAATCGCGGAAGGTATGGGCGCTTCAACATTTTTAGCAACAGTCAATGAGAAATGTTCAGGTTGCCCTGTTCGAACATCGTGCCCTGCACAAAGTGATGGCAAGTCGGTGATTGAATGATAAAGAAATCTCCTGAACAAATTATTGCGGCTCTACAAATAGTTGATGACGGAATAAATCCGCTGACAAAAGAGCAAAGCAAAATCATTTCTATTCTTACTAACCCGTTAGAACCTGCCGTCATCATTGCTGGAGCAGGCTCTGGCAAAACAGAGACAATGAGCAACCGAGTTCTGTACTTAGTTGCAAACGGAATTGTTGAACCTGATGAAATTTTGGGCCTTACATTTACTCGTAAAGCAGCTGGTGAATTATCGCTTCGTGTGCGCCGACGCCTTTCGCAATTAGAAGAGGCTGGGTTATACACTCGGGAATCAATATCTAATCCGACAATTACTACTTATCATTCTTATGCAGGCAAATTACTAAGTGAGCATTCAATTCGCTTAGGTATCGACACCGATGCAGATCCATTAGGTGAGGCAGAAATTTGGCAGATTGCCTCCGATGTCGTGCGTAATTGGCACGATGATGAATTTAGAAGCACAAGTAAAGCGAGCACCATTATCAAAGATGTTATTGGTCTTGCTAAGCAAATATTGGAACATAAAGTAACTATTGATCAAATACGCGCAGCCGATGATGCAATGCTTGAAGCACTCTTACCATTTGATTTTGCTGCAACAAGTAATGGCTCAAGTGTTCGCAAAATTATGGAACAACGAAATTCAATTCTGCCAATGGTGCAGGCATTCCTTGATCGTCGAAAAGCTGCGGGAGAACTCTCATTCGATGACCAAATGGCAATTGCGGCCGACATCGCTACAAAATTTCCAGATGTTGGGGAGATTGAGCGTAAGAATTACAAAGTAGTTCTTCTCGATGAATATCAAGATACGTCGCAATCTCAGCTACGAATGCTCTCAGCGCTCTTTGGAAATGGTCACCCTGTTATGGCAGTGGGAGATCCCAGCCAAGCAATTTATACATGGCGAGGTGCATCTGCTGGAACTATGGATTCTTTTGCAGAATATTTCCCAAAGATGCCTGATCAAAAAGGTGAATCAAAGTTTGTGCTGCCTACCACTTTTAGAAACGATGTAATTATTCTCAAAGCGGCAAATCTTATTTCAGAGAAGATAAAAGAAGATGGTGGGCAAGAAGTTCTCATGCTCGATGCCCGCGATGGCGCAGGCCCTGGCGAATTAGCAGTGGGCATATTTGAAAATATGGATCTAGAGGCAGAAGCTATTGCTGATTACTTTGAACCACTATGGAAAGATCCTGCCCGCGCTCTAGTTCCCGAGAAGAAGCGATCCACATTTGCAGTCTTGGTTCGAAATCGCAAACAGATACCAGAAATAGAATCGGCGCTGCGTGCACGAAAGATTCCAGTCGAAGTTATTGGTATCGGTGGACTTATACATATTCCAGAAATTGCCGACATTGTCGCTCTTATGAAAGTTATCTCTGATCCAGATTCCGGTGCTTCCTTGATGCGTCATCTAACCGGTCCTCGTATGAACCTCGGTGCATTCGATATTGCAGGACTTGGAAAATATGCAAAAGATCGCTCACGTGCGCTCAAGACAGGTTCAAGGTATTTAGTCAAAGTAATCGAAGAAGGAAATCCAGATCAGATTGATAGTGAAGATCAATTTGCTGGCTCAATTATTGATGCACTCGATGAAATATCTAGTGCACCAAAGAATTATTTCTCTGCTGTTGGCTATGAGCGCATGCTTCGTTTCGCAGCTGACTTACGGAGATTGCGTGGTCGCGCAGGTGGACAGATAACAGATTTGATTGTTGAAATTGAAGAATATTTAACCATTGAAAGTGAAGTATCACTTCGCGATGGTTCTCAAACTGGACGCAGAAACTTAGATCGCTTCCTTGATGAAGCTTCAAAATATGAGCGAGCAGGCGGCAATGCTCGCGAATTCTTGGAGTGGCTCGATGTTGCATCGAAAGAAGAGGGCGGGCTAAAAATTGGTGCACCTGATGTTCGAAGTGATGTTGTACAAATTCTTACTGTGCATATGGCAAAAGGCGCCGAATGGAGCGTTGTCGCAATTCCCGGACTTGCCACTGGAAATTTTCCTTCCGTCAATACTCAAAATCCGGAGAATTGGCTTACAAGTGAAGCGCATATTCCATTCCCATTGCGTGGTGACCGTGACGAACTACCCCGTTTTAGCGTTGCAGGAATGACAGAAAAGAAGCAAGCAGAAGAAGCTATTGAAGCTTTTTCTAAAGCATGTGCAAGTCAAATCAAGCGTCGCGAAGAGATTCGCCTTGCCTACGTTGCTGTAACTCGCGCAAAGACGCATCTGCTATGCACAACTTCGGTTTGGCGCACTGGGAAGAATGCAGTTGCACCAAGTGATGTCTTTACATGGGTTCACAGTGTTGCACTTGAAGAAAACGGCAAAGTTCTTAGTGAATTAGAAACTCCACCAAAAGGTATAACAAATCCTGGAGAAGTCGAGAGCCAAGAATGGCCACATGATCGACTTGGTGAGCGACGTGCACAATTTGAAGAAGAGATTGCAATCGTTCAATCTGCGAAGGCACATGCACTTGGCGCAAGTGATGACGAAGAGATTGCATCATGGATTTCAGATGCTCAAGCACTCATCGCTGAGATTGGTGAGAAATCTAATTCGGAGCTCACTGTCTTATTACCAACGAAACTTTCAACTTCAGCACTCGTTGCGCTGCATGCAAATCCTGAAGAATTAGCACTCAATATTCGCCGTCCTATGCCGCGTGGACAAGATCAATATTCACGCCGCGGAACTGCATTCCACTTATGGGTCGAAAAACAATTTAGCGAAGCGCCAACGCTTATGGGCGATGATTACATGGATTATCTAGATCCACTCGATGATGATTCAAAGCTAGAGGATCTCAAAAAAGCGTGGCTCGCTAGCCATTGGGCAACAAAAGTTCCAACACATGTGGAAGTTCCATTTGAAACAGTTGTCGCAGGAATATTGATTCGCGGTCGTATCGATGCCATTTATCGCGACGGAGATGGATACATAGTTGTCGATTGGAAGACTGGCTCTACAGAACTTGGAGAATCTGCAGCAGTGCAGTTAGCAATGTATCGCCTTGCGTGGGCAAAGTTGAGCGGTAAAGATATCTCAAAGGTAAAGGCAGCATTTCATTACGTTCCAACGGGTAGAGACCACAGCCCTGCAAATCTTATGAGTCAGGAAGAACTTATTGCTTTGATCTCACGAATTGATTCTGATGCTGATCGGTAAGTGATCACTTACACCGGTAACACTTGTTGGTAAGACTTCAATCTGATTCGCATCCAAAGTATTAGAGAGAATGTAATCGAATTGCACCTTTGCACCCCATGATGGATAACTCTTCTGGGTAATAAGTGAATTCCAACCAGAAAGATTCTTCGGAAGATTCAAATCTCCAATGATGAGGACCCTATATTTGCCCCCTTCGCTCAATTTTTTAGCCCACTGCTTTACTTTGCCAAGTTGATAGAGATTTACAAAAGGTACAAAAGATAGATGTGTATTGATAACAATCCATCCATTATCTAAGTGAGCAGCCAGTGCAACGCGTTCTTCATCGTTGACATAAATTGCCCTCACACCTTTTTCAGCAGGAATAAGAAGTGGAAGACCGACTAGTGATCTACCGAGTTCCAAACGTTCCCATTTGATTACGGGGATTCGTGAAACTATTCCAATTCCATAACTACCAACTTTATTGTCACTTTCGTGTGTAACTACTCTTTGATCAGCGTCATTGAGATGTCGACGAACTTCACCTGGCGTTCCTATAACTGATGGCGCAAAAGCCCAATACTTTGCGCCCAAGGATTGCGCCGCTATGTGCATTTGTGGCTCATTGCCAGAGCGCGCAAGATGGTGATCTACTTCTTGAAAACCAGCCACATCGCTACCAAGGCGCTTGAGCGCATCGCCAAAATTGCCACTTCCTGATGGCGGAATAGGCATTGCATGCAAGATATTCCACGAGGTTACGAGCATGGGTAGAGATTAGTAGTGTTGCCCCCCATGAGCGCGTTAAAGAACCTTGTCAGCGAAATCGACCGCGCCAGCGAACTGCGCACATCGCAAAGCGAGCTCGATGCACATTGGGCTAAAGCAAAGATTATGCACATTGTCGATGCGCGCCTTGCCGTTGCGGGCGGGGAGCTACATCTACTTAGTAGCACCGAAGTCAGCGCACTTATTTCATCTGGAAAGTTTTTAGAAGGTGAGCGCTATTTTCTGGGTATTGATCGCGCCGATGGAACTTCGTATTTCGCTTGGCATACATCGTGGACTAATGAGCCAGGAAGTGATGAAGAGAAATATTCTGGCTTTGAAACCCTTCGCGAAATCGGCGCAGCCCTTGCTCCAAAATTTCTCTCACTCGCTTTTCATGCAATTGGATTAGCTAATTGGCATGAAGTCCATCCTCGGTGTTCGCGCTGCGGCGCGCCAACAATTGTTGGTCTCGGTGGCTCTGTTCGCATTTGTACAGTAGATGAGAGCCAACATCATCCGCGCACAGATTCAGCCGTAATCGTTTTAGTAAAAGATAGAGATGATCGCCTCTTACTTGGACATAATCCAATCTGGCCGGAGAAGAGATTTTCTAACTTTGCAGGATTTTTAGAGCCAGGTGAAACATTCGAGCAATGTGTAGCCCGCGAAGTATTTGAAGAATCCGGAATTACCGTGGACGAAATTTCTTATCTGACCTCACAGCCCTGGCCATTTCCTGCCTCCATCATGATTGCTTTTTCTGCAGTTACAAATAAGCCAGAAGAGGCTAAAGGTGATGGAATTGAAATAACAGAGGTGCGTTGGTTCTCTCGCGATGAGATGAAAGAAGCAATCAAGACAGGTGAGCTATTGCTACCTCCTTCAATTAGCGTTGCACGTCGCATGATTGAATCTTGGTATGGAGCGCAAAGCGGGCGCGCGCTAACAGATTTAGTAGGCGGCGAGAGCTGGCGTCCGTAATGTCAGAATTTGAAACGGGAAATAACCAAAGCGATCTTCGTGGCGAAGAAATACTTGCAGCACTCGATAATGAACAACGCGC
>CAMCCH010000041.1 GCA_945873335.1 Bifidobacterium breve | reverse complement strand
GTCTAGTTGCAGACTTCTTTAGTTTTGGTACCAACGACCTGACTCAAACAACATGGGGATTCTCTCGAGATGATGTCGAAGCAGAATTTTTTGCTATGTATTTAGAACTTGGAATCTTCACAGTCTCGCCTTTTGAAACAATTGATGAGTATGGAGTTGGCGAACTAGTAAGTATCGCAACGGCGCGTGGTCGAGAAGTAAATCCAGATTTGCACTTTGGCGTATGCGGTGAACATGGTGGAGATCCAGAATCTATTCATTTCTTCCATAAAACTGGATTGGATTATGTTTCATGCTCACCCTTTAGAGTCCCTATCGCGCGACTAGAAGCAGGCAGAGCTGCTGTTAGTTAGAAGACTTATCTATTTGTGCTTTGCCCGATAAGGTAACGGTATGACTAGTTCGCCACGCATTTTGCATGCAGCTACAGGCTCCAAAATTTCAGCCCAAGGATGGGCGCAAGAAGCAGCGATTCGCATGTTGCATAACAACTTGGATCCAGCTGTTGCAGAACACCCAGAGAATTTAGTTGTCTATGGTGGAACAGGTAAGGCGGCACGAAACTGGCCATCCTTTGATGCAATTGTAAAAAGTCTTACAAAACTCAAAGATGATGAAACTTTATTGGTTCAATCTGGAAAACCAGTAGGTGTTTTTCAAACTCACGAATGGGCACCGCGTGTACTCATTGCAAACTCCAACCTTGTTGGGGATTGGGCTAACTGGCCAGAGTTTCGCCGGCTAGAACATTTAGGCCTGACTATGTATGGCCAGATGACTGCTGGTTCTTGGATTTACATTGGCACACAAGGAATTTTGCAGGGAACATATGAAACCTTTGCAGCCGTTGCAGCTAAGCGTTTCAATGGAACACTACAAGGAACTCTTACCCTTACTGGTGGTTGCGGTGGAATGGGTGGGGCTCAACCCCTTGCAATAACGATGAATGGTGGAGTCTGCCTGATCATTGATATCGATAAGACTCGATTAGATAAGCGAGTACACGATCGCTATCTCGATGAAGTTGCAGACAATCTTGATGATGCAATTGAGCGAGTTCTCAAAGCAAAAAATGAGCGACGCCCACTCTCTGTTGGCCTTGTTGGCAATGCAGCAGAACTATTTCCAAAGTTACTTTCAATGGATGTTCCAATTGATATCGTCACAGATCAAACTTCAGCGCACGACCCATTCTCATATGTTCCAATTGGTATCGATGTTCACCAAGCAGCGCAATTAGCAAAAGATAACCCTGAAGATTTCACTAAGCGCTCTAAAGTATCTATGGCAAAGCATGTCGAAGCAATGGTTGGCTTTATGGATAAAGGCGCCGAAGTTTTTGATTACGGTAATTCAATTCGCGATGAAGCACGCCAAGGTGGATATTCACGCGCATTCGCTTTTCCTGGCTTTGTGCCTGCTTATATTCGCCCACTTTTCTGCGAAGGAAAAGGCCCATTTCGCTGGGTAGCACTCTCTGGTGATCCCAAAGATATTTATCGCACAGATAAAGCAGTCCTTGATCTCTTTCCAGAAAATGAAGGTCTGCATCGCTGGATCACTATGGCGCAAGAAAAAGTTGCATTCCAAGGATTGCCTGCGCGCATTTGTTGGCTCGGTTATGGAGAGCGCGATAAAGCAGGGCTTGCATTCAATGATTTAGTTGCAAAAGGTGAAGTATCAGCGCCGATTGTTATTGGTCGCGATCATCTAGATTGCGGCTCTGTCGCATCTCCTTATCGCGAAACGGAGGCGATGTTAGATGGCTCTGATGCAATTGCAGACTGGCCACTCCTCAATGCGATGGTAAATATTTCATCCGGTGCTTCGTGGGTATCACTTCACCATGGTGGCGGCGTTGGTATGGGACGTTCTATGCATGCTGGTCAAGTATCTGTTGCTGATGGAACAAAACTTGCAGCGCAGAAGTTAGCGCGAGTTCTAACAAATGATCCTGGCATGGGCGTTATTCGCCATGCAGATGCTGGTTATGACTTAGCAATCGATGCAGCTAAAGAGCGCCACGTTCACGTCCCTATGTTGGATATTGAATGACAAGCACGTTAGTTACAAATATTGGCCAATTAGTTACAAATGATCCAACGCACGACGGAACAAAGCTCGGAATTGTTACAAATGCTGCGCTGCTCATAGAAGATGGTGTCGTTGCTTGGGTTGGACCAAATTCTGATGCTCCAACTCATCACATCAAGAAAACTATTGATGCTCACGGGCGTTGCGTTATTCCTGGTTACGTTGATAGCCATAGCCACCTAATTTTTGCGGGGGATAGAAGTGCAGAATTTCGTGCACGCATGCAAGGCGTGAGTTATACAGCTGGCGGTATTTCACACACTGTTGAACAAACTCGCCACGCACCAGATGCTCAACTCCTTGCTCACGCACAGTCACTCTTGGCTGAAGCCCATGCAAGCGGAACAACAACTATTGAGTGTAAATCGGGCTACGGGCTAACGGTAGAGGATGAGCGTCGTAGCCTAGAGATTGCAAGCAAAATAACGGAGGAGACAACATTCCTTGGAGCACATGTTTATCCAGTGGAATATAAAGATTCTCCTAAAGATTATGTAGAACTAGTTTGCGGAGAGATGCTCGACGCAGTTCTACCTCATTCTAAATGGATTGATGTTTTTTGTGACAAAGGTGCTTTCTCTGTCAGCGATGCTCGCACAATTCTCAAAGCGGGAATGGCTAAGGGATTATTGCCACGTCTACACGCAAATCAATTAGAGGCAGGTCAAGGCGTACAACTTGGTGTTGAACTTGGGTGCGCATCTGTTGATCATGTTTCGCATTTGAGTGAGAAAGATATTGAAGCCCTCTCAACATCTAAAACTGTTGCTACCTTTTTACCAGGCGCTGAATTTTCAACTCGTTCTCCTTACCCAGATGTGCGTCCACTACTCGAGGCGAGCATCACTGTTGCACTAGCAAGTGATTGCAATCCAGGAAGTTCATACACAACGAACATGCCTTTTGTTATGGCTGTAGCGGTTAGAGAGATGCACTTCTCTCCTGAGCAAGCGTTGTGGTCTGCAACTATGGGCGGCGCAAAAGCACTATTGCGCGAAGATGTTGGTCACTTAGTTGAAGGTGCCGCCGCTGATTTCCAGATTCTCTCTGCACATTCATATCTGCACTTGGCATATCGCCCTGGTGTAAATCTAGTAGAACAGGTATGGCGCAATGGCCTCCAACTCATCTAAGAAGGTAACTCTTTCAACATCAGGACTCACATTCGAAGATGTCATTGCAGTTGCGCGCCACGGTGCACAAGTGGAACTCTCACAAAGTGCGATAGAGGCGATGAATTCTTCTCGTAAATATATTGAGGAATATGCAGCAGGTGGAATTCCTGTCTACGGTGTTTCAACAGGCTTTGGCGCACTTGCTAACCGTCACATTGATGTTGAAGATCGGGTTCAACTGCAGAAATCACTTATTCGCTCACATGCAGCAGGAGTTGGCCCAGCAATTGAGCGCGAAGTAGTACGCGCTCTCATGTTCTTGCGTCTTCGCACAATGGCATCTGGGCGCACGGGAGTGCGCGTAAAACTTGCACAAACGTATGTAGATTTTTTGAACAAAGGAATTACTCCGGTCGTTCCAGAGTTTGGCTCCCTTGGTTGCAGCGGAGACCTTGCACCACTTTCACATTGCGCATTAGCACTCATGGGTGAAGGTCGTGTTCATGATGCAAATGGTGTTGAAATGCCAACAATGCAAGCACTCGATGCTGCTGGCATTACACCCATTGAGTTAGAAGCAAAAGAAGGCTTAGCCCTTATCAATGGCACCGATGGAATGCTCGGTATGTTGATTATGGCTTGTTCAGATCTTGTCGACCTATGCGCAGTTGCAGATATAACAACTGCAATGTCTATCGAAGGTCTTCTCGGTACTGATCGAGTATTTGCGCCAGATTTGCACGCACCACTTCGCCCTCAAATTGGCCAGGCGGTTAGTGCTGCAAATATTTTTGCTTTATTGAAAAACTCTGGAATCGTTGCATCTCACCGTGAAAATGATTCACGAGTACAAGATGCTTATTCTCTTCGCTGCGCGCCTCAAGTAAACGGGGCGGTTCGTGACACTGTTTCCTACGCGTCCACTATTGCCCAGCGCGAACTTGCTAGCAATATTGATAATCCTGTTGTGTTACCTGATGGTCGCGTTGAATCCAATGGAAATTTCCACGGTGCTCCAGTTGGTTATGTCTTAGATTTCCTTGCGATTGCTGCAACAGATTTAGGTTCAATGGCAGAGCGTCGAACAGATCGCGCACTCGATCAACATCGCAGCGCTGGTCTTCCACCATTTCTGGCTCACGATCCAGGTGTTGATTCAGGTTTGATGATTGCCCAATACACACAAGCAGGATTAGTCAGTGAAAACAAACGTCTGGCATCTCCTGCCAGCGTTGATTCGATTCCAAGTTCTGCAATGCAAGAAGATCACGTCTCCATGGGGTGGAGCGCTGCTCGCAAACTTCGCAAAGTAGTAGATAACCTCACTCGCATCCTTGCCATTGAATTAGTAACTGCTGCACGCGCTATTGAGCTGCGCACAGGACTTACGCCATCTCCTGCAACAGCGCGAGTTGTCAAAGAATTGAGAACTCAAGTACCAGGTGTTGGTCCCGATAGATTCTTATCTCCTGAACTAGAAGCGGCAACAACTCTTGTTCACTCTGGTGTGATTCTTAGTGCCGCGAGAGAAGTTGTAAAAGAGCTCGCCTAATTATTTGCGTGTAGCAAAACCAGCACTTGCCTCTAACACCAAAAGTGCAGCAAGGCGAACTGTGCGCTGATCTGGAGTATCAAGGGATGCATCAATTTCAGTTATATCAATTGCTCTCACACGTGAATCTGCCCCGACAAGAAATGCTGCTTGGCGCAACTGATCTGCTGATATTCCACCAGGCATAGATGCAGGACAGGCTGGAACAACAGAGCGATCACAAACATCAACATCTAGGTCTACGTAAATTTCACGTCCACCAGCACCCGCTATATCTAAAGCCTTTGCTACTGCATCACCAATTTTTCGATTGCGTATATCGGCTCGCGAAATAACTGTTATTCCATTATCGTACGCACGCTTTGAGTACTCGGCGCTATTTGCAAAATCTGCAATACCAATTTGAACAATATTCTCTCCTGGCAAACCTGCCTGAATCAATTGCCAGACAGGGGAGCCATTTGAATTTCCATCACGTAAATCGTGATGAGCATCAAAAGTAATAAGACCAATATTAGATAAATCTCTCCATAAACTAGAGGCGGCTGAATATGTAATTGAATTATCGCCACCGAGTGCAATGAGTAATTGATTGTTGAGCAGAACTCTCGAGAGCGCATTATTGACGCGCTTCAGTCCTTCAACTCCATCAGGGGATGCAATATCTCCCAAATCTACGAAAGAATTTCCTTGCAGATCAACTGAGCTAGAAGTTGAAAAAGTTGAATAACGAGCAAGTGCATTGCGCACAGCTTGTGGCGTTAGATGGGCCTGAGTTGGCGATATTGAACTTTCATGTGCGGGGATACCAACTAATGCGATATCTGCTGATTCGTTATCGGTTGAAAACAAAGTATTAGCGCGCACCCATTGAGGATCATTAGGCAACTGTGCACTCGACATAACCCATATCGTAGGGGAATTTCATTGAATAGTAACGCGGCCCAATACTGCTTAGTTACGCGCAATCCCCATCAATTTTGTTTACGGGCTTTTGCTGTTGTGCCTCGCACTACGAGCTCGCCGGCGAGCAGAACTTGATTTTGCTTATTTTCCTTCTGTTCTATTTGATTAATCAAGATATTTGAAGCAGACACTCCCATTTCAAATGCGGGAAGATTAACAGTTGTCAGCGGTGGCCAAGACATCTCGATGTGGTTTTTAGGCGTATCAAGTGCAATTAGCGAAAGATCTTTTGGAATCTTGACACCGTACTCATTCGCACCTGAGATAAAACCCAAAGTTGCAATGTCGTTTAGACTTACTACTGCTGTCACATCAGGGTATTTTTTGTGAAGTTCAATAAATGCATCTCGCCCTGATGACGCCTCATTGACCACCTGGATCTTCCTTGCCGTCATCTTCTTCTTCGAAGCTGCTTCAAGGAGCGCAGAACTAAATCGAGTATCAACACCGACTGCGCGCTCTGTTGTTAGAAATGCAATCTTTTTATGGCCTAATGAATCTAGGTAATCGACACCTAATTGCGTTGCCCCAATAAAGTCACGGTCAACGTATGAATCCTTTCCTGGTTTTTCGGTACGGCCAATCATTGCAAAGGGCACCTTGGCTTTTTTGAGATAACTCACACGCTCATCTTTGAATTTTATTTCCATCAGGATTACGCCACTAATCATTCCTGATTCCGCAAAAGTTTGAATTTCAGCCAGTTCACTTTCTTGACTTGGCCAAATGACCAAGTGGTATCCACGATCTCGAGCAGCAGCTGATGCTCCGTTGATATATTCCAAAGCGATAAGTGCGATTCCGAATTCACCAGAAGGAGAGAGCAGCGCCAAAGTCTTGCTCTTTCCACCAGCTAAAGCGCCTGCCGCAAAGTTGGGGCGGTAGTTGAGCTGGGCCACGGCTTTGAGCACGCGCTTACGGGTTTCCTCTTTGATTGAGCGGTCCCCATTGAGTGCATAGGAGACCGTGCTGGCGGAAACACCAGCCAGCTTTGCGACTTCTGCTCGTGTAGCCATATATAACGTTTGTATCACAATCTTTATCTACGCGTGTCGACGACTTGCCGACTTGGTGTTACTGGAATAAGTTACCACTACTTGTCGACGCGTGTCGATAAAACTCCAAGGTAATGGAGTTTGAACTCTCCTGAAAGGGAATTTATGAAGATAGTAAACAAGAAGGGTGTACGCATCTTCGCTGTCGTTATAGCAGCAGGATTTTTCACATCTTCAACTCTTGCATCAGCGCCAGCTGCGAAGAAGGATTTCAACGTATGGTGGTATTCGCAGGCCAACACACCTACAGGTCAAACATGGGCTGTAGCGCTCAAGGAATTCAAGAAGGCTCACCCAGAGCTAAATGTAAAGTTCCAGCTCAAGACATTCGAAGGAATGAACAACGCAGGAGCGCAGATTCTTAATTCAAATGCTGCTCCAGATGTCACTGAGTACAACAAAGGTAATGGAACTGCCGGTCTTGCATCAAAGGGCGGTCTTCTAACCGATCTCACTCCATACTCAAAGAAGTACAAGTGGAATCTTCCATCATCTGTCTCACTTTACGGTCAGTATGACAAGGGCCTCATGGGAACAGGAAAGCTATACGGAGTACCTTCATATGGTGAATACGTATCTGTTTTCTACAACAAGGATATTTTTGCGAAAAACAAGGTAAAGATTCCTACAACAATGGCTGAGATGGAGGCTGCAATGGCTACATTCAATGCTGCTGGAGTAATTCCTATGGCAATGGGTGGCGCTGGCTACCAGACAGTTCACAATGTTTACGCACTCGCTGTATCACGTGCCAACCAAGCTTGGATCAACTCATTCCAGTTGTTCAAGGGCAAGGCTATTGATGCAACAACGGATGCAAACATCAAGTGGGCAGCACAGACTCTTCTCAAGTGGAAGACAGCTGGATACTTCCAGCCAAACGTTTCAGGTGTTTCACCCGATGATGCAATTGCAGAATTCCAAGCTGGAAAAGCTGCAATGGTTATTGGTGGATCATGGCTCGATGGAAGCATGCAGACAAAGGTTTCAACATTTAGCTACGGAAAGTTCTTGCTACCAGGAACTCTCACAGTTGGATCTGCTGGAAACTTGCTTGTTATTCCTTCACGTTCAAAGAACAAAGACCTAGCTGCTGAATTCATCAACTTGGTTCTATCAAAGAAGTACCAGAACTACCTCGGCAATGCTGGTGGACTTCCACTATTTGCTGATGCAGAGTCAATTGCTAACCCAGCATCAATCCTTACAGCTACACCATTTGGTGTTGCCGTGAAGAAGAATGCATTAGCAATGTATCCAGACTGGCCTGTTCCTGGTTACTACGACATCCTTCTAGCTAACGGAACAGCGCTTCTTTCAAGTGGCGATGTTGATGCTTACATGAAGGCAACCGGAAGTTTCTATAACGACGGTCGTCCAAAGGCATAATCTGTAACTTTGGTTGCAGAAAAGAAATACTATCGTAGTAAAACGAAGTGGGGTTGGTTCTAAGTAATTTATAGAATCAGCCCCACTTCATCTACGATTATGAACGTTGAGAATTATGAATAGGACGCAGAAATGAGTAATAAGTTCGAGCAGACCAGGCAGTACTACTGGTTTGCCGTACCCGGAGTGCTTACATTCGCGACACTTGTTGGTGGATCATTTGCTTACAATATTTATCTCAGCTTCAACGAATGGCAAGGTATTGGAAAGCCTGAATGGATCGGGCTAGCAAATTATGAACGTCTAATCCAAGACCGAGTTTTCTGGATCTCGTTCCTGCACGCATTTGAATTTATTCTAGCGATGTCGATTATTCCGACAGCTTTGGGACTCATAATTGCGGCTCTTATTTATGATTTTATCGCCAAGCATTTTGGCAATGCAGTTTCAACTTTTCTTCGCATAAGTCTTTATGTTCCACAGATTATTGCTCTTCCTGTTGTAGGAATTTTGTGGGCATGGATGCTCTCACCAAATGTGGGTGTGATAAATACAATTCTTAGGAATATTGGTCTTGATAAATTTGCTCTCAATTGGTTAGGCCAATCAAGTACTGCGATGTTTGCGCTTTCAATTATGATGATTTGGATACAAATCGGATACACGATCGTGATTCTCATTTCTGGAATGTCGCGCCTCGATCCATACCTTGATGAGGCAGCGCAACTAGATGGTGCCACATGGTTTGAAAGATTTAGAATTGTCACAATCCCGCAGCTTTATCCTGAAATTTCAGTTGTTCTGCTGACAACTACAGTTGCGGCCCTGAAAGTATTTGGTCCTGTTTACGTGATGACAAATGGTGGGCCTGGAGATGCAACCCAAGTTCCTGCTTATTTCTCCTATTTCCATTTCTTCTCCACACTCAAAGTTGGCTATGGGGCATCTGTTGCCACAGTACTCGCGATGATCCTGACTGTTCTTGCAATTGGCTTGCTCAAATTCCAGCGGAAAATGGGTGTCTTGCGATGAGTGTAAAGCGCAAAAAAGGAGTTGCTCCATACCTCGTATTAGTTGGCTTGGTATTCATGGCACTTGTTTGGCTATTTCCTATGTACATCGCATTCATCAACTCATTCAAGCCCGAACAGGAGTTCGTTCAAAATGGAGTACTTGCATTGCCGCAAGATTGGGATTTTTCAAAATTTAGTAAATTCTGGGGCGAAGTAAATTTCAGTAAAAAACTATTGAATTCAGCTCAAGTCTCTCTCTTTGTGGCATTAATCGGGGTAGTTCTTAGCTTCCTTACTGCTTATGCGATTGGAATCGGTCGCGTCAAAGGCCGCATCTGGATTCTGGGCTTTTTTATGGTTGCCTTCACAATTCCACAAGAGGCACTAATTTATCCTCTTTACTCTGTATCTAAGATGCTCAATCTTTATGACAACATCTGGTCAATCATCATTATCTTTGGTGTTATGTCTACTGGGTTTGGTACTTACTTACTTTCCTCCGTCATGAGCACTTTCCCTGACGAACTGTTAGAAGCAGCTCGCGTAGATGGCGCAAGTCCATGGAGAATTCTGCGAAGTATTGTTCTACCGTTGCTTCGTCCCACACTATTTGTTTTGGCAACTATGTTCTTTATCTTCACATGGAATGAATTCTTGATTCCATTAGTCATGTTGCCATCTAACGATAATCAAACCGTGACTCTTGCGATGGCTGTAACAACCGGTCAATACACAAGTGATCCGACCGCACGAGCGGCCGCTGCACTTATTGGCTTTATGCCATCTGTAATCTTCTTCCTTATATTCCAGAGAACACTTATGCGGGGAATAACCCTGGGAGCGGTGAAATAAATAAATGAAGAAAAATGAAAATTGGTGGCGCCAGGCTGCCATCTATCAGATTTACCCGCGCTCATTCAAAGACTCCAACGCAGATGGCATCGGCGACATCAAGGGCATTACTTCAAAAATAGATTACCTAAAATCACTGAGCCTCGATGCTGTTTGGCTAAGCCCTTTTTATCCATCTGAATTAGCAGATGGTGGATATGACGTTGCTGATTATCGAAATGTAGATCCTCGACTTGGAACGCTCAAGGATTTCGACAAAATGCTCAAGGCTCTACACAAAGCAGATATTTCTGTTTTCGTAGATATTGTTCCTAATCACTCATCAAATATGCATCCATGGTTTCAAGAAGCTCTAAAGTCAGAGCCTGGTTCAGCCGCGCGCAATCGCTACATTTTCAGAGATGGGCGTGGGAAAAATGGTGAGATTGCGCCATCAGATGAAATTTCACACTTCGCCCCATCTGCTTGGACTCGCACAACAAATTCTGATGGCACACCGGGGCAGTGGTACATGCACCTCTTTGCACCAGAACAACCAGATTTCAATTGGGATAACCGAGAAGTCCAACTCGATTTCCTCAAAACGCTTCGCTTCTGGGCAGATCGCGGAGTTGATGGTTTCCGTGTTGATGTTGCCCATGCAATGAAGAAAGATTTCAAACGCTTACATATCGCTAAGAAATCAATGAATGCCTTCAAGATTGCACAAGATGGCACTGACATTCTCTTTGATAGAAATGAAACCCATGAGATTTTTCGCGAATGGCGACAAGTATTCAATGAGTACAACCCTCCACGCGTAGCTGTTGCCGAGGCATATGTTCAAGCAAAGCGTCGAATGCTCTATGCCCGCCCTGATGAACTGGGACAAGCATTCAACTTTGATCTTCTCACTGAAGATTTTGATTCTCGCCGTTTCAAGAAAGTTATTTCTGACAACATTCGCTTAGCAAAATCAGAGGGCTCTTCATCTACATGGGTTCTAGATAACCACGATCGTATTCGCCATGCCACCCGTTATGGATTACCCAAGAAAACAAACCTTATCGAATGGCTTCTCACCGATGGAAAGAGTGCAAAGTTAGATCGTGCACTTGGTCTTGCTCGCGCTAATGCAGCAACAATGATGCTCTTAGCCCTTCCTGGTTGCACATATATCTACCAAGGCGAAGAGCTTGGACTCTTTGAAGTAGAAGACATTGCCCAGAAAGATCTACAAGATCCAATGTGGTTTAGAAATGTTGTTCCACAAATGGTCAAAGGCAAAGTTTCTGGACTTGCTCTCATTCACACAGAAAAAGGTCGCGATGGTTGCCGCGTTCCACTTCCATGGGATTCGACAAAGCCATCATTTGGATTTGGTCAAGAGAAATCTCACCTTCCACAACCACAATGGTTTGCAAAACATGCAGTAGATAAGCAAGATGGAATCAAAGGTTCAACACTTTCTCTCTATCGCGATGCACTTGCCTTGCGAAAGAAATTGCAAACAAGTGAAGAGTTGGAATGGATTCCAACAACCAATGCAGAAGTTATTCACTTCGTACGCCCTAATGGTTGGCAATGCATCATGAACTTCAATGCAAAGTCATACAAACTACCTGCAGGAAAAGTTGTTCTTTCTAGTGGACCAATTGTTGGCGGCAAGATTGGCGCAAATACAACAGTTTGGCTCAGTGATTAGTACATATTGCGCGTAGTTAAAAATTATTTTGAGTAAGTAGCTATACCCGCGCTATCCTTTGCATGAAGAGTCGCCCGGATCACCGCGTTGCGCAAGCACCGAGGAAAGTCCGGACTTCACAGAGCAAGGTGGTGGGTAACGCCCACCCGGAGCAATCCGCGGGATTAGTGCCACAGAAAATAGACCGCACATGCAAATGTGTAAGGGTGAAA
>CAMCCH010000040.1 GCA_945873335.1 Bifidobacterium breve | reverse complement strand
GGGGTTGCAATTGGCATTTAGGCTCCAAATTATTCGGCTCAAGGTGTAAATCTCATACCGTGCGCACCATTGGGCCGATGAGAGGCTTACGACGTATCCTCTCACTAATTGGCACTAACTCGGAAATTACGCCTATTTATTGAGGCGTTTCCAGCCTCGCGCCTTAGCTAAGGGTTTTGAGCGCTTTAGATAAAAGGTTGGCAAAGGCCATGATCATCGTTGGGTTCATGAGAAATTTGATAAATGCGAGGAGGAATGCGGCAAAGCCCATAGTTCTCTTCTTTCGTTGGAATTTTTTGGATGAATTGAGTGCGTATCCTCACCAAGTTGCCTGAGAAAAAAGTCACATCGAAAAAGACTGTTGATAAATAGGGCTGAACTAGTAATCTCAAGTGTTATGAGCCAGGAAAAAGATTCCCTAGAAAACTTACTCAGTGAAAATCGCACATTTGCGCCGAGCGCAGAATTTAGCACCGCAGCAAATGGCAAGGCTTCTCTGTATAAGGAAGCAGAGTCTGATCGCTTAGCTTTCTGGGCAAAGCAAGCTGAAGAGTTAACATGGGATAAGAAATGGGATCAAGTACTTGATTGGCAGCCACCCTTTGCCCAATGGTTTGTTGGCGGAAAAATAAATGCGACAGTCAATGCATTAGATCGCCATGTCGAAGCAGGTCGCGGTGACCGCATTGCTTTTCACTTTGAAGGCGAACCTGGAGATTCTCGTGACATCACTTACGCACAACTTCTAACTGAAGTAAAGAAAGCTGCAAACGCACTTATTGAATTAGGGATTGCTGCGGGAGATCGAGTTGCGATTTATATGCCGATGATTCCTGAGGCAGCAATTGCAATGTTGGCATGCGCCCGAATTGGTGCTCCACATTCAGTTGTATTCGGCGGTTTCTCAGCTGATGCGCTTTTGTCACGTATTCAAGATGCAGATGCAAAGTTAGTTATTACATCCGATGGTGGTTTCCGTAAAGGTTCTGCATTTGCACTGAAGCCTGCTGTAGATGAAGCGCTAAAAGGCACAACAAATGTTGAAAAAGTTTTGGTTGTACAACGCACTAAGCAAGAAACCGCCTGGGACTCATCTCGAGATATCTGGTGGCATGAAATTATGGAGCGCCAAAGTGCGCAACATAGGCCTGAATTCTTTGATTCTGAGCACCCACTTTTCATTCTCTACACATCTGGAACAACTGCTAAACCAAAGGGTATTTTTCACACTACTGGTGGCTACCTCACTCAAGTGGCTTACACACACAAAATGGTCTTCGATATCAAAGCTGAAACTGATGTTTATTGGTGTACCGCCGATGTTGGTTGGGTAACGGGACATTCTTATGTTGTTTATGGCCCACTAATAAATGGTGCGACGCAAGTAATGTATGAAGGAACACCAGATACACCGCACAAAGGTCGTATCTTTGAGATCATCGCAAAATATGGCGTCACTATTTTGTATACGGCGCCAACGCTCATTCGCACCTGGATGAAGTGGGGCGATGAATTTCCAAAGGCACATGATCTTTCATCTCTGCGTTTACTTGGTTCAGTAGGTGAGCCAATTAATCCTGAAGCATGGATGTGGTACCGCGAAATTATTGGTGGCAACCGTTGTCCAATTGTTGACACATGGTGGCAAACAGAAACTGGCGCAATCATGATTTCACCATTACCAGGTATTACTGCAACTAAACCAGGATCGGCAATGGGAGCACTTCCTGGAATAAGTGTAAAAGTAGTTGATGACTCAGGAACAGATGTTGGAAATGGTCATGGAGGATTTCTTATCTTGGATCAACCATGGCCATCAATGTTGCGTGGAATTTGGGGCGAGAACGAGCGTTACAAAGAGACATATTGGTCCCGCTTTAAAAATATTTATTTCGCAGGCGATGGCGCAAAGCTGGATACCGATGGTGCTATCTGGTTACTTGGACGCGTTGATGATGTCATGAATGTTTCAGGTCACCGTATTTCAACTACTGAAGTTGAATCTGCTTTAGTTTCACACGAATCAGTTGCTGAAGCAGCTGTCGTCGGAGCAGCAGATGCGATGACTGGGCAAGGAATCGTTGCCTTTGTTATTTTGCGTGGCGGAATTGAACATGCAAATGGAGAGGAGCTTGTAACTCAACTTCGAAATCATGTGACTAAAGAGATTGGTGCAATCGCGCGACCACGTCAGATTCTTGTTGTCGCAGAATTGCCAAAGACTCGAAGTGGAAAAATCATGCGTCGTTTACTCAAAGATGTTGCTGAAAACCGCGTAGTCGGTGATGCAACAACTCTTGCAGATCCAAATGTCATGAAGTTGATTAAAGAAGGCCTTGATACATCTAAGGATGAGAACTAAAGAGATACATCCAAGTATTTAGCAGTTAGTTCAATGATTTCAAGCTCATTCTTGAAACCACCTATTTTCTTATAAGCAACGCTTCCATCAGCTGCAATAAACCATGTAACTGGTACTCCCATTCCAAAAAATCCTCGGGATCTCCCGTCATCATCATAGAAATTTGGCCAAGTGATTCCATGACTCTCTACATATTTTTGACCAGCCTCTATATTTTTTTCTTCAACATCTACGCCCACAAGTGCAACTTTGCCTTGGGCTTTGGCATAGAAAGTGCGCAGGTAAGGCATTTCAATGCCACATTCATAACACCATGAACCCCATACATTAATAAGCATTGGCCCGCGCAGCCCTTGTAAATAAGCGCCTTCTCCACCATCAAGGCAACCAAGTTGGACTCCATCTGTAATTGATGTATCTATTTTTATTTCGGCACAAGAAACTACTTCTCCAGCTATCGGTTCAACACTTTTCGCACAGCCAGATAAGAGCAGAAGCGTGCCCAGTAAGAGCGCAATTCTTTTCATCGAAAATCCTTATCTGTTTTGACCAACAAGAGTGCTTTCTTCTTATCCATCTCGCCAATTCCAACTGAAGGACAAATCTTAGCGACAGGGCATGCACCACAGGCAGGTTTGCGTGAATGACAAATGCGTCGGCCATGCCAAATCATTCGTTGCGACAAATTTGTCCATTCTTTTTGGGGAATCAATTCGCCAACAATTCTTTCAACCTTTACGGGGTCCATCTCTTTAGTCCAACCAAAGCGTCGAGAGAGACGACCAAAGTGTGTATCGACTGTGATTCCGGGAATATCAAAGGCATGACCTAAAACAACATTCGCAGTTTTTCTTCCAACACCAGGTAATGTAATAAGTTCTTCAAGAGTACGTGGAACTTCACTATCAAAATCAGTTACTAATTTCGTTGCCAGGCCTTTGATATTGCGTGCCTTTGCGCGATAAAAACCTGTTTGGAAAACTAGATTTTCAAGATCAGCAATATCAGCGCCAGCAAGTGCTTTTGCATTCTTATACTTACGAAAGAGTGCTGGCGTCACCTTATTCACTCGCTTATCCGTGCACTGCGCGCTCAATACTGTTGCAAGAATGAGTTGAAGCGGATTTTTGAAATCTAGTTCGCAACGAATCTCAGGATATGTTTTTGTCAGGATTCGGTAAACGGCCCTTGCTTGGCTGCGAATTTCGCTATCGACCGGCATGAGAGTAAAGTACCCCTCGTGACCCCAGATGAAGATGTCGTACGACGTGCACCTCTCTTTACAGCGCTAGATGAAGCTGCTGCTGTCTCATTGCGCGCTTCGATGGACTCAGTCAAGATTGCAAAGGGCGGAGTTCTATTTGCCGAAGGCGATGAAGGCGATCACCTATACGTAATCGTTGAGGGCAAACTCAAACTTGGTACATCAAGTGGCGATGGACGCGAAAATCTATTATCAATTCTTGGACCAGGCGAAATGTTTGGCGAACTCTCCCTCTTTGATCCAGGTCCACGTACCTCAACTGCAACTGCAGTAACTGATGCAAAATTGCTAAGCCTTGGACATGATGAAGTTATTCCATGGCTCAAAGAAAACCCAGCAGTCTCTTTGCAATTATTGGAACGTCTTGCCCAACGTCTTCGTCGTACAAATGAAGCTGTTGGTGATTTAGTTTTCTCTGACGTTCCAGGACGTGTTGCTAAAGCACTCATTGATCTTGGCGAGCGTTTCGGAAAGCAATCAGATGAAGGACTCTACGTTCATCACGATCTCACACAAGAAGAATTAGCTCAATTAGTTGGAGCATCACGCGAAACAGTTAATAAAGCACTCGCTGATTTTGTTGGACGCAACTGGTTACGCCTTGATGGGCGCGCAGTTGTCATTTTGGATCTTGAGCGCCTGTCAAAGCGCGGCAAATAACTAGTCAGAAATTTCGACAGTTAGCTCAATTTCTACAGGAGAATTGAGCGGAAGTTCTGCAACACCAATAGCTGAACGTGCATGCTTTCCTGCATCGCCCCAGATGTGTACAAATAATTCACTTGCGCCATTGACGACAGCTGGATGATTTACAAAACCAGCAATGCCATTGACGTAACCAACTACGCGAACAACTTTTACAATTTTATTGATATCGGCAACGAGTGCAACGGCAGCAAGTGCGTTGAGTGCACAAATCTGTGCGAGTTCTTTTGCGCGTTCTACGCTGACATCTCCACCAGTTTTTCCAGTCTGCGCCATTGCGCCATCAACTAGCGGCAATTGACCTGCAGTAAAAACAATATTTCCTGTGCGAACAGCGGGAACGTAAGCAGCGATTGGAAGTGCTGCTACTGGAAGAGTTAAACCAAGTTCAGCAAGTTTTGCACGGACATCTGTACTCATTTGATCTCTCTCTTCATATAGGCAACTAGCTGCTCGCCTGTACCTGGAGCAGGAATAACTTGTACTAATTCCCAACCGTCGGATCCCCATGTATCAAGAATTTGCTTGGTTGCATGCGATAGCAATGGAACGGTTGCATATTCATATTTCATATTAGTTTCCTCCTGCTAGTGCCGCTTTTACTAAGCCTGAAACTAGACCGCCATCGGCTTTGCCCGCAACTTGTGGCTTCAAAATTCCCATGACTTTGCCCATATCTCCTGGGCCCGCCGCACCTAATTGTGCAATTGCTGCTGCAACAAGTTTTTTCACATCATCTTCACTCATCTGTGCAGGCAAATATTTCGCAATAACTTCGCCCTCGGCTTTTTCAAGCTCTGCTTTATCGGCACGACCTGCATCAGCGAAAGCCTCTGCCGCTTCACGACGTTTCTTTCCTTCGCGAGTGAGAACAGTAATGATTTCTGCATCTGCGAGAGTGCGCTCTTCTTTGCCAGAAACTTCTTCGTTACGTATAGATGTTAGAACCATACGAATTGTGCCTGAAACAATTTCATTTCGGCTACGAATTGCTTCGGTTAGATCGCTCTGTAATTGCTCTTTAATTCCCATGTCGTAATCCTCTCACGAATGAAATGCTTATTTTGCAGCGATATCAGCATCAACCATGATGCCTGCTAGCTCTTTCCAATGGGTAGTTGCTTTCCAATTCAATTCCTTCGTAGCTTTTGAGGGGTCACCGATAAGGGCATCTACTTCAGTTGGACGAATATATTTTTGATCAACTTCAATATGATCTTGCCAATTAAGGCCAGCATGTGAAAAAGCAGCCTCTGCAAAATCTTTTACTGTCGCACCGACACCAGTTGCAACTACATAGTCAGAAGGCTTATCTTTTTGAAGCATCAGCCACATTGATTCAACATATTCTTTTGCATATCCCCAGTCGCGCACAGCATCGAGGTTTCCAAGGAATAGTTTTTTCTTTGATCCCTTTGCAATCTCTGCAACTGCGCGAGTAATTTTACGAGTTACGAATGTTTCACCACGTCGTGGAGATTCGTGATTGAAAAGAATTCCATTTGTCGCGTGCATTCCATAACCTTCGCGGTAATTGACTGTGCACCAATACGCCATCAATTTTGCAGCTGCATAAGGGCTACGAGGATGGAAGGGACTCTCTTCGTTTTGCGGTGGTGGAGTCGAACCATAAAGTTCTGATGTACTCGCTTGATAAAAACGCGCATTCGTATCAGCGCTGCGAAGTGCTTCTAGCAAACCAACAGCGCCAACAGCATCTACTTGACCTGTGTATTGAGGCATTGTGAAAGAGACTTGAACGTGTGATTGCGCACCGAGGTTATAAACCTCATCAGGTTTGATTTCACGAATGAGATTGGTAAGACCAACGCCATCAATTAAATCTCCATAGTGCAAGAACAACTTGGGATTTGGATCGTGTGGATCCTGATAAATATGGTCAATACGAGATGTATTGAAAGTACTACTTCTGCGAATAAGGCCGTGAACTTCGTAGCCCTTACTCAACAACAATTCGGCAAGGTAGGAACCATCTTGTCCTGTAACACCTGTAATCAGTGCGACTTTACTTTTCATCTCCGACTGACTCCCTTAGCTGTTGCCACTTTGTACCAATTCATTGCCGATGCGATTCCATCTCTAAGAGATATCGCAGGAGACCAACCTAGCGATTTTGCCTTTGTAACATCAAGAACCTTGCGTGGTGTTCCATCTGGTTTCGATGAATCCCACTTTATTTCACCCTTATAGCCTGCAATGTCAGCTACTAGCTCAGCTAATTCTTTAATTGATAATTCTTGCCCTGAACCAATATTGAGGTGCATCGAAGAGTCATATTTTTCGGAAGCAATTAGTACTGCATTTGCTAAATCATCAACATGTAAAAATTCGCGCTTTGGTGCACCTGTACCCCACAAAGTTTCAGCTGGCGCACTTTTCTCAGTTGCTTCAACAAAGCGGCGAATAAATGCAGGCAATACGTGCGAACCTTGCAGTTCAAAATTATCGTTTGGTCCGTAAAGATTTGTCGGCATCAAAGAGATCCACTTATGTCCATATTCTTTACGATATGAATTAATAAGTTCAATGCCTGCGATCTTTGCAATTGCATATGCAGAATTAGTTGTCTCCAGTGGCCCAGTCATCAAATATTCTTCCTTGATTGGCTGGGCGCAATCACGAGGATAGATACAGCTTGATCCAAGAAAAATAAATCGCCCTACTTTTGCTTCATGTGCGGCATCCATAAGGTTGCTCTGAATTCGAATATTGTCAGTAAGAAACTCAACTGGAAAGGCGTTATTCGCACCGATTCCACCTACGCGCGCAGCGGCGTCGATAACCATAGAAGGGGCTATAACTTTTAAAAACTTCTTAGTTGCTTGTAGGTCGAGCAAGTCGACAACGCTGCGATTGATTCCGACAACTTCTTTGCCTGCTTTTTCAAATGCGCGAACTATCGCAGAGCCTGCAAGACCAGTAGCGCCAGCGACAACGATTGTCATGGCGTCACTCTAACAGTGCTTACTTCGTGAACTCTGCTGCTAAAAGTTCGGCTATCTGTGCAGTGTTGAGTGCCGCACCTTTACGTAAGTTATCGCCACATACAAAGAGGTCTAGTGCCATCGGATCATCGATGCTTTTTCGAACACGACCGACCCAAGTTGGATCAGTTCCAACAACATCTGCAGGCGTTGGAAATTTATAATTTTCTGGGTCATCTACCAACTTCACTCCCGCTGCATTTTGCAAGATGTCTTGCGCTGCTTTGCGCGATGGTTCTTTTGCAAATACTGCATGCACAGTTAGCGAGTGAGTCGTTAGAACAGGCACGCGAACACAAGTGGCGGAAACTTTTAGATTTGGAAGTCCAAGAATCTTTCGTGACTCGTTGCGGACTTTGAGTTCTTCTGACGAATACCCATCAGCCTTTATTGAACCCGCCCATGGAATTACATTGAGTGCAAGAGGCGCTGGGAATGGACCAAAATCTTTAATGTGATTGCGTAGATCACCAGCGACGTCGCCAGCGTTAGTTCCCGCAATCGCAGAAATTTGTTCACGCAAAATATCTAAACCAGCTTGTCCTGCACCTGATGCTGCTTGATAGGAAGAGACAACTAATTCTTTTAGTTCATACTCTTTGTGGAGTGCACCAAGGGCAACAATCATTGAAAGAGTTGTGCAATTTGGATTAGAGATAATTCCACGCGGACGATTTTTTGTAACTTGCGGATTCACTTCTGGAACTACTAAAGGAATATCGGCATCCATGCGGAAAGCACCTGAATTATCAACAACTACAGCTCCGCGCGAAGCAGCAATTGGTGCCCACTCTGCAGATACTTCATCTGGCACATCGAACATTGCAACATCAATGCCGTCAAATGCTTCTGGTGAAAGTGCAACAACGGTGAGTTCTTCACCGCGGCACTTTAATTTCTTGCCAGCACTGCGCGCTGAAGCAATCAAACGAATTTCTCCCCATACATCTGAGCGCTCCGAAAGAATTGAGAGCATTACTGTTCCGACCGCGCCAGTTGCGCCAACTACTGCAAGTGATGGTTTCTTCATCGGCCAGTACCACCATAAACAACAGCCTCAACTTGATCGGCATCGAGTCCAAAAGCAGTGTGGGCAGCCTTTACTCCACGCTCTAAATCAGATTCGCGGCAGACGATTGAGATACGAATTTCTGATGTAGAAATCATTTCAATATTCACGCCGGCATCAGCCATGGCAGCAAAGAAAGTCGCTGTAATTCCTGGGTGTGAGCGCATTCCTGCACCCACTAATGAAAGCTTTCCAATTTGATCATCGTAGAGAATTGATGCGAAACCAACTTCTCCTTGAATACGTTGCAAAATTGTTGTGGCGTTAGCGCCTTCTGCTTTTGGCAATGTAAATGAAATATCGGTAAGGCCAGTAGCTGCAGCAGAAACATTCTGCACAATCATGTCGATATTAATATCGGAATCAGCGATTGCTTGGAAGATGCGCGCTGCGACACCCGTGCGGTCTGGAACACCGACGATAGTGATTTTCGCTTCGCTCTTATCGTGTGCGATTCCGGCGATGATTGCTTGTTCCATGCTTCCTCCTTGTGGGTGGTCTTTGACAACCCATGTTCCTTCGTTTGATGAAAATGATGATCGGACGTGAATAGGTAAGTCATAACGGCGTGCATACTCGACACAACGCAAGTGCAAAACTTTTGCACCACTTGCAGCGAGTTCTAACATTTCATCGTAAGTAACTGTAGAAAGTTTGCGAGCAGTTGGAACAACGCGTGGGTCTGCGCTAAATACTCCATCAACATCTGTGTAAATCTCGCAGACATCTGCTTCGAGGGCTGCAGCTAATGCAACTGCAGTTGTGTCACTACCTCCACGACCAAGAGTTGTTACATCTTTTGTATCTTGCGAAATTCCTTGAAAGCCTGCAACGATTGCAATTGCGCCTTCGTTGAGTGCGCTTTGAATACGTCCAGGAGTTACATCGATAATGCGAGCGCGACCATGAGATGAATCTGTAATTACTCCTGCTTGGCTTCCAGTAAATGAACGCGCTTCATGGCCAAGATTTGAAATTGCCATTGCAAGTAGTGCCATTGAAATTCGCTCTCCAGCAGTAAGCAACATATCGAGTTCGCGTCCTGCAGGAATTGGCGTGATCTGTTTTGCTAAATCAATCAATTCATCCGTTGTATCGCCCATCGCGCTGACCACGACAACGACTTGATGGCCATCGCGCTTTGCAGCCACAATCCTGTTTGCCACACGCTTCATGCCCTCGGCATTAGCAACGGAGGATCCGCCATATTTCTGAACGATGAGTCCCATGTACTAATAGTGAGGCATGCGGGAATATGGTGCGAACCTTTTTTCCGGATTTCCCATTATATGAGACGACGTGCGTGTCAAATAATGAGATAACTAGCCTTCTACGTTACGTCGTCCTTCAAATGCACGCCCGAGCGTGACTTCATCGGCATATTCAAGATCTCCGCCTACAGGCAGGCCACTAGCTAAACGAGAAACCTTTATCTCTAGTGGCTTTATCAAACGGGCTAAATAGGTAGCTGTTGCCTCTCCCTCAAGGTTGGGATCGGTTGCCAAAATAACTTCAGTAATTGTCGAGTCAGCAAGGCGTGCCATCAATTCACGGATTCGAAGTTGTTCTGGGCCGATTCCATCGATGGGACTAATGGCGCCACCAAGTACGTGATACTTCCCGCGAAATTCGCGAGTGCGCTCAATTGCAATGACATCTTTACTCTCTTCAACAACACAAATCTGGGTTGTATCGCGACGTGGATCGCGGCAGATTCGACATTCAGTTTCTTCAGAAACATTGCCGCACTGCGTACAAAACTTGACGCGCTCTTTCACGGTTCGAATTGCATCAACTAGTGCTGCAGCAACGTCGCCATCCGTTTGCAAAATGTGAAAAGCGATTCGCTGTGCACTCTTTGGCCCAATACCTGGCAAGCGACCAAGTGAATCAATTAGATCTTGAATAGCACCTTCATACATGCCGCTCACTTTACTTACCTTCTGTAATTATTTGTGCGCCAAGTTCTTTGGCAAGTAATGCATGGCCGCTCAGTTGCTCAACGTCACTTGGTGATTCATCAACGCGAGTCTCGCGTGCCTGTGGTGTATTTGGATTTATGGATGCATCCACCACAACTTCGATTTTGCGATCTATTCCAACAACATCAACAAATGCTTGACGCAAAATAACGTCCGACTCAGAACGAATAAAGGAATCGCGAGCACCTGCATTTACGATTCCAATTGTTATTGCAGAATCATCTAGCCCTAATACTTGTGCACTTGCGCTCAGCAGCGACCATGTAAGGCGACGTCGCTTCTTCACATCTTCAATTACATCTGGCCATACGCGGCGAAGTCCTGCGATATCCATTCCGATACTTGCTTTTACTGGAGCCTTCTTGACTTCAGCCTTTACAACTTGTTCAACCACGGTTTCTACTGGAGCAATCTTTTCGGATTGGCTAGACGACTTGGGCAAAACTTCTTTAAAGTCGTCGACGCCAACCGAAGAAGATTGCTTTACTGGAGATTGCTTTACTGAAGTTTGCGCATTACTCATTGGTGCAAGATTTTCCGCACGCTCTAAACGTTCGATTCGTGAAAGTAATCCACTCTCACTTGTATCGCCGCCAGGTAGCAATATGCGCCCACAAATGAGTTCCAGAATGAGTCGAGGCGCTGTTGCGCCACGCATTTGCGTAAGACCTTCTGCTGCAATATCGGCTGCGCGTGAAAGATTTGCACTTCCAATGCGTTGCGATTGGTTACGCATACGCTCTAGTTGATCATCAGGTAGGTCGCGTAATATTGAATTGGCATTAGTTTCGGTGAGTGCATCAACAATCATCAAATCACGAAGGCGTTCGAGTAAATCACTTGTGAAGCGCCGCGGATCATGTCCGGATTCAATTACCCGATCGACAGTCTTGAATAGGGTTGCACCATCGCGCGCTGCAATTGCATCGATTGCATCATCGAGTAGTGCGCCATCTGTGAATCCCAAGAGTTGAAGTGCGATTTCATAACTCACACCGTCGGGACCAGCGCCTGCAAGAAGCTGTCCAAGAATTGAGAGTGCATCACGGACAGAGCCACCGCTTGCGCGCACAACTAATGGCACTACGCCTTTGGCGACCTCTGCTCCTTCAAATGCACAAATCTTTTCGAGGTGGGTTGTAAGAATTCCAGGTGGAACTAAACGGAATGGATAATGGTGTGTACGCGAACGGATTGTTGAAATGAGTTTTTCTGGCTCTGTTGTTGCAAAAATAAAAATAACGTGAGGAGGTGGTTCTTCAACAACTTTGAGTAATGCATTTGCAGCACCTGGCCCAAGTTGATGAGCCTCATCAATGATGTAGATCTTGTATTTACTTTGCACCGGTGCGAAGAATGCTTTATCGCGAAGGTCGCGAGCATCATCTACTAAGCCGTGCGTTGCAGCATCTAGTTCAATTACGTCCAGTGATCCTGGGCCATTGGCAACTAAATCTTTACAACTCTGACAATCACCGCATGGATTTGGTGTTGGACCTTTTTCGCAATTGAGCGAGCGCGCCATGATTCGCGCACTCGAAGTTTTTCCGCAACCGCGTGGACCACTAAATAAATATGCGTGATGTGTACTTCCGGAACTAAGTGCATTTGAAAGTGGAGTTGTTACATGCTCTTGGCCAATAACATCTGCAAAAATCGAGGGGCGATACTTGCGATATAACGCGAGTGACATCAGCTCTCCTCTTTCTCTTTCGTAACATTCTTCAGTAACAATCTTTGACGATATTGAGGGATCCCCCGCGCACCCATCAGAGCGCACCTACCCTTGCTGCATTCCTGCCCTGGGGGAGTTCAGTGCGGTGATGCCGCACGAGGGATCTGGTCTAATCATAGTTAGCGCACCGATAGAGTTGCCCACGCTAGTTCGCGCACCGTTC
>CAMCCH010000039.1 GCA_945873335.1 Bifidobacterium breve | reverse complement strand
TGCTTGGTTTGAAATAAGGAGCGTGACTAAATGGCAAGAGTAAAACGTGGAGTTCACGCAGCAAAGAAGCGTCGCACAACTCTCGAACGCGCAAGTGGATACCGTGGACAACGTTCACGTCTTTTCACAAAGGCGAAAGAGCAAGTTACGCACTCAATGGTTTATGCGTTCAATGACCGCAAAGATAAGAAAGGCGATTTCCGTCGTCTTTGGATTCAACGCATCAATGCTGAATGCCGCGCAAATGGACTTACATACAACCGCTTCATCCAAGGCCTAAAAGCTGCAGGAGTTGAAGTTGATCGTCGAGTTCTTTCAGAGCTAGCAACAAATGAGCCAGCAACATTTAAGACACTTGTTGATGTTGCTCGCAAAAGCTTGATCTCTGCTTAATAGGCACCAATGATTGAGAGCCTTCATTCGCCACATATTGCGCGAGTGAAGGCTCTTATTGGTTCTAGGGGAGTAAAAGAAAGACGGAACGCAGCTCTTTTTGTAGCTGAAGGAATTCAAAGCGTTCGCGAAGCAATTACATTTCGCGATGAGATCTCCATCGATACTCTCTATCTAACGAGTAATGGACGAATTCGTTTAGAAGAGTCAATCGATTTAACTGGGGTCAATACACTCGATGTAAGCGATGAAGTAATGGCTGCTATTTCGGAGACAATTACGCCTCAAGGAATCCTTGCAATTTGCGCAATTCCACAGCGCACAATCACGCAATTACAACTCACTGGAAAAAGCAGAATCATTTATTTATCAGAGATTCAAGATCCAGGAAATGCTGGAACGATTATTCGCTCTGCCGATGCAATGGGCATGAACGCTATTGTCACTTCACCAGGAAGCGTCGACCTATTTTCACCCAAAGTTGTTCGCTCGACAGCGGGTTCACTTTGGCACATACCGGTATTCGAAAGTATTGCCTTAGAGGATTTGATTACATCATTTCCAACTACTCAAATGTTTACACTCGGTTCAAAGGGTGCAACCCCTCTTCCAAAGTTGCATGTTGATTCTGATTGCATTGCAATATTTGGTAATGAAGCACGGGGGATTGCGACGCCACAGAATCTTGTGCAGGTGAGCATTCCTATGCCTGGAAATGCCGAGAGCCTCAATCTCTCTGCTGCGGCATCAATTGTTATGTATCACCTTTCAAATATCCCGACCTCTGCTAACTCGTCGCGATAGAGTTCGCGTCATGGATTCAAAGGAAGTAGCAGGCTGGGTAAAAGATGCTCAAGCCGCCTTTCTCGTCGCCACCGATTTAGATGAACTCAAGAGTGCTCGTTTAGCTCATATGGGCGATAAAGCACCCATTTCACTAGCGAGTAGAAGCCTTGGCTCACTCTCACCAGATGAGAAAGCATCATTTGGAAAAATAATTGGAGATGCCAAAGCCCAGATTACAAGCGCACTCGATAGCGCGACAAGGAAATTGGAAAGTATCAGAGATCAGAAAGTTCTACTCGAAGAGGTTGTAGATATAACACTTCCCGCCAGTCGCATGCATCGCGGCGGACTTCATCCAATCTCAATTATTAAGAATGAAATTTCAGATTTCTTTATTGAGCAAGGTTTTTCAGTTGCAGAGGGTCCAGAGATGGAATCAGGATGGCTCAACTTTGATGCTCTCAACATTCCAGCAGATCATCCCGCGCGCACAATGCAGGACACTTTCTTTATCGAACCACTGGAATCAGGAATGGTTCTGCGTACTCAAACTTCACCTGTGCAAATTCGCACAATGTTGACTCAAGAACCTCCCATCTACATCATCTCTCCCGGAAGAACCTTTCGCGCCGATGAACTCGATGCCACACATAGTCCTGTGTTTCATCAAGTAGAGGGACTCGTTGTAGATCGCGGAATAACAATGGCTCACCTCAAAGGCACTCTTGATAACTTTGCGCAGCACATGTTCGGTGCAGATGTAACAACTCGACTTCGCCCTTCGTTTTTTCCTTTCACTGAACCAAGTGCAGAAGTTGATATCTTTTTCAACGGTCGCTGGATTGAATGGGGCGGTTGCGGGATGGTCAATCCGAAGGTTCTTCAGACTTGTGGAATTGATACAGATATCTTTACTGGCTTTGCATTTGGAATGGGGCTAGAACGTACCTTGATGGTTCGTCATGGAATTACTGACATGCATGACATCGTTGAAGGAGATTTACGTTTTACTCGACAGTTCGGAATGGGTTTGTAATGCGCGCACCGTTATCGTGGTTGCGCGAGTTTGCCGCCATCCCAGAATCTATAAGCACAGAAGCAATTTCAGATGCATTTATTCGTGTTGGCTTCGAGGTTGAGGAAATAATTGTCCAAGGCGCTGATCTAACTGGCCCACTTGTAGTCGCAAAAGTATTAGCTATTGAAGAGCTCACTGGAAATAAGAAGCCGATTCGTTATGTCGAATTGGATTGTGGAGAGAAGCAGAACCGATTCGTCATATGTGGAGCAACTAATTTTGCAGTCGGGGATTTAGTTGTTGCCGCTCTTCCAGGGGCGGTACTTCCTGGAAATTTTGCTATCTCGGCGCGCGAAACGTACGGCAAGACAAGCAATGGAATGATCTGTTCGTCGCGTGAACTCGGATTAGGTGAAGAACATTCCGGAATTATTGTCCTACCTGCTGGCTCTCTCACAGTTGGCACTGATGCAATATCTGCCCTAGAAATCAACGATGTGATTTTTGATATTGCAGTAAATCCAGACCGCGGTTACGCATTAAGCATTCGTGGCTTGGCGCGCGAAATAGCGGGCGCCCTCAATGTGAAGTATGTAGATCCAGTGGACGCCCTGAAGAAACTTGATTTCAAAAAGGCAGGAGATGGCGTTACACCTGTTCTCGAAGATGGTGCATCAGTTTTCTACCTACGAACTCTGGCAAATTACAAGGCAGATGCACTGACTCCGCTGTGGATGTCACGTCGCATCGAAAAGATGGGAATGCGCTCGATTTCTCTCGCTGTTGATATTACGAACTATGTGATGCTGGAATTAGGACAGCCACTACATGCATTTGACCGCTCAAAGATAAAAGGAAATCTGCGAGTTGGACGAGTCAAGAAAGATCAAAAATTTACAACGCTAGATGGACAAGAGAGAAATATTTCATCTGCAGATCTTATGGTCATGGATGACAATGGTCCCTTGGCACTCGCAGGAACAATGGGTGGTTTAGAGTCTGAAATCACGAAATCAACTACAGAACTTGCATTAGAAGCAGTTCGCTTTGATCCAATAGCAATTGCGAAAAATTCTCGACGTCATAAGTTATCAACTGAAGCATCACGTCGATTAGAAAGACATGTGGACTCATCGTTAGCCCAATATGCATCAGCGCGATTCGCTCAGCTGCTCATTGATTTGGGTGGAGCTACACACGTTGACACGCAGCATGCAGGCGAGCCGCGTTTTGCACCAATTGTAAAACTAGACCCAGCCTATGTCTCACAAATATTGGGATATTCGATTGCACCTGAAAAGATTCGTGAAATTCTGACCACTATTGGATGTGATGTAGATAAGGATTTCAATGTCGATCCTCCATCATGGCGATGGGATCTTGTTCAACCAGCTGACTTTGTTGAAGAAGTTGCTCGCATGATTGGCTATGACGCAATACCTTCATTGCTTCCTCCACGACCTAAACATGCGTCACTAACATGGTCGCAAAAACGCATTCGTGTTATCTCGAGCGCTCTCGCTGCGCGAGGATTATCAGAGGTACAAACTTTCCCATTTACAAGTGATGCGATTATTGAATCCATGGGATATGTCAACGAACGCGCTAAAACCTACCGCATTGCTAATCCAATGTCTGAAGATTTTCCTGTGTTACGTACTCATCTTCTGCCAGGCCTTGCAGCAGTTGCTTCTCGCAATATTGGACGCGGTGCAAAAGACTTTGCAATCTTTGAAGTAGGTTCAATCTTTAGAAACTCAAAGGATCTTGTTGCCGCAATCTCGCCAGAGTTAGAGAAGAAGCCGTCGAAGGCAAAAATAGATGAGATTTTCAACAGTGTCCCAAATCAGCATTTACACCTAGGGGCGATTCTCGTCGGCAAAGTAGAAGATGTTAGTTGGCGCGGTACTTCTCGTTCATACGAATGGAGTGATGCAATTGCAATGGCACAAGAGGTATTGCAATTATGCAATTTGGAATATTCGGTAGTGCGTTCAGATTTCGCCCCATGGCATCCAGGTCGATGCGCAGAGCTTCTTATTGACGGTAAGCCTGTAGCTCATGCAGGTGAATTGCACCCTCGAGTAGTAGAACAATTCTCCCTTCCTGCTCGCTCTGTTGCTTTTGTTATAAATCTCAGCGCACTTCCACAGTCCCCATTAGTTCGAGGTGAGGGAGTTGGTGCGATGCCACCTGCCCTCCAAGATGTTGCACTTATAGTTGATGAAAAAGTAAGCGCTGCAGCAGTTGAGTCCGCACTTCGAAAAGGTGCTGGAGATTTGCTTGAGTCAATTGTTCTCTTTGATCGATACGACAAAATGGGTGATGGCAAAATTTCGCTTGCGTATTCACTTACCTTTAGGGCAGCGGAGCGCACGTTGACTGGAGCGGAAATCGCACAGGTCCGTGAAGCGGCCGTGGCTCAGGCGGTCAAAGATTGTGGCGCAATTCTCCGAACCGCATAATTATGCAGGGAGTTGCATAATTATTGATATTTGCTAAACTGTCGCCATGAAAACTGCAGTAATCGGAGCAAGTGGGTATTCAGGGGGAGAACTCCTACGAATTCTTGCTGGACACCCTGACTTTGAAGTCAGTGCCATATCTGCTCATTCCAATGCCGGGGAAGATGTCACGTCCATCCATCCATTTCTGCATGCTTATTCAGGCCGTAAGTTCGTTGAGGTTAGCTCCATTGATTGGAAAGAGATTGATTTTGCTTTCCTCGCACTACCGCACGGAGAATCAGCGAAAATTTCCCTAGCGATTCCCAAGAACATAAAGATTGTCGATCTTGGCGCTGACTTCAGATTAGAAAATCCACAGATGTGGGAAAAATATTATGGTGGAGATCATGCGGGAACTTGGCCGTATGGATTGCCGGAATTATTTCGAGAGCACATTGTTGGCGCAAAGCGGGTGGCAAATCCTGGCTGCTACGCAACAGCGATTGCGTTATCGGTTGCGCCAGTAGCTAGTTTTATAGACACCGACATAGTCGTTGTTGCCGCTTCTGGCACAACCGGTGCTGGCAGAAGTGCAAAAATCAATTTACTGGGTAGCGAAGTTATCGGTTCACTCACATCTTATAAATTCGGGGGAGTGCATCAACACACCCCAGAGATCGAAGAGACCATATGTTCAATTTCGGGCCAAAATATGAGAGTCAGTTTTACGCCGATACTTGCGCCGATGCCTCGGGGAATTCTTTCTACAACTACAGCGAGGTTAGCCAATTGGATTTCGACAAAAGAGATGCACGGCATGGTGAGCGAATATTTTAGGAATGAACAATTTGTCACCGTGCTTCCTCTTGGGCAAATGCCACAAACAAACGCTGTTTACGGAACAAATAGAGTGCACCTGCAAGTTGCATGCGATGAACATACTCAAAGAGTGATTATCTCTGCTGCTATCGATAATCTAGGAAAAGGTGCGGCGGGCCAAGCGATTCAAAATGCAAACTTGATGTGCGGTTTCGCGGAAAGCACTGGTCTATCAGCGTGAACTTTCCCAAAGGATTTAGAGGCGGTGCTGTTGCTGCAGGTCTAAAAAGCTCAGGAGCACTCGACCTCACAATTATTGAAAATCAAGGTCCTCGCTTCGATGCAACAGCAGTTTTTACTACGAATAAAGTCATAGCCGCCCCAGTTATATGGAGCAAAGAAGTAGTAAAAGGTGCCCTAGTGCGCGCAGTCGTACTCAATTCTGGCGGTGCTAATGCATGTACAGGCCCTCAGGGTTTTCTAGATACTCATGTAACAGCTGAAGAGGTTGGGACGTTGTTGAATATCTCATCGGGTGAAGTTGTTGTGTGTTCTACAGGAATGATCGGCGAACTATTGCCGATGGATAAAATCAAAAAGGGATTGCTCGCTATCAATCTCAATAGTGGAGATGTGACAAGCAGTGCCCAAGCGATTATGACTACCGATTCGGTGCCAAAGATTACTCACTCGAAGGTCGATGGTTGTAGCGTGATTGGGATTGCTAAAGGCGCTGGAATGCTCGCTCCCGCATTGGCGACAATGCTCTCCGTAGTTATGACGGATGCAGTCCTCCCTAAAGATTTTGCCTCGATTTTTGAACGTGTCATCAACCGCACCTTCAACAGGATTGATTCAGATGGTTGCACCTCAACAAATGACACAGTCTTATTCATGTCTTCGGGGGCTAGCGGTAAAGAAATTTCGAGTTCAACGCTTGAGATAATTTTGATGGAAGTCTGCTCATCATTAGCGAGCCAACTCATTGCTGATGCAGAGGGTTCAACTAAGACGGTTGCAATCAATGTAACTGGTGCAGATACTGAAGAAGATGCCGTCGAGATCGCTCGTGCTTGTGCTCGCAATAATCTTCTCAAATGCGCAATCTTCGGTAATGATCCCAATTGGGGCAGAGTGCTGGCAGCTGTCGGAACAGCGAATGCGGTGATGGATCCTTTGCTAATCGATGTTTCTCTCAATGGTGTGCAAGTGTGTAAGTCGAGTGCACCCGTTGGAGATAAATCAAAAGTTGATTTCTCAGGAAGAGAAGTGCGCATTGATATCGCAATGAATATGGGCGAATCTATGGCGACAGTAGTTACTAATGATCTCAGCCATGATTATGTCGAAGAGAACTCTGCGTACTCAACATGATAGTTATCAAATTTGGTGGTCATGCGATGACAGATAAAAATGGAGATTTTGCGCAAACAGTAAAGAGTGCGATATCCCATGGCGTAGAAATAGTTATCGTGCACGGAGGCGGTCCACAGATAGATAAAGGACTTCAGCAAGCAGGCCTTACTAGTGAATTTGTTGGTGGTTTTAGAAAAACAACTCCAGAGATATTTGCAGTCGTTGAATCCGTATTAGTGGAACAAGTTGGCCCATCTGTCGCGCACCATCTTCAAAGCGCTGGAGTTGGCGCACAAGCAATGTCAGGTCGTAGGGGCCACACACTAGTTGCTAAAAAATTGAACACGTTAGTCAATGGCGAGAGCGCTGATCTTGGATTTGTTGGAGACGTTACGAATGTACATCTCGAGACCATTCATCAAATTTTGAGCGAAGGAAAAATTCCAGTAATCGCACCCATTGCTTCATCAGAGGATGGCGATACTGGTTTCAATGTCAATGCAGATTTAGCGGCGGCTGCAATATCGGGTGCGTTAGATGCGAGTGCTCTCATCATCATGACCGATGTCGAGGGCATCTATCGCAATTGGCCAGATACAGATTCGTTGATCTCTGAAATCTCGGCGAGTGATCTCAATGCTTTGAAATCTACATTCGCTGATGGAATGGCGCCCAAAGTCCAAGCGGCATTGGATGCGATAGCTAAAGGGTCAAAGGCTGTGCGAATCATCGATGGGACTAAACCAAGTGCATTGGCTGATGCTCTTGATAATCACGGGGGAACATTGGTGAGAGCATGAAGAATTCACAAGTGAGTACCGCGTGGAAAAAGGCTATTCAAGATAATTACGGTGTTCCTTCTATCTCTCTCGTAAAGGGAAAAGGTAGTGAGGTATATGACGTTGAAGGTAAAAAGTATCTGGATCTATTGGGTGGAATAGCAACAAATATTTTAGGACATGCCCATCCTGCAATCGTCAAAGCTGTTTCTCGACAGGTTGGAACCCTTGGTCATGTGAGCAATTTCTATGCGCATCCAAACGTGGTGGAGTTAGCTCAGAAACTCGCCTCTATGACTGGTGATAAGAGCGCTCGTGTTTTCTTTGCACAATCAGGGGCAGAAGCAAATGAAGCCGCAATGAAATTATCGCGTCGCACAGGGAAGTATCGAATTGTTGCTGCGCAAGGCGCATTTCATGGACGCACTATGGGTGCGCTCTCTATGACAGGACAACCTTCAAAGCGTGAACCATTTTTGCCACTCGTCAAAGGAGTAAAGCACGTTCCGTATGGTGATATTAAAGCGATGCGTCGTGCAATCACTAGTAAAACTGCAATGGTCATCTTGGAACCAATAATGGGTGAAGCAGGAGTGATTGTGCCACCGGAAGATTACTTGGCCCAGGTACGCGAACTCTGTACACAAAAAGGTGCGCTACTTGTGATTGATGCAGTGCAAACTGGAATGGGGCGCACGGGGGACTGGTTTGGTTATGAATATTCTGGAATCACCCCTGATGTTATAACCCTTGCAAAGGGTCTAGGTGGGGGACTTCCACTTGGAGCCATGATTGCCATTGGTGATGCTGCGCAACTCTTCGTTGCTGGCGATCATGGTTCAACCTTTGGTGGAAACCCCATTACAACTGCAGCGGCATTAGCAGTAATCAAAGTTATCGAGAAAGATAAAATTATGATCAAAGTTCGCAAAGATCAAGAATTTATTATGCAAAAGATCGCTCTTATTGAGGGCGTCTCTGAAGTTCGTGGTTCGGGACTTCTCCTAGGTATTCAACTTGATAAGCCGATTGCCTCAGAAATTACTCTTCAAATGCGGGAGGAAGGCATTTTGGTCAATGCTGCAAATGATTCAACGATTCGAATCGCTCCAGCGCTCAATATCTCTCGTCTTCAACTCAATAAATTCTGCACAATATTTGAAAAGGTGATGTCACATGACAACTAATTCACATGGAGTTTCAGCACGTAGAGCAAAAGCAGTTGCCCTTATTGAATCTGGACTCATTCGTTCGCAATCAGATCTAGTTGCACACCTCAAGAAGGCAGGCTTTCGAGTCACTCAAGCGACTGCGAGCCGTGATTTAGAAGAACTCGGTGTGATTCGAGGACGTGATAACGATGGTGATTCCGTTTATAAGTTGGACAAGTCCTCCGACGATGCACTCTCTCGTGTAACGCCGCTGCCCGCAAAACTTATTCTCTCCGTCGATCACAGTGCTAATCTCGCTGTAATTCATACTCCACCCGGCGCAGCACAATTCCTAGCGAGTTCACTCGACCATGCCCATCTGACCGGTGTAATTGGAACTATTGCTGGTGACGACACGATTATTCTTGTATCGAAGAAAGCAACAGGTGGAGCCCAATTAGCGAAAGAATTGCTCGCTTACGCGGATACGAATTCTAAAAAAGGGAAGAGGAAATAATGGCGCTCTGGGGAGGTCGTTTTTCATCATCGCCTGCAGAATCAGTTTTCGCGCTCTCTCGCAGTATCCATTTCGATTGGCGATTAGCTCCTTACGATCTTCGTTCCTCTTTGGCGCATCTCTCGGTGTTGCGTAGTAGTTCTCTGATCTCAAAAGATGATGCCAAAGCTATTGAAGGCGCTATCAAAGAATTGATCTCAGAAGTTGCTTCAGGTGCTTTTGCGCCTATCGCTAGCGATGAAGATGTTCATAGTGCTTTAGAGCGTGGACTCACTGAAAAACTGGGAGCAACTGGTGGAGTTCTTCGTGCAGGACGTTCACGCAATGATCAAGTAACAACAGATTTGCGCCTATTTGCTATCGATCACATCTTAGAAATCGCGCAACTTTTGACACTTCTACAAGATGCAATCTTGGATAAGGCAAGCGAATATGTCGATGCGCCAGCGCCAGGATTCACACATATTCAACATGCACAACCAGTTTCTTTCGGTCACGAATTAGCAAAGCATGCACATGCTTTCGCTCGCGACTTAGATCGAATTCACGATTGGCTTGCACGTACATCTGTTAGTTCACTCGGTGCAGGCGCACTTGCTGGCTCTTCATTACCGCTTGATCCTCAAGAAACTGCAAATGATTTGGGTTTTTCTCACACATTTGCAAATAGTATCGATGCAGTAAGTGATCGTGACTATGTAGCTGAAGCGCTATTTATTCTTTCCATGGTTGGAGTGCACCTCTCTCGCATCGGTGAAGAATGGACATATTGGGCTTCGACAGAATTTGCATGGGCAAAAGTTGCCGATCAATATTCAACTGGATCATCAATCATGCCTCAGAAGAAAAATCCAGATATGGCCGAGCTTGCTCGCGGTAAGTCTGGACGCCTCGTCGGAAATCTTGTCTCAGTCCTCACAATGCTCAAAGGTCTTCCCTTTGCATATAACCGAGATCTTCAAGAAGATAAAGAACCACTCTTCGATAGCATCGATACTCTGCTCCTAGTTCTTCCAGCAGTAACGGGAATGGTTGCGACAACGGATTTCGATCGTCAAAAGATGTTGGATGCAGCTCCTCTGGGATTCTCACTCGCTACTGAAATTGCTGATTACTTAGTATTGAAAAAGATTCCATTTTCCCAAGCGCATGAGGCGGCTGGAAAGTGTGTAGCACTGTGCGAATCGACGAATCGTGAGTTACATGAACTCAGCGATTTAGAATATTCATCAATACATGCCTCCCTCGACGGGGGAGTGCGAGAGGTGCTCACGGTCAAGGGTGCGCTAGATGCTCGTGTGACTCATGGCGGAACAGCGCCCTCCCAAGTAAATGCCCAGATAAAGAAAGCTCGTTCAGAAAATCACGCAACGCAAAAGAGTATTGCCGACGCCCAGAAGGCATTTACAGGAATGATGAGTGCATGAATTTATTAGATGACCTTCGCTGGCGCGGATTGCTTGCCCAATCGACTGACGAAAAAGCACTTGCTGAAGCGTTATCTAAGCCGATCACTCTCTATGTTGGATTTGATCCAACCGCTCCAAGTCTTCACTGCGGAAACTTAGTGGTTCTTTTAGTACTACGTAGATTTCAATTAGCTGGCCATAATCCAATTGCATTAGTTGGGGGAGCCACTGGTTTAGTAGGAGATCCCAGCGGTCGCAATGAAGAGCGCTCCCTAAACTCAACTGAAATAGTTGAAAATTGGGTTTCACGCATTCGCACACAAGTCTCAGCATTTCTAGATTTTGATGCGCCTAAGAATCCTGCGCGAGTAGTAAACAATCTCGATTGGACCGCACCATTATCTGCGATTGAATTCTTGCGCGATATTGGAAAACATTTTAGCGTCAACCAGATGCTCGCGAAAGATGCAGTTGCAGCACGATTAGATGCAGGCGGAATTTCGTACACTGAATTCTCTTATCAAGTTTTGCAATCTTATGATTACCTAGAACTCTTCAAGCGTCACGGTTGCACATTGCAATTAGGTGGCTCTGATCAATGGGGAAACATTGTTGCGGGATTAGATTTGATTCGCCGCGTCGAAGGTGGAAGTGGTCACGCACTTACAGTTCCACTTCTAACAAAATCCGACGGTTCCAAATTTGGAAAGACAGCGGGCGGAAGCGTCTGGCTAGATCCCGAAATGACATCGCCATATGCATTCTTCCAATTTTGGTTGAACTCAGAAGATAAAGATGTGATCAACTTCTTGAAGGTATTTTCATTTTTATCTCATGACGAAATCAATGCACTTGAGAAATCGCATAATGAAAATCCTGGTTTGCGCGAAGCACATCGAGCCCTTGCACGAGAACTAACAACGCTTCTACACGGCGCAGAAACAACGCAAAGAGTTGAAGCAGCAGCGCGTGCACTATTTGGCCAAGGTGAACTTGGTGAACTCGATGAAGCAACACTTGCTAGTGCACTTGCAGAATTACCACGAGCAACTGTTTCGAAAAGTGATGATATTCCGACATGGGTGGACCTCATCACTGCTGCTGGCCTCGTAGATTCGAAATCTGCTGCGCGACGCATCGTCAAAGAAGGTGGCGCATATCTCAATAACGTAAAAATTACCGGAGAGGATTTCGCCCCTTCAAAAACTGACTTTCTATGCGGAAAATATGCAGTTTTGAGAAAGGGCAAGAGAGATCTTGCGGCGATAGAGCTTATTTAGCCTCTAGTAACATTCGCCCTAAAAGCCTAGCGGGGATGGCTTTTATGGCTTTTTTATTGATATTTTTTCTTGATATTTTGCTCGATTATCCCGATTTGACCCTGTGGCAGGGGAGGCCTATAGTTACGCTCCTTGCTGTGCACCAGACGATTTAGGCTGGACAGCATTGATCTCCTCATCTAGAGCGTAATTTGGGCGGTTTGACCCCGCCTGCGTGCATGCACTAGGTTTGGCGGTCTGCCCTGAAAATAGGAAGAAATTCCTTGACGCAGTGCGCATCCGTACCTTGAGAACTCAACAGCGTGCCATAAGTCAATGCCAGAGAATGGCTTTATTTGTCATTCTCTAAATAAATACTTCAATGAGGTATTGCTAATTCATTAGCTATACCCGTTGATTTCCTTTGGTAAAGACAAGAAATAACGACAGTTGTTTATGTCTGTACGCCAGAAAAACTTTCTATGGAGAGTTTGATCCTGGCTCAGGACGAACGCTGGCGGCGTGCTTAACACATGCAAGTCGAGCGATGAAGTCCCTTCGGGGATGAATTAGCGGCGAACGGGTGAGGAACACGTGAGAAATCTGCCTTCAACACTGGGATAACTCCGGGAAACCGGGGCTAATACCGGATATGAAACTCAGCGGCATCGCTGGGTTTGGAAAGTTTTTCGGTTGAAGATGATCTCGCGGCCTATCAGCTTGTTGGTGAGGTAATGGCTCACCAAGGCGACGACGGGTAGCCGGCCTGAGAGGGCGACCGGCCACACTGGGACTGAGACACGGCCCAGACTCCTACGGGAGGCA
>CAMCCH010000038.1 GCA_945873335.1 Bifidobacterium breve | reverse complement strand
GGAATTAGCGACATCATTGATCTCTCCGATGGCCAGACAGGCACAAATGTTGTCATCGAACTCAAGAATGGCTTTGAACCAGAGAATGTTCTCGAACAACTCTTCAAACTCACTCCGATGGAAGATGCCTTCTCAATCAATGCCGTGGCACTTGTAAAGGGAAAGCCACAGACACTTGGACTAAAAGAACTTCTTCAAGTCTTTATTGAGCACCGGATCGAAGTTGTTCGCCGTCGATCCGAATTCCGTAAGGCAAAAGCTCAAGCACGACTCACTCTCGTTGATGGCCTTCTCAAAGCAATTATCGATATCGATAAAGTAATCAAAATTATTCGCAGCAGTGATGATGCATCAACTGCAAAAGAATCACTCATCAAGGGTTTCAAACTCAATGATGAACAAGCAACCTACATCTTGGATATGCCACTTCGTCGATTGACAAAGATGAGCAAACTCGAACTCGAAAGTGAACAAAAGGAGCTTGCAAAAACCATTGCCGCCCTTGTTGCTCTTCTCAAGAGCGAAGAGAACATCAAGAAACAGGTCTCTGATGAACTCACAGCAGTCGGTAAATCATTTGCAATCCCTCGTCGCACGCGAATCGGCAAAGCCTAATTTCGTATAACTTCTAGGCTGTGGGAGACTTCGTCAAATGATCTCCACACAGGCTCTTGAATTGCGTGCTGGGGCAAGACTCTTAGTATCTGGCGTCACTGTTCGCATCAATCATGGAGACCGCATTGGATTCGTTGGTCGAAATGGTGCTGGTAAAAGTACTCTCGCAAAAGTTCTTGCAGGTGAAACTATGCCTGCAGGTGGCGCAGTAAACCGCACAGGGAAAATTGGTTATCTCCCCCAAGATCCTCGCACCGGCGAAGATCAAGGAAGTGTTATTGAACGCATTCTTTCTGCACGTGATTTAGATCAGATTTCACATCGCATGCGCATGGTTGAAGAAGAGATGTCTACAACTGAAGGTGACGCTCTCGAAAAAGCAATGGAACGCTATGGTCGAGTAGAGGCTGAATTCAGCGCCGCTGGTGGTTATGCAGCTACAGCTGAAGCAGAAGCGATTGCGACCTCTCTTGGTGTCACTGAAGCCGTCTTTGCTCATGAATTGAGCACGCTCTCCGGTGGTCAACGCCGACGTATTGAACTTGCACGCATTCTTTTCTCTGGCGCCGAAACTCTTCTACTCGATGAACCAACTAACCACTTAGATGCTGACTCCATCATCTGGCTCCGTGAATATTTGAGTAAATATTCTGGTGGTCTAGTAATTATCAGCCACGATGTGAACTTGATTGAAACAGTTGTAAATAAGGTTTTTTACATCGATGGAAATCGAAATGTGATCGATGTGTACAACATGGGTTGGAAGCAATACCTGCTACAGCGTGAACAAGATGAACATCGCCGCAAACGTGAACGCGCTAACGCTGAGAAGAAGGCAGAAATCTTGCAGAAGCAGGGCGAGAAAATGCGCGCTAAGGCAAGCAAAGCTGTTGCTGCTCAAGGCATGCTTCGTCGCGCAGAGAAATTGCGTAGCAGTCTTGAAGATGTTCGCGTCAGTGACAAGGTTGCAAAACTTCGCTTTCCAACGCCAGCACCTTGCGGCAAAACTCCGCTCTCTGGTGAAGAGCTTTCAAAGTCATACGGCTCACTAGAAATCTTTACAGATGTAAGTTGCATTATTGATAAGGGCTCACGCGTTGTTATTTTGGGTCTCAACGGTGCTGGAAAGACCACGCTGCTTCGCATTCTTGCCGGTGAACTCGAATCTGATACGGGCACTGTTGTTTCAGGTCATGGTCTAAAAATTGGTTACTACGCCCAAGAGCACGAATCTTTAGATTTTGAACGCTCTGTGTTAGAGAACATGATGAGTGCAACACCAGATATTCGTGAACCTGAAGCGCGCAATGTTCTCGGTTCATTCCTCTTCGTCGGAGATGACGTTCAAAAACCTGTCAAAGTTCTCAGCGGTGGAGAAAGAACTCGTTTAGCACTTGCAGTCCTCGTTGTATCAGCTGCAAATGTTTTACTTCTAGATGAGCCAACAAATAACTTAGATCCCGCCTCTCGCGCAGAAATTCTTGGAGCACTGAGTGAATACCAAGGCTCAGTAATTATGGTTTCTCACGATGAAGGCGCAGTACAAGCCCTCAAGCCAGAGCGCGTAATTCTTTTGCCAGATGGCGATGAAGATTTATGGAAAGACGAGTACTTCGACTTAGTCTCTATTGACTAAAAAAACATTACGCGTCGATATGCTCGCGATCTATCTCAGCTGTTGCAATGAATTCTTTGCGAGGGGCAACGTCGCTGCCCATGAGAAGTTCAAACATAGCCTCTGCCGCAGCTGCATCTTTTACTGTTATGCGACGAAGTGTTCGTGCATCTGGATCCATCGTTGTTTCGCGAAGTTGGTCGGCATCCATCTCGCCTAGACCTTTGTAGCGCTGAATTGGTTCTTTCCACTTCTTGCCACTCTTCTTCAAATCTGCAGTAATTTTCTTCATCTCATCATCGGAATAGGTATAAATGTAATCACCCTTCTTGCCTCCACCGCCCATGACTTCAATTCGGTGCAGTGGAGGAATTGCTGCAAATACACGTCCAGCATCGATGAGAGGACGCATGTAGCGGTAGAGAAGGGTAAGTAAGAGGCAACGGATGTGTGCGCCATCAACATCAGCATCTGACATCAGAATAATTCGGCCATAGCGTGCTTCATCGAGTTCGAAATTCTTACCTGATCCAGCTCCAAGAACTTGAATAATGGAGCCACACTCTTTGTCATCGAGCATCTGTGACAGTGATGCCTTTTGCACATTGAGAATCTTTCCGCGAATAGGAAGAATCGCTTGGAATTCACTATTGCGAGCAGCTTTTGTTGTACCAAGGGCTGAATCACCTTCGACGATAAATAGCTCTGTGCGAGTGATGTCTTCTGAGCGGCAATCCGATAATTTTGTTGGAAGAGAAGATGATTCAAGAGCGTTCTTGCGGCGCTGAAGATCCTTATGTGCGCGAGCAGAAATTCGAGTTCTAGAGGCTGCCGCAATCTTTTCAAGGACTAAGCGACCATTCGCTTTATCAATGCGCTTAGAAGTTGTGAAATATTCTTTCATTTTATCGGCAACTACGGCTGAAACAATTCGTGTGGCAGCAGCTGTGCCAAGAACTTCCTTTGTCTGACCTTCAAACTGTGGTTCAGACATACGAACCGTTACAACAGCGGTCATGCCCTCGAGGATGTCATCCTTGATTACATCAATCTCTTTATTGTTGAGAGTCTTGGTGGCACGTAGCGCCTCATTGACTACCTTGACAAGGGCTCTCTCAAAGCCAACAACATGTGTTCCACCTTTTGGTGTTGCGATGATATTTACAAATGAGCGCTGTGTTGTTTCAAAGCCATTGCCCCACTTCATAGCGATATCAACTTCCATATCGCGCTCAACCTCTGTTGAGACCATGTGCCCTTTGTCATCGAGAACTGGAACAGTCTCTTGATAATGGCCAGAGCCATAAATGCGAATGACATCGCCCACTGCTTCATCTGGTTGCAAGAAATTACAGTAATCAGCGATTCCGCCTTTATGGAAGAAAGTTTCAGTCGTCTTCTCTTTAGTACGGTTATCGTTGACGATTAGTGTGAGGCCAGGAACTAAGTAGGAAGTTTGGCGCGCACGTGCGTAAATATCTTCAATATCGAGCTCTGCCTCTTTGAGGAAGATCTGCTTATCGCTCCACCATTTAATACGTGTTCCCGTTACCTTGCTAGAAATCTTTCCAATAACTCGAAGTCCAGACTTTGCCTCAAAGGGCGCCTTTGGTCCATCGCCATCGAATATTCCTGCAACACCGCGTTGGAATGACATCCAATAAATTTTTCCATCGCGGTCAACTTCTGCATCAAGGCGTGATGCCAGTGCGTTTACAACCGAGGCACCAACACCGTGCAACCCGCCGGAAGCGGCATAGGAACCACCACCAAATTTTCCACCAGCATGTAATTTTGTAAGTACAACTTCAACACCAGTGAGTCCAGTCTTAGGCTCTTTATCTACAGGAATTCCGCGGCCATCATCATGGACTTCTACAGAGCCATCAGATTCCAAATTGATTTCAATTTTCTTGCAATGACCAGCGAGTGATTCATCTACAGAGTTATCAATAATTTCCCACAAGCAATGCATGAGTCCACGTGAATCCGTGGATCCGATATACATTCCTGGGCGTTTGCGAACGGCATCGAGGCCTTCGAGTACTGCTAAATCTTTTGCGGTGTAGCTATCCTGCGAAACCTTTGCAATTGAATCTTCATTGGTAGCCACGGCGCCAAAGGCTATATGCCAAGGGTGATTTTCTAGGGCAAACGCGCCGAAAAGGTCTCACATAATGAAAAATGTGGAAAATAATTGAATATTCACAGCAAAATAATCTTTTTCGGCAAGCGGGGAATAACCAATGCATGGTTTGATGTTCCCTATAGGTAAGCACAAAGAGTGCTTGAACGAACGGAGAGCGCGATGACCGAGCAAGTATTTCTCGAAACCACACCTCTAAATGCAGTAGATCGTTGCGATCGCTGCGGTGCACAGGCCTATGTTCGCGCTGTCTTGCTCTCTGGTGGAGAGCTTCTATTTTGCGGTCACCACGCTAAGGAATATGCAGAAAAGCTCAAGCCAGTAACTTCAATGATTCAAGATGAAACTGACAAGCTAGTCGAAAGTAACTCTAACTAGTTTCTTTAGTCGAGGTAATCGCGAAGCACTTGGCTTCGTGATGGGTGGCGCAACTTCGACATTGTCTTTGATTCAATCTGGCGAATACGTTCACGAGTAACTCCATAAACTTTTCCGATTTCATCAAGAGTCTTTGGCTGTCCATCTGTGAGTCCAAAGCGCATCGCAACAACGCCTGCTTCACGCTCTGACAATGTGTCGAGCACTGAGTGCAATTGTTCTTGAAGTAATGTGAATGAAACAGCATCAGCAGGAACTACCGCTTCGCTATCTTCAATCAGATCACCAAACTCCGAATCGCCTTCTTCTCCCAATGGAGTGTGAAGCGAGATTGGTTCGCGACCATATTTTTGAACTTCAACAACCTTTTCAGGTGTCATATCAAGTTCTTTTGCCAACTCTTCTGGGGTCGGTTCGCGACCTAAATCCTGCAACATCTGGCGCTGAACGCGTGCCAACTTGTTGATGACTTCAACCATGTGAACTGGAATACGGATTGTGCGCGCCTGATCAGCCATTGCGCGTGTGATTGCCTGACGGATCCACCATGTTGCATATGTAGAGAACTTATAGCCCTTTGTGTAGTCAAACTTTTCTACTGCACGGATAAGTCCAAGGTTTCCTTCTTGAATCAAGTCAAGGAATAACATTCCACGACCTGTGTAACGCTTTGCAAGTGATACAACTAGACGTAAATTTGCTTCGAGCAAGTGATTCTTTGCGCGCTTACCATCTTCGACAATCCAGTCGAGTTCGCGCTTGAGTTTCTTATCAAGTTTCTTCTCGGTTGTAATTTTGAACTCCGCAAAGAGTCCCGCTTCGATTCTTGTTGCAAGCTCAACTTCAAGCTCTGCATTCAAAAGCGCAACGCGGCCAATCTGCTTGAGGTAATCCTTTACAGGATCTGCTGTTGCACCAGCAGTCATAACTGTCTGGGCTGGAGCATCATCTTCTTCAGATGCCTTGATTGTGAAGGCATCTTCTTCATTGCCGGATGACTCTTCTGCAAGGTTTACAACGCGTGGTTGATTACCTTTATCTTCAGCCTCTGAATCGATGATTTCGACTGCTTCGGCAATGAGTGCTTCTACATCTTCTAGTTCAACTTCTTCAAGCTCAACATCTTCTCCATCGATCTTGGCAACAACGGCTTTGCCTGTCTTTGCATCAATTTTTGGTGCAGCTACAACTGGTGCGGGAGGTGGAGCAATAAGTGCAAGTTCATTCTTTTTCAAAGCGCGAGAAGGTGTACCAAGGCCAGCCTTGCGCATCTTCTCGACCATAACCGGTACGGAAATTGCGAGCGCGCGTGCTTCATCTACTAAATCTTTATCAACCTTTTTTGGAATACGATTAATATTTGCAACTCCGCGAACTTCAAGCTCTGCGAGAATCTCTTTCTGGCGAATAACTGCATTCTTAGTATCAACAATGACGCGAACATCTTTCTCAGTAAGAACAATTTTCAACGCAATCTTTGCAGGCGCTTTTTTGGGAGCAACTTTCTTAGCTGCAACCTTCTTAGCGGGGGCTTTTTTCGCAGGCGCTTTCTTTCCAACCACTTTTTTCGCAGCAACTTTCTTAGCTGGTGCTTTTTTTGCAGGTGATTTCTTTGCAGGTGCAGATTTTTTTCTCTTCACCTTATTTTTGAGCGCACTAGGTACAGCCACAATTGTCCTTTTATTTTTTCACCATCTGATTGAATCTCTCTGACTCAAACGCGGTGAAGCGATAGGTATATTATAATTTATCCACAGGCCAAATTGCACATCCGAATGGCTATTTCTGCCCCTCAAAGGCTCAATCTCGCCTTTATAGAGCGAGCGCTCTCCTAATTGCATCCCCTACTGATTCAACTTCAATGAGAAATCCGTCGTGGCCAAAATCTGAGGAGATTGTGACAAGCGGGGCAGCTGCTGGTACTAACTCGGCTATTTCGGCCTGTAGACGGGGCGGAAAGAGGCGATCAGTATCAATGGAGACGATGACGACAGGAATTGTGATGGCAGCGAGCGCCTTGGCAACTCCCCCGCGATCTCGTCCAATATCGTGAGAATTCATTGCCTCGGTCAGTGCGATGTATGTATTTGCATCAAATCTCTTGGCAAGTTTTTGCGCTTGATGATCAAGATATGACTCAACGGCGTAGCGCCCCGTTTCATCTCCTTGTAGCTCTCTACCGAAGCGCACATCCATCTCAGACTCTGTGCGATACGTGAGGTGGGCAATGCGGCGCGCTATACCCATACCCTCAATAGGTCCGTGTTCTTGCTCGTAATAATCTCCGCCGTAGAAATGAGGGTCACTCTTTATCGCCCTTATTTGAATAGCAGCGGTGCCGATTTGATCACCCGTTGCAACAGCTGATGAACCAATTGTGCAGATTGCTCCAACGCGATCAGGTAACTGCGCAGCCCATTCCAGAGAGCGCATTCCACCCAGTGATGGTCCAACAGCAAGACGATATTTTCGAATTCCGAGCGCATCACTAAATGCGACTTCTGCGGCAACCATGTCGCGAATTGTTAGCGATGGAAATCTAGAACCCCATCGTTTTCCATCTGGTGCGATGCTCGATGGACCTGTGCTGCCTTGGCATCCACCAATGACATTAGGGCAGATGACAAAATATTTATCGGAATCAAATGGCAAGCCTGGGCCAACCATCGAAGGCCACCATCCTGGGATATCTGACCAGCCAGTCATCGCGTGATTGACAAGAATCGCATTATCTTTTGCAGCGTTGAGAGTTCCCCAGCTTTGATATGCAATAGTGATATCGGTAAGTGTCTCGCCGTTTTCAAGTAAGAGAGAACCAATATTTAGAAATTTGCGATCTCCTGGCTCGTGATATTCCAGCCACGCACCTGTTACATCTGTACTTATATTTTTCTTCGTCACAATAAATCCTTCACGCACTTGCCAACTACTTATAGTTTCATAAGCAATAAGCCTGGTCGTCACCCGGAGCACCCCGCCGCGGTGGAGGGTTGCCGTCTAGTAAGCCGGGGCTAATACCTAGAACTCGTGACCTAGGCATAAGTCTAACTCATGAAAAGCGCGCTCATGCCTTCACGATGTAATCAGCTCGTGTGCGACCGCCCTCGATGAGTTGAGCATTGTTCTCATCGCTTCCTAGCGCCCATTCACGCGCTGCTTCGGGTGATTTTCCGTAGTGAATATGGCGTGAGATTAATCGAGATTGGCGCATCCATTCATCGATATCGAGAAACCAACTCTGATCGAGTAGCGGGGCAATCTCTTCCCAGCCCCCCTCATTGTGAAGCAAGTAGTTGCCTTCAACGATGATGAGACGTGCACGCGCTGGGATGGATGCACCATCAGGTATTGATGCCTCGATTGATCTATCAAAGAGTGGGAAAAATACATCTGCTTTTGCACTGCGAACTGTTTTGAGTAGTTGGGCGAAATCACCAACATCGAAAGTATCAGGTGCGCCTTTGCGCTCTCGTCTATCTAACATCAGCAATATTTCATTGCTCATGTGATAACCATCCATATTTATCAACGCCACTTCAGGGGATTTGAGTCCATTGACAAGTGATTTTGTAAATGTTGATTTACCGCTGCCTGGTTTGCCTACTATGCCAAGTAGAAAGCGCTCTTGACTCGAATCAAGAATTCCCTGAATATGAGTAAGAGCGCCTTCTAGCGAATCTATCTGGGCTGACATGAAATAGATTCTAAAGCATTTTTAGCGTTGAAAAATAGTTGCAACAATCCTTGGATGTAGCTCTGCGCGCATGGCCGAAAATGAACGAGGTGGCCAGCCTGCTTTGAAAACACGACGAAGCAATATTGCTAGTGAATAGGAAGGATCATCATGGAGTGCGCGCTCGATTGCTTTGAGAGCGAGCTCGCTATCTCCATTTTCATATGCCAGTGAGGCAAAGAGGCATGCAACGGGTGCGATGTAGTGATGTGGAGCGATGATGGTGAGGTTATGCCACATCGCTAGATATGTAGATAAGTTTTCATCATTATGCGAGCCAAGTGCATAATCGCGAACTTGAATATCACTCAACCGACCAATTACATGGGCAAGTAAATCAAGATCATCGCACGAACCATTCATCTCATAGTCAAGGGCTAAATCCACAATTGCATTTGCACCATCTTGCTGCAAAATATTGAGTTCTGCAGAGTCGGAGTCGACGAAGAAACCCTGAACTGCCTCAATAAATTCTGCATCGGTTGAGAGTTCAATTGACTCTAAAGAATAAATAATATTGTTGCGATCATCTGATGGTGTGCATGTTGTCATTTTTACTCAATTCACAAAAGTTGTTGGTGCGCTTACAACAGTGACTGTTGCCACCGATGTTTTCTTGACAGTTCCTGTAATTGCACGGCTAACGCCGTTATGTGTGAAAATGCCATTCCATGTTGAAAGCAGCGTCACTAAATATGTGCCTGGCTGTGAATATGTGTGGCGGATTTTCCCATCGGGATAAGGCGCACCATTTTCAATAGAACTCATAAAAGTTCCATCGCCAAATGACCATGTAAAACTTGGGCGAAGTGCAACATCAACAATTTCTCCAACGACATTGACTCTGCTTTGAAATATTGCGGGAAGGTCACACCAGAAATAGATAGGAACATTGATGAGTGGCTCTATCTCAGGTTGATATGCAACACCTGCAGTAGGTAAGAGTTTTACAAGACGATCGCTGAGTGAGATTGCAGGGGCTTTCGTGGCTTTCTTTACAATTCGTGGCTTATACGTCCGCTTTACTTTTGGAACTGGAGTGCCTGAAGCCTTAGGAAGTGGCGCTTTCTTTGTAACTGTGGGTTTAGGAGTAATGGGAACTTTTGTGATTACCTTTTTCTTGGTTGGACCGCTGCCTTTGCGGCCCTCGATAACAATTTCGCCATTTCGGGTGTAGACATCTATGCATGCCGATTGCGAACAGTCGGCGCCAGATGCGTAATTGGGTATCAATGGAATGAGTGAAAAGATTGGCACGAGCGCTAGATATTTTTTATATTTCATGCGCGGCAGGGTAAATCTCAAGGGAGAGCTCATCCCTTTCAACTACTCACCTTGTGGATAGATATGCCACTCTAGGAACATGGTGGCGCGTGATGGAGATGGCTGGATGGATTGCGATTGCGGCAATCGTCATTGGGGCAAAAATGGCGCTGCAGGTTTACTCATCATTCGTGATGGCTCAGTTTTAATGCAACATCGCGCACCGTGGGTTCACAATGGAGATACGTGGGGAATTCCAGGCGGTGCTCGTGATTCTCATGAAAGTGTTACAGAAGGTGCAATTCGTGAAGCAATCGAGGAGACAGGTATCGATCCTCAATGTCTAACACCTCTCTCAATTTTTGAAGATGATCATGGCAATTGGCGCTATGACACAGTAATTGCACTTGGTTCACCCGAGTTAGTTGCTCACGAAATCAATGATGAATCACATGAAGTGCGTTGGATTGAAATAGAAAAAGTTGATGAACAGTTACTTCATCCAAGTTTTGGTGCAACCTGGCCACAGGTAAAGAGATTAATCCTTACTCTTTTGAGCTAAGCGACGCAAAGATTCTCGTACCACTGCCCCATCTGATGTTCGCCATAGTGGCGGCATGGAGTTGAGCAAAACACTTCCATAGCGCTTAGTCACTATTCGCGAATCTAATATTGCAACAACGCCGCGGTCATCCACGGAGCGAATCAAGCGACCTGTTCCTTGTGCCAAAAGAAGTGCCGCACGTGGCAAAGAGACTTGCATGAATCCGCTTCCACCTGCCTCATCAGCTTGTGATGCGCGCGCAGACATAACGGGCTCATCTGGCCTTGGAAATGGAATGCGGTCAATTGCTACAAGGATGCACGAATCCCCCGGAACATCGACGCCTTGCCATAGCGACATCGTTCCAATAAGAATCGATGTCTCATCTTTTGCAAAGCGTTCCACAAGTGGGCCAACTGAATCTCCGCGCTTTTGGGTAATAATCTTTATTGGCAGATCAGCTAATACTTTGCGCAAATGTAAATCTGCTGCCTCAACACCGCGCCACGAACTAAAGAGTGCAAGGGTACGACCACCGGCTGCATCAATGAGTTCACCTAGTTCGGTTAGGACTTCTGAACTAGGACCATCTCGCCCAGGTTCTGGCAAGTGTTTTGGCATATAGAGAACACCTTGATTAGCAAAATCAAATGGTGAGCCGACATCGAGCATCTGCACATTGGCGGGATCAATTTCGTCATCTGCTATCTCTGCAACATCGGCATCGCTACCCACTAAAAAGCCAATGCTCTTAGCCATTGCATCAAAGTTATTTCCAACAGTCAGCGTTGCAGATGTTGCAATCACTGGTGTTTGAGTTAGTAAATTAGAACGCAAGACATGCGAAACAGAGAGGGGTGCTAGGTGAAGTGTTGAAAAAGTTGGTTCATACCAAAGCACTTGGCCATTACCTAGCTTGAGAATCTTTGCAGCAGTCGTTGAAACTTCAGTGATTGCACCTTTGACACGTGCTCGCTCTGCCATTGCATCAGTGCCAATCGCCTCTTCATCTGCAGTCAGTGATTGAGTAATTGCTTGGGCTGCTTCACGCACCTTTCGAATAGGTGATTCAAGCACCGATGGAATTTCCTCTAATCGACCTTGCGCAGAGAAATCCGAGCGAACATGATCGCCGTAATCGGCCATCGCATCGTGGAAATTATCAGCAGCTTTCGTAAATGCATCAGCTAATTTGCCAGGCATATATTTGCGAGCCATCGCAGCGGCGCGAATAACTCGTGCTGCGGTGAGTTCCTCTGTTACCGCTTGAGTTGTGCGATCCATAAATTCATGCGCCTCGTCCAAAATAACTGCATCGCGCTCAGGCAAAATAGGGTGCGAGTCCACAATTTCTATTGCTAGTAGCGTGTGATTTGTTACAACAACGTCGGCGCTCTGTGCTTTCGCTTTTGCATTAGCTGCAAAACATTGAGAGCCATAATTACAGTTATCTGCGCCTACGCATTCGCGTCCTGACGTTGAATTCGCAAGCCAGACTCGTCTATCAACATCGGGGGCATCATCTCGATCCCCAGTTACACCTGAAGTCTTTGCCCATGCATGCAAGCGCTGTGCATCTTTTCCAAGAGATGAAACTTCCAATAAGACCTCACCATCAGGATCCTCATCGGTGCTATTCATTTTCTGCAAGCAGACGTAGTTACCAACGCCTTTATATATTGCATATGTAATATCTCGCCCAAGAACCTTTTCAAGTGCGGGAACGACGGCGGGTAAGTCTCGTTCTACTAATTGTCTTTGCAAGGCAAGTGTTGCTGTTGCAACTAATACTTTTCGCCCATGAACAAGTGCTGGAACTATGTATGCCAAAGATTTACCGGTACCAGTTCCTGCTTGAACCATAAGGTGGTGGCGATCAGTGAGTGCATTTGCAACTGCTTCAGCCATTTCAATTTGACCATCACGAGGTGAGCCGCCAATTGCAGTGACTGCAGCATCAAGTGCCTTGCGGACTTGGGCGGATAACTCACTCATTGGTGCACCTTATCCAATAGATGAGACAAAGCCCTTCAAGTCAAATTATTTGCCATCTTGAGTATGCCTTCAATGTAAAAGATGGAAAGATATACACATGACACAAACTAGAAAACTCGGTCCATATCAAGTATCCGCAATTGGTCTTGGCTGTATGCCAATGTCTGGTTTCCCACCAGAGAAGGCTTGGATCTTAGATAAGCGAGATCAAGCAATATCTGTAATCCACGCAGCACTCGATGCTGGAATCACATTATTGGATACTGCAGACATTTATTCTCCAACATGGAACACAATGGGTCACAATGAACATTTAGTGGGCGAAGCATTTAGAACATGGAGCGGTTCAACAGATGCGAAAAGTAAAGTTGTCATCGCAACTAAAGGTGGAATCACACGCGGACCCGGTAAAGATTGGTTTGGCACAGGCGGTCGCAACGCTGAAGAGCATTACCTCTACCGCGCAGTCGAAGCATCCGCTGGAAAGCTAGGCGTAGAAAAAATTCAATTATGGCAACACCACCGCCTCAATCACACAATGGCCTATGAGACTCAATTCGAAAATGTCATGAAGCTCAAAGCCCATGGTGTTGTTCAAAATATTGGGGTCAGTAATGTCAATGCAGAACAACTTCGCCGAGCAATCAAAATTGGTGGAACTCCAGCACAAGGTGGACTCATTTCAGTACAGAA
>CAMCCH010000037.1 GCA_945873335.1 Bifidobacterium breve | reverse complement strand
CTAATTATTCTCAGGGCGAACACCCAAAGGCCTAAATACCCGCGCTCAAAAAGATCAAAGAATCTACGATTACACCGTAGAGGTTCGCGCTTCCCCCAACTGCGAACTTTAGGGAGTCTCATGACACGCATCGGTGAAACAAGCGATCTATTGAAGTGTTCCTTTTGTGGCAAAACTCAGAAGCAGGTAAAGAAACTCATTGCCGGCCCTGGCGTTTATATCTGCGATGAATGTATTGAACTCTGTAACGAAATCATTGTTGAAGAACTTGCAGAGGCAAGCTCACTCGGTCTCACTGAACTTCCAAAGCCACAAGAGATTTTCGAATTCCTAGATCAATATGTAATCGGTCAAGATCGTGCAAAGAAGTCACTCTCTGTCGCTGTTTACAATCATTACAAGCGCGTTCAAACTGGGGATTCAAAGCGTGAAGATGCAATTGAATTAGCAAAGAGCAATATCTTGCTTCTTGGTCCAACAGGTTGCGGTAAAACCCTGATGGCACAAACTCTTGCACGCATGCTCAATGTGCCATTTGCAATTGCCGATGCAACAGCTCTTACTGAGGCCGGATATGTTGGCGAGGATGTAGAGAATATTTTGCTCAAGCTTTTGCAAGCAGCAGATTTTGATGTGAAGAAAGCTGAAACTGGAATTATCTATATCGATGAAATTGACAAGGTTGCTCGCAAGTCAGAGAACCCATCAATTACTCGTGACGTATCTGGTGAAGGTGTACAGCAGGCTCTTCTCAAGATTCTTGAAGGAACAGTTGCATCCGTTCCACCACAAGGTGGACGCAAGCACCCACATCAAGAATTTATTCAAATTGATACAACAAATGTTCTCTTTATTGTTGGCGGAGCATTTGCAGGATTAGAAAAGATTATTGAAAGTCGAAGTGGAAGCAAAGGCGTTGGATTCAATGCTGTTATGCAGAGCTCCGAAGATAAATCACGCAGAGATTTCTTCGCTGAAGTTATGCCAGAAGATCTTTTGAAATTTGGAATGATTCCAGAATTTATTGGACGCCTTCCTGTTATTACAAGCGTTGAAAATCTAGATAAAGAAGCGTTGATGCAGATTCTCACAGAGCCAAAAAATGCATTGGTCAAGCAATATCAGCGCCTCTTTGATCTCGATAATGTTGAACTCGAATTCGATGCCGATTCCCTCGATGCAATTGCTGAACTCGCACTCAAACGCGGAACAGGTGCACGTGGACTTCGCGCCATCATGGAATCAGTTCTATTGGCCGTTATGTATGACGTACCTAGCCGTTCTGATGTTGCCAAGGTCGTTGTTACAAAGGAATGCATCAACGATGGGGTTTTGCCTACGATGATTAATCGCACAGGCGATATTCCAAAGCGCGCACGGGCCCAAAAGGGTCAAGAGGAGAAGAGCGCATAATCTAGACTGCTCGCCATGAGTCAGAATAAGCGCGAACTCGCGTCGACCTTTTCACCGGCCGACATTGAGTCACCGTTATATGAAAAGTGGATCAAGGCTGGTTATTTCACCGCCGATAACACTTCTGACAAAGAGCCATACACAATTGTTATTCCACCTCCCAATGTAACGGGCAGTTTGCATATTGGTCACGCACTCGATCACACGCTACAAGATGTATTGATTCGCATGAAGCGAATGAAGGGTTTTGAAACACTCTGGTTACCAGGGATGGATCATGCTGGAATTGCAACACAGAACGTTGTTGAAAAACAATTAGCGGCGCAAGGAAAGTCGCGCCATGACTTAGGCCGCGAAGAGTTCGTGAAAAAAGTTTGGGAATGGAAAGCCGAATCTGGCGGTGCAATTCTTGGACAGATGCGACGCCTAGGCGAAAGCGTTGACTGGAGCCGTGAAGCATTCACAATGGATGCAAATGGAATCAAAGCAGTACCAACGATTTTCAAGAAGCTCTATGACGCAGACCTGATTTATCGAGCAGAGAGAATCATCAACTGGTGCACACGTTGCTTGACCGCGCTCTCCGATATTGAAGTTGAGCACTCAGATGTTGAAGGCGAATTTGTATCTGTTCGCTACGGCGATGGAGATCAACAAATCACTGTTGCAACAACTCGTCCCGAAACAATGCTTGGCGATGGCGCTGTTGCAGTTCACCCTGACGACCCACGCTATAAACACATGGTTGGTACAGATGTTTTACTTCCACTTGCTAATCGCATGATTCCCATCATTGCTGATGAATTAGTTGATCCTGACTTTGGAACAGGTGCGGTCAAGGTAACTGGCGCACATGATCCCAACGACTTTGAAATGGCAACACGTCACGGAATTGATATGCCAATCATTATGAACGAGCACGGAGTTATGGCTAATTCCGGTACACAATTCGATGGCATGGACCGCTTTGTTGCAAGAAAAGCAGTTGTTGCAGAGCTCAAAGCACAAGGCCGTGTAGTTGCAGAGAAGCGTCCATATCTTCACTCAGTGGGACATTGCTCCCGTTGCGATACAACTGTTGAGCCACGTTTGTCCATGCAATGGTTTGTTCGTGTTGCACCACTTGCAAAAGCAGCAGGAGATGCGGTGCGCGAAGGACGAGTAAAGATTGAACCAAAAGAATTAGAACCCCGTTATTTCGATTGGGTCGACAACATGCACGACTGGTGCATCTCTCGACAATTGTGGTGGGGACATCAAATTCCTGTTTGGTATGGACCAAATGGTGAAGTTTTAGTTCTTGGTGTTGATGAAAAAGCACCCGCTGGTTATGTTCAAGATCCAGATGTTTTAGATACATGGTTCTCATCTGCGCTGTGGCCATTCTCAACTCTTGGTTGGCCAGAGATAAGCGCAGATGTAAAGAAGTTTTATCCAACCAGTGTTCTAGTAACTGGTTATGACATTTTGTTCTTCTGGGTTGCACGCATGATGATGATGGGAATCTTTGCAATGGATGGTGTTGCGCCATTCCCAGTCATTGCATTGCACGGCTTAGTACGCGATCGCTACGGTAAAAAGATGAGCAAGAGTCGCGGAAACACAATTGACCCCCTCGAATTTATGGATCGCTACGGCGCTGATGCACTTCGCTTTGCACTTGCTCAAAAGGCAAACCCAGGAACCGATCAAGCGCTAGCTGAGGAATGGGTTGGCGCATCTCGAAACTTTGCAACAAAGCTATGGAATGCAACGCGTTTCGCGATTATGAATGGCGCAAATGTCGATGGCGAACTCCCAGCACATGATTCACTCAATGCAATTGATAAGTGGATCTTGAGTCGTCTTTCAGAGACTATCTCCGAAGTTGATCAACTTTTTGAAAGCTACGAGTTTGCTCGTGCATGCGATGTGATTTATCACTTTGCATGGGATGACCTATGCGATTGGTACCTAGAACTTTCAAAGGAAACTTTCGCATCTGGAAATAGCGATGGAACTAAAAGAGTCCTTGGACATGTGCTCGATCAATTACTCAAGTTGATGCACCCAGTTATGCCCTTCATTACTGAAGAGCTTTGGACATCATTTACTGGGGGAGAATCACTCGTTATCTCTCAGTGGCCAGTAGCAAATGCAGCACATGTCGACAAGAAATCTGAGAAATTAGTATCTGAACTTCAAACAATAATTACAGAAGTTCGTAGATTTAGAAATGATCAAGGAATCAAAACAACTCAGAAAGTTCCTGGTCGATTCATTGCACCGACTGATATTGCACAATACGGCGCCGCAATGGCATTTGTTTTGAAGATGGAAAGTGTTGATTTCACAGCAAGTGCTAGTTTTGAGATTGGTTCAGTCAAGGTTGAACTCGACCTCACTGGAACAATTGATATCGGTGCAGAACGCGCACGCCTTACAAAAGATTTAGCCACCGCCCAAAAGGATTTGCAAACAGCCCAAGTAAAACTCTCTAACGAGGGCTTCATGGCAAAAGCACCAGAGAACGTTGTTGTTGAAATCAAAGAACGCTTAGTTACAACGAGTGCGGATATTGAAAGAATTAGCGCACAACTTGCTGCGCTGCCACAGTCATGATGATTTCTGCCGATGATCAAGCACGAGTCGATGCAATTGAAAAGGCGCTCTTAGCTCGCTGGCCAGAAACACGCATTGCTCCAACTTTGGAGAGAATCTCTGCGCTCATGGATATTTTGGGATCACCTCAACTTACATATCCAACAATTCACATCGCAGGAACTAATGGAAAAACATCTACTTCTCGCATGATTGATTCGCTTCTCTTTGCAACAGGAATGAGAACAGGTCGCTTTACAAGTCCTCACCTAGAGAGTTATCTAGAGCGAATTGCAATCAATGGCCAATCGATTGACCCGAAAGAAATTATCTTTGCTTACAACGATATTGCAGCGTATTTGGATTTGATGGATGAAAAATTCGATAATCCAATCTCTTTCTTTGAAGCGATTACAGCGCTTGCCTTTGTTGCATTTGCTGAACACCCCATTGATGTTGGAGTTATTGAAGTGGGCATGGGTGGAACCTGGGATGCAACGAATGTCATTGATGCCGATGTCAGCGTTGTAATGCCAATTGATTATGACCACATGGAATATTTAGGAAATACGCTCTCAGAAATTGCATCAACGAAGGCTGGCGTTATCAAGGAGGGCGGCTTTGTAGTTCTTGCCGAGCAGCAACCTGAAGCTGCAGTTGAATTATTGCGCCGCGCAGCCGAAGTCAGCGCCGATATCGCTCGCGAAGGTATCGAGTACGAACTTCTCTCACGTGCAGTAGCTATTGGTGGTCAATTGATAAGCGTGAAAGGAATCAATGACACGTATGAAGATATTTTCATACCACTTCATGGAAAACATCAAGCGCTCAATGCCGCCTCAGCACTTGTTGCGGTCGAAGCATTTTTTGGTGATCAGCCATTAGATATTGAATCAGTGCGCGCTGGCTTTGCCGCAGTTACATCTCCAGGACGGTGTGAAATCGTGCATCGCGACCCAACCGTCATTCTTGATGCTGCGCACAATCCCCATGGCGCTAGAGCGCTTGCAGAGACACTTGAGTGTGAATTTACCTTTGATGAAGTAATTGGCGTTGTCGCCATTTTTGGAGATAAAGATGCTGCAGGAGTTTTGAAAGAGCTCGAACCGATTCTCAATTCCGTCATCGTGACTCAAAGTTCATCACCGCGAGCAATGCCGGTTGAAGAACTTGAAAAAGTCGCGGTTTCAATTTTTGGTAATGACCGAGTCTTTCCAGTTGCATCCCTTGGCGCTGCCTTAGATCGTGCCGTTGAAACAGCAAAGCGACCCCTAACCGATGAATCAGTTGGGGTAGTCGTTGCGGGATCTGTTGTAACAGTGGGTGAATCGCGAACGTATCTTCGAAAGAAGTTTCAATCATGAGAATGTTGGCATCGGCAGTGTTGATTATGGAGAGTTTCACCCTTGGCTTTGCACTTCTGCTTGCAATGAAAAGTGAATCGAGTGGCGCAGTTATTTATGGCGCATCTATTGCAATCTTGCTAATTCTTAGCGCTGGCTTTTTGAAATCAAAAAGTGGATGGATTTTTGCATCCGCTCTTCAAATTGCCATGCTTGCCTTTGGCTTTGTCCTCCCAGCCTTCTTTATAGTTGGCACCCTTTTTGTGGGGTTATGGATTACGGCGATTCTTGTGGGGCGCAAGGGTGAGGCGATACGGGCCAGCCTGCTGGCGACACGTCCTCCAGATGCCTAATAGACTCACCTTCTATGAGCGCCGAAAAAACATTGATCCTGGTCAAGCCTGACGGAGTACGTCGTGGGCTAACTGGTGAAGTTATTTCGCGTATCGAATCAAAAGGTTATTCAATTGAAGCGCTGCGCATGCTCAATGCAGATCGTGCATTACTTGAAAAACATTATGCAGAACATGCAGGAAAACCTTTTTATGAACCACTGGTTGAGTTCATGATGTCTGGACCAATCGTTGCAATTGTTGCAACTGGTAATCGAGTCATCGAAGGCTTTCGCTCACTCGCGGGCGCAACTGATCCAACTGTTGCAGCGCCTGGAACTATTCGCGGAGATTTAGCTCGCGATCAAGGAACAAAAGTTGTGCAAAACATTGTTCATGGATCGGATTCACCCGAATCTGCTGCTCGCGAAATTTCTATCTTTTTTCCAACGAACTAAACGAATAACACAAGGGGAAACACATGAGTAACAAGATGTCCTTTATTGGCCGTGACATGGCCGTTGACCTAGGCACTGCAAATACCTTGGTCTATGTGCGCGGACGTGGCATTGTTCTCAATGAGCCAAGTGTTGTTGCCGTCAATCAAGATACTGGTGGAATCCTCGCCGTTGGTCTTGAAGCCAAGAAGATGATTGGTCGTACTCCTGGAAATATCGTTGCAATTCGCCCACTCAAAGATGGCGTTATCGCTGACTTTGACACAACAGAGCGCATGCTTCGTTACTTCATTCAAAAAGTTCACCGTCGTCGCTATCTTGCAAAGCCACGTATCGTTGTCTGCGTTCCATCAGGTATTACCGGTGTTGAACAGCGCGCAGTAAAAGATGCTGGATATGCAGCGGGTGCGCGCAAGGTTTACATTATTGAAGAGCCAATGGCTGCAGCAATCGGTGCTGGACTACCTATTCACGAACCAACAGGAAATATGGTTGTAGATATTGGTGGCGGAACAACAGAAGTTGCTGTTATTTCACTTGGTGGAATTGTTACAGCGCTATCTATTCGTGTTGGTGGTGATGAGCTAGATCAAGCCATTATCAACTGGGTAAAGCGCGAATTTTCACTACTTTTGGGAGAGCGCACAGCAGAAGAGATCAAGATGGCTATTGGTTCTGCTTATCCGCTTCAAGGTGAAAATGATGCAGAGATTCGTGGTCGCGATTTAGCAACTGGTCTGCCTAAGACAATTGTTGTATCAGCTGCAGAGATTCGTAAAGCATTGGAAGAGCCAGTAAATGCAATCGTCAATGCTGTGAAGAGCACACTCGATAAGACTCCACCAGAGTTAGCAAGTGATCTTATGGATCGCGGAATTGTTCTAACTGGTGGCGGCGCACTTCTCAAGGGACTCGATGAGCGCTTGCGTAAAGAGACAGGAATGCCAATTCATATTGCAGACCGTCCACTCGATGCAGTCGTTGAGGGCTCTGGAAAATGTATTGAAGAGTTTGAGGCTTTAGAGAAGGTCTTGATCTCCGAACCACGTCGATAGGAAATAAGAGATGCGTTATGGCGGAGGCAATCGCTCGCGCCTGCTTCTTATTACTCTTATTGTCTCCTCGCTATTTCTCATCACATTAGATTTGCGCGGAGTACAGGTACTCGATGGCCTGCGAACTGGCAGTCAAACTGTTTTGTCGCCATTTCAACGGGCTGGAAACACTGTTGCATCTCCATTCAAGAACTTCTTCTCGGATATAACCCACCTTGGTCGCACGCGTAACCAATTAGAACAACTTCGCGCCGAGAACTTCAATCTGCGCACAAAACTTATCAATCGCAAGAATGCCGATGCACTACTAAAAAAATACAAAACGATGTTAGATCTTGCAGGTACTGGTGATTACAAAATCTTGAGTGCAAAAGTTATTTCGCAAGGTTCAAGTCAGTCTTTTAGTCAATCACTTACTATCGATGCGGGATCGAATTCTGGAATCCGTCGAAATATGACTGTCATTTGCGATTCAGGATTAGTGGGTGTTGTAAAAGAGGTTTATCCAAATTCTGCATTGATTCTTCTTGCCTCCGATCCCTCATTTAGGATTGGAGTAAGAATTGCTGGCACCCAGCAAATTGGAATCCTTTCAGGCCAAGGCTCACGCAAAGCGGTGCTTCAGCTCATTGATAATCAAACAACGCTCTCCGTTGGAGACGTTTTACTTGCTCGTGGAAGTCAACTCAATCGTCCATTTGTTCCTGGAGTACCGGTTGGAACAGTTATTGCGGTAGATAACTCTGCAGGCGCTGTTGCACAGAGTGCATCGGTGAAGTTCTATACAAACTTTTCAGCACTTGGCGTAGTAGCCGTTGTTGTCGGTGCGCCAAAGACAGATCCGCGTGATGCATTGGTTCCACCAAAACCTCGTCCAACACCAATTCCTACAGTCACAATTCTCGTTACGCCATCACCGAGCCCTTCTGCAACCAAATGATTACGCGCCAACTTTCATTTTCAGGAGTTATATTTCTATTTATCTACACTCTCCAAGAATCTTTTATTAATCAAGTTCGATTTCCAGGTGGCGGGTTCTCAATCTTTCTAATTTTCGCATTGGTCTGGTCAGCGCTGAGCACCCCAGAGGTGGGCGCTATTACAGGATTTAGTGCTGGTTTTCTCATAGACCTTTCACCAAGTTCATCGGGTCCAGTTGGACAATGGACTCTTATCTTGATTCTTACCTGTTTTGGAATTGCTTTCCTAGGTTTCGGCGACGATAAATCTCGTGGAAATCCAATCACAATAGTTTTTCTTGTAGTCGCAGGTGTTTTCCTTGCAGAAGTTTCATTCCTAATCACAGGCGCATTACTAGGTGTGAACCTTGGCTCCTTTACTCAGATTCTGATAATCCTTTTCGGCATGACTACCTGGACGCTACTTATAACCCCTTTTACGCTTCCTATATTTTCTCGACTACATGCATTTACATTTGATACTGGTTCCAGAATATGAATCAACGCTCACGTCTTAGTTTGTTAGTAGTTCAGATTCTCATAATTTCTCTCATGGCCGCACTCTTTGGCAGATTGTTTTATTTGCAAATTGCAGCAGGACCAAAGTATCGAGATGCAGCGCTGAGTATTCAAAGTCGTGATGTAATCAATCCAGCAACTCGTGGCCTCATTGTTGATTCCTCTGGGGTTCCGTTAGCGCTCAATAAAGTTGGATTAGCAATAACTATTGATCGAATAGTCATTGATAAGCAGCCAGATAAAGGCGTTTCTGTCATGAAGTCGTTAGCGCTTTTATTGGGCTTGAAATACAGCGATATTTATCAAGAAACTCGTTTATGTGGAGAATTACCAAAGGGAAAGAAAGCAGGATGCTGGACTGGTTCGCGCTATCAACCCATCCCAATTACTAAGCAGGCAGATCCAAATGTGGCCCTTCAAATAGTTGAGAACTCTGACAAATATCCAGGTGTAGATGCAACGCCAATAGCAATTAGAAATTATCCAGGGATGGAAAGCGTCAATGGCGCTCATGTATTGGGTTATGTCGGACCTATGACAGAAGAAAATTTATCCAATACAGACGGTATCAAGTATTTTCGAAGTGAATCAATTGGTAAATCTGGATTAGAGATTCAATATGATTCTTACCTGCGTGGAACACCTGGCATAAGAACAGTTATTGTGGATCGTAAAGAATCCATTACTAGAGTGAGTCAAAATACAAAGTCAACGCCAGGAGATCATTTAGTAACAAATCTAGACATTCGTCTCCAGGCCTCTGCTGAGAGCGCACTAGCTGATGCTGTACGACGAGCTCGTGGGTCAGGATTCAAAGCAGATTCAGGAGCTGCAGTTGTCATGGATGTTCGTAATGGACGCGTTCTTGCAATTGCTTCCTATCCAACCTATGACCCAAATTTATGGGAAAAAGGATTGACCGTAAAACAAGCAAATGATTTATTTAGCGAGAAGACTGGTGTTCCAGCACTATCTCGCGCACTGCAAGGTTTATTTGCACCAGCATCTACATTCAAAGCAGTCTCCACTGTTGCAGCAGCTAATGCTGGTTATGACCTCAATGCTTCATATGACTGTCCATCAGAAGTAGAAGTTGGAACACGTGCTTTCCAAAACTTTGAAAGTAAAGCGCAAGGCAGAATGTCTTTGAAGAAGGCGATTGCAGTCTCATGCGACACAATCTGGTATCGAATTGCTTTTGATGAATGGTTGCGCGATGGCGGATTGAGGCCAAAAGCAGATTTGAATGATTATTTTTATAATGCAGCGCGGGGATTCCAAATAAATGTAAAGACAGGCATTGATCTACCCTCAGAATCTGCAGGGCGTTTAGCCGATCGCCAATGGCGCAAAGATTGGTATGAAAATAATAAGGATTTTTATTGCAACTATAAAGAGCGTGCCAGCAAAAGCCAGCAGACCCCATTCTTGTTGGAGCTTGCTCGCGAAAACTGTCTCGATGGTGACAAGATTCGCGCGGGAGATGCAGTGAACTTCTCTATTGGTCAAGGCGATACCGTCATTACGCCACTAAAATTGGCACAGATGTATTCAGCGATTGCTAATGGTGGAACGATTTGGCAGGCACTAGTTGGTAAAGCAATTATCAAAACTGATGGAACGATTGTAAAGACCATGACTCCAGAAAAACTTGGCACACTTCCTGCAACACCTGCGACGCTGAAATTTCTACAAGGATCACTTCGTGAAGTGGTTACTAGCGGAACAGCGACAGGTTCATTTTCAGGTTTTCCTGTATCCGTGAGTGGAAAGACAGGAACGGCACAAGTTTTTGGACGAAATCTCAATGGTAGCGCGAAAGACGATACATCGTGGTTTGCATCATATGCACCAAGTGAGAAACCTCGATACGCAGTAGTCATGATGGTAAGTCAAGGTGGTTACGGATCATCTACGAGTGGCGTCGGCGTTCGCAAAATTTATGAAACACTTTTTGGGGTAAAAGGATCTAAAGTGATTCCTGAACTTGCGCTATTTCCTGATGGCAAACCACCGACTAAACTTCCAAAGATTTCTCCCGCTACCAAAGTAAAGAAGGCGCCATGAGTTCTATTGCAGAGCGCCAAAGATTTAGGCGAGCATCACGGCCATCACTCTTTGCAGGTTTTGATCCGATACTTTCTGGAGCAATAGTTCTATTACTTGCGATCGGGACTGCCCTTGTCTATGCAGCTACTCGTGATTGGTATGCAGCAAATAATCTAGACCCGGAATATTATTTGAAGCGCCACATTATCAATATTGCAATTGGCTCACTTCTTGCATGGGGCACAACAGTTATTGATTACCGACTATTGCGCGCTTACACACCGATTGCATGGGTTCTTGGTGTCATTGGACTTGTGGCAGTGCTCATTCCTAATGTTGGAAGTACCGTTAATGGTTCACAGGCGTGGATAGCTCTACCTGGTGGCTTTCAAATTCAACCAGCAGAGCTTGCAAAGATTTCTATTATTTTAGGAATCTCAATGATTCTCTCTGAGCGCGGCCATGATTCTGATGAGCCAACAACTCAAGATATGTTGCAAGCACTCGCCGTTGCAGCCGTTCCGATTCTTCTTATTTTGGCCCAACCAGATATCGGGACAGTATTCATTATCTCGGCCTCCGTTGTAACAATCATTGCCGTCTCTGGTTCGCCAACGCGCTGGGTTGTAGCCCTACTTATCATCGCTGTCATTGGCGGATTTGTAGCCACACAGTCAGGTGTACTTAAGGATTATCAAATAAAGCGTTTGCAATCTTTCGTTGATCCGAATGCAGATTCTCAAGGAGCTGGCTATCAACTACGACAAGCACGCATTACGGTTGGATCAGGTGGCTTGATTGGAACTGGTTTATTCAATGGGCCGCAAACAAATGGTCGATTTGTTCCTGAACAACAGACAGACTTTATTTTTACCGTTGCAGGGGAAGAACTTGGCTTCCTCGGTAGCGGCTCAATCATTTTGCTCTACATAATTATTTTGATGCGTGCTTTTTCTATCGCTCGAAGAACCAATGACCCCTTTGGACGATTAGTTGGAACGGGAGTAGCTGCCTGGTTCGCATTTCAAATATTCGAAAACATTGGAATGACACTCGGCTTGATGCCGATGACAGGTGTTCCATTACCTTTCCTTTCCTACGGTGGTTCGAGTATGTTCGCCAATTTGATTGGCTTTGGTTTACTTCAAAACATTCACGCAAAACAGCGCTAAAAGCTTTCTGGCACGCTCATATTGGAACGAAGTTGGGCTAATCGAGCACTATCTGCCATACTTACTCCAGAGTTCAGCGCGGCTCGCGATCCATTCGCGAACAACGCCTAGCGCGAATTCACCACAGAAGATTTGCTTGAGAATTCAAGCCAGAGCGCGTTTATACAAACGCATAGAGGATTTGGTGCCATGGCTATTGAGCCAAAGTCACCGCGCAAGCGTGCGGTGAAGAAAAGTTCCAGTAAGAAATCAGAAACCCCTGACCTCGTTGTTGAAGAAGCGGCTGTTGCCACTCCTTCAAAGCGAAAGTCTGCAGCGATTCCTGTTCCAGTCTTTCAAGCAGCCGATACAACGGTAAAACCTGCGCGCAAGAGCGCTGCAAAGAAGGTTGCTGCCCCAGAAGCAGAAGTAGAAGCACCTGGCGAATCAGAGAGCGATGCTGAATCACGCAGTTCGCGCAATCGTCGTCGTCGCCGCGGTGGCCGAGGTCGCAGAAAACCTGGTCAAGACGCTTCATCTGAGACAAATGAAGATTCAACAAATGAAGAAAGTGATGAAGAGAGCGTCGATGGCACAACACATCGTCGTCGCAGACGCCGTCGCGCAAGCGGTGAAGGTGTAACGCCAGGAGAAACCATCGAAGAAGATGGCGTTGTAACGATTGTAAAAGTTCGCGAAGCTCGCGAACGTACGGAACGACCAGAGCGAGCAGCACGTCCAGATGCGCGCCGTGGTCGCCGCGATCGCGGAAGTAGAGATAACCAACGCGAATCACGCAGTGAATATAGAGAGCCTTATCGCAAGCGCGGAACAATCATCACAGATGGTGAATTCCTAGCCCGACGCGAAAATGTTGATCGCGAAATGGTTGTTCGCCAAATTGCAGACCGTACTCAGATAGCAGTTATTGAAGACAATGTCATGGTCGAGCACTATGTCAACCGAAATACCAATCTTTCCTATGTCGGTAACGTTTATTTGGGCCGCGTTCAAAACGTACTTCCTTCTATGGAGGCAGCATTCGTCGATATTGGTAAGGGACGCAACGCCGTTCTCTATGCCGGTGAAGTGAATTGGGATGCAGCAGGAATTTCTGAATCAGAGCCACGCAAGATTGAAACAGTTTTGAAAACTGGTCAATCAGTTCTTGTTCAAGTTACTAAAGATCCAATCGGACAAAAGGGCGCTCG
>CAMCCH010000036.1 GCA_945873335.1 Bifidobacterium breve | reverse complement strand
TATCTTGCCGGCACTTTAGAACAACCGACTCTCATCACTCCACATTATGGAGAGCTCGCAAAACTGCTAAATGCAAGAGGAATGAGTGCTAGCACCGAAGCAATCGAAGGTGATCCAAAAAAATGGATTCGTATTGCTGTAGATAAATTAGGCGTGACTATTCTCCTCAAAGGTAGCCGCACGCTCGTTGCAAATGAAAATGTTCTCTATGAACTCCCGCGATCGACTCCGTGGCTCGCAACTGCAGGAAGTGGCGATGTACTGGCAGGAATTGTTGGGACTATAGTGGCAACAAACGAAATCGAGATACTCAACGATGCAAATCGATTAGCAGAAGTTGCAGCAACAGGTGCACTAATTCATTTACTTGCAGCTGAAAATGCATCTAACGCTGGTCCGATTTCCGCGCAACAAATCATTCCCAAAATTTCTAAAACAATTTCACAAATGATTTAATTCATTTCTAGGGTGTTCCCTAGTAATTGACCTCACCTATTCACATCACCTGCGGTATGTTCAAGTGTGCCGCAAAGAGTATTGATTGTAAATGATGATGCTTTCGAGCTATCTTTACTTTCTGCTGCGCTAAGACTTCACTCAGTAAATGTAATTGGTGAAGCACAAACAATTCCAATTGCACAAAATTTATTCAAATCCCTGCAGCCAGATGTGGTGATTATAGATATCCAATTCTGTTGCGAAGAAGCTGTCTCACTTGCTCGTTCGCTTCGAAAAGATAAAACTGATCTTGGAATAATACTCATCACTTCCTGCCCCGATCTTCGTCTCCTTGGTTTAAGAGAGAAAGACATTCCCCTAGGTAGCAAAATTATTCTAAAAAAATCTATCGCTGATCTCTTGGTCATTAAAGATTCAATTGCGCTATCTATAAAATCATCAACTACTAAAGATAAGATGGCATGGGTGGATTCGCACGGTTCCTTGCATGAAAATTCTTTTATTTCTGTCCTCAGTGATTTCACAGATATTCAAATTGAAACCCTTCGATTGTTGGCTACCGGTCTTAGCAATGCAGAGATCGGACGCAGACGTTTTGTGAGCGAAAAATCTGTTGAGCAAATTGTTGCCAGAATCGCACAGCACTTTGATTTCCTTCCTGATCGCACTAAGAATCTGAGAGTTTTGCTCACTGGCGAATACTTCAAATGGCTAGGAGCGCCTCGTCACTAAATCGATGTGGCTTACCTAGGGAAGCAAAGCTAAAAAGGTATCGTTTGCCCCATGTCATCAGAACTCAACGAGCTTCGTTCGCGCTGGAATGATGTGCTCGATTATGTTGAGAAAGAGGACAGAGTTGTTTGGCTCGCCTTCTTTGATGCTCGTCTTGCCTCACTTGAAGAAAACATTTTGACCCTAGATTTTTCAGATAGTCAAAAATTTGGCGCTGCTCATGAATATAGTCAATCGCGAGAGCGCCACAAAGAAATCCTCATAACTGCCATCTCCCGCGTTGCACATATAGATGTGAAAATTGCTGAATTATGAAGAAATTGTTCTCGTGGATCTCAATCATTTCACTCATTACTCTATTTATTCATACTCAACCATCTAATGCAGCAACTAGTTCGTTCAAACTTTCAATAAGCCAAACTCCGAGTGCAAGTGAATCAATCGTGACTTTGTATGGCACGCTCAAACCTGCTAAATCTGGTACCGAAATCAATATTCAAATAAATACTGATGGCAGTTGGAAAGCTACTCGATTCAAAACTAAGAGCACGCGCATAGGGACGTATAAAGTTGTTGCTCTTGCTACTGCCCTCGATGCACAAGTCAAATATCGGGCAACTGCCTACGTGGGTAAGAAACGTATTTACTCAAATATTCGCTCAATAACAATTCAACAACTACCTGAAATTTCATCTGAAAATCAAGAAGCATTTATCGATGCAATGGGTCCTGGCTCACGAATTCATGGTGCAGATATCAGTAGGTGGCAACATCCCAATGATAAAGCAATTGATTTTACGACTATGTACAACGCAGGAATGAGATTTGTAATAATAAAGGCATCTGATACACGTGATGATGCAGATGCTTTAGCACTCAAATATCTAACTATGGATCACCCAGCCGCGCAGGCTGCAGGAATTTACACAGGCTTTTATCATTACGCAATTTTGCCTGATACAAATGTGCCGGCTGAAATAACTAAGGATGCACAAGCGCAAGCACAAAAAGTTGTTTGGCGTCTTGCTTCCATTGGCGGATATGGGGAGAAAGATCTGCCCTATGCACTCGATCTTGAGAATAACTGTGTTCGTCTAAGTTCAAATAGAAGCTGCGCAAAGTATGCATCTCGAAGCGCTGTGACCCTTTGGGCAACCACATTTCTTGCATTCCTCAAAGAAAAAACCGGTCGCACCCCATTCTTATATTCATATCCAAATTTTCTTGAAAGTGCGATGACGCGCAGTACGGAATTAGCCCAATATCCATTGTGGTTGGCGCAGTATGCAATCGATCCCGCAGATCCTTTAGCACAACCTGGGTTGAAGGTCGGGGGCTGTTATGTACATTCATGGACAACGTCTAACTGTTCATCTCAGTGGATAATCTGGCAATACTCCTCATGCGGAATTGCGCCCAAGTATGGAGTTCCAGGTTCACGTTTAGATCTCAATGTTTTCCGTGGTTCTCCCAACACATTTCTCAACCTTACAAAAGGGAGTTGGGTCCCCGAAGCAATGGATTTCCTTCCAATAAATGAACCAACGCAACTAACCGTGAATAAATTATCTGCAAGTACAACGGATAAATCTGTCACTTTCAATGTCAGCGTAATTAGACCAAACCTAAATCCCGTAGTTACGGGAAGCGTAAAGTTTGTATTCGACAAGCTAACGCCAGCACTTCCAAAACCCACACAAACAGTTCTGAGATCAGCCAGCGGCACTTGGACTCTCGCCCTCAAGGGTGTTCCTGCTGGTTCATACCAAGGTTTAGTTACATATACGGATGTGTCAAATACTCATGCAACAAGTAGTACACCAGCGATTTTTACAGTCACTCAAGGTGTTGAGCCTTCACCGACTCCAGTTGCACCATCACCAACTCCAACAAAAAAGCCGGCAACCGATGGATGTGCAAAGCAAATTAAGAATTAATCAATTCATCAAGCGCCATATTCTCACGTTCTACAAGTTCTAAATAACTATTGATCGATGCTTTGCGCTCCTTCGCGCCCCACCCAAGCACTGAACCAATAATTGCCGCAACTTCTGCTGCAATTCCAACCCCGTGATCGTTGGATTCAAATGCAATTCGCGTACGGCGAGAAATGACATCATCAACACTTCGAGCACCTTCATGACTTGCGGCATATTCAATTTCTGCTTTGAGGTATGGCAGCGATAGATCAATTCGCTCTGCCATCTTTGAATTCTGCGTAATAATCTCTAACACTTCGCTGATGAGGGAACCATGGCGATTGAGTAAATGAATAACACTCTCTTCGCTAACTCCATACAACTCGGCAATCTGAGCGCTTTGTTGAACAAGGGCCGTAAAACCATCAGCGCCAACCATAGGAAGTTTGTCGGTCACAGAATCTAGAGTGATGCGACGTAATTCATTTACAGCTAAATCAATAACATCTTTACCCATGATTCGATAGGTGGTGTATTTACCACCTGCAACGCTGAGGAAGCCTGGAGCTGGGCGATCTACTGTATGTTCGCGCGAAAGTTTTGTGGTTGCAGAATTTTTGTTATTAGAAATAAGCGGACGAAGTCCTGCATAGACACCAATAATATCTTCACGCTTTATCTTAGGTTTGAGAACTCTATTTGCTTCATTGAGAATGTATTCAATATCTTCGCCGCTTGCTACTGGTTCTGCTTTATCGCCGGTATATGGAGTATCAGTTGTGCCAACAATCCATTTATCTGCCCATGGAATGATAAACAAAACAGATATTTGCGTCTTGATGATGATTCCAGCTTCTGAAGTGATCGCCGTGCGCGGAAGAATAATATGAGCACCTTTACTCATTGTTACTTTGTATCCAGCTTTAAGGTCAAATTTTGATTGGAGTTCGTCGCTCCATACGCCAGCACACATAACCGTTGCAGTGGCTCTAATGGTGATTTTTTCGTTAGTTTCGGTATTACGTGCAGATACTCCAACGACTCTTTTGCCGTCGCGGATCAATGACTCTGCGCGAAGACCAGTAGCAATGACTGCGCCATGTCTTGCTGCCGTGCGTGCAATAGACATCGTATGGCGTGCATCATCCACTTGTGCATCAAAATATTTGATTGCGCCAGTGACAATATCCGTGCGAAGTGAAGGGGCAATCTCGGCAATTTTGGATTGACTAATGTGTTTGTGCCATGGAAGCGCGCGTTGGAATCCTCGAAGCGCATCGTAGAGCGCTAATCCAGCACCAACGTAGGTGCGTTCTTTCAATTTTTCTGTCAGTGGAAATAGAAATCCAACTGGCTTTACTAAATGAGGTGCAAGAGTCGAAACCAACAATTCTCGCTCGTGCAAAGCTTCTCGAACTAATTTGAAATCGTATTGCTCTAAGTATCGAAGTCCACCGTGAATAAGTTTGCTTGAGCGACTAGATGTACCTGATGCAAAGTCATTGGCCTCTATGAGTGCAACTTTGAGCCCGCGAGATGCCGCATCTAGCGCCGCTCCAACGCCTGTGACTCCCCCGCCAATGACGAGAATATCGAAAGTATCATCTGCCAATTGGCGCAGAGCCTCTTCTCGCTGTTCGGGCGATAATGCTGAGGTAAACATTGCGGGTAATCTCCAATATGACTGAGTAGAGTAAGACTAACTCAACGCAGAAGGTATTTCTAATCATGTCCTACATTGGAAGTCTTGATCAAGGTACAAGTAGTACCAGATTCATGATCTTTGACCATAGTGGAAGTGTTGTTGGCCAACATCAATTAGAGCACCGTCAAATAATGCCTCACGCAGGTTGGGTGGAGCATGATGCAAGTGAAATTTGGGAACGTACTCAAGAAGTAATCGTTGGGGCTCTCAAGCAAGCCAATATTCTTGCATCCGATTTGGTAGGAATCGGAATCACAAATCAACGTGAAACAACAGTTGCATGGGATGTAAAGACGGGTCTTCCTTTAGCCAACGCAATCGTTTGGCAAGATACAAGAACTGCCAATTACCTAGATACGTTGAGTGATGCTCAAAAGAAGCTCATTACTCACCGTAGCGGACTCACTATTGCTCCATATTTTGCAGGTAGCAAGATGCACTGGTTGATAAGCGAAGCACCTGCTGTGCGCGATGCAATTGCTGCAGGTAATGCACGATTTGGAACAATAGATTCCTGGATTTTGTGGAACTTATCTGGTGGCGTACGAGGTGGCGTTCACTTCACTGATGTAACAAATGCGAGTCGAACACTTTTGATGAACCTAGAAACATTAGATTGGGATCAAGAGTTACTCGATATATTTGAAATCCCTCGTAGTGTTTTACCTCAAATAAAATCTTCCTCTGAGCAATATGCACTCACTGATCCTCATGGCCCCTTTGGAAGTTCGATTCCAATTGCAGGAATACTTGGGGATCAACAAGCGGCAATGGTAGGTCAAGTCTGTTTTGACCGAGGTGAATCAAAGACAACATATGGCACTGGAAACTTTGCACTACTTAATACGGGTACAGAAATTGTTAGATCAAAAAATGGACTACTGACAACTCTGTGCTACAAATTTGGAGATGAACCAGCTAGATACGCACTTGAAGGCTCCGTGGCAGTTACAGGTTCTGCAATTCAATGGTTGCGTGATCAACTAGGAATAATTAGTAATGCTGCAGAGACTGAACATCTTGCATCCTCTGTGGCAAGTACAGAAGGCGTCTACTTTGTTCCTGCATTCTCAGGACTCTTCGCGCCGTACTGGCGATCTGATGCTCGCGGCGTCATTGTTGGTCTAACTCGAGCAACTACTAAGGCGCACCTTGCACGCGCAGCACTTGAAGCAATTTGCTATCAAACAAAAGAGATTATGGATGCAATGGTTGCTGACTCTGGTGTTCCTATGCCTGAGATGCGAGTCGATGGTGGAATAACTGGCAATGCACTATGTATGCAGATGCAAGCTGACATTATGGGAATTGATATCACGCGACCACTCATTACTGAAACAACAGCACTTGGCGCAGCATATGCAGCTGGAATTGCAGTTGGTTTCTGGTCATCAACTGATGAGGTTAGAACTCAATGGAAACAATCTCGACGTTGGAGTTCCACATCTACTGAGGCAACTCGAGCAACGGGATATGCAGGCTGGAAAAAAGCTATCGAGCGAACTTTGAATTGGGTTGACTAGCGTTTTGTAATTTCAATCAAGAATGCATTTGCAGGTGCAAGTATTGGTGCACTGACTCCAATTGCAGATAGCGCAGAACCGGAGATTGTTATTCCGTTCATCCATTCTGGCCTCTTGACTGACATATAACGAGGTTCTCCTGCTGGAAATACCGCTTTGATTTCATATGTCGTCTTTGCATCTAAACCAGGAAATTTTAGAGGCGCAGGATTGACTGCAACTGTGGGAGTAATTTGCACATAAGCAAAAATTGCTTCATTTGCACTCTTTGAAATAACACCATGCAATAGCCCATGTTCATCAGGGTAATCAACGCGCACCATCGTTGAAGTATGAAGTAGTGCACGCTTTGACTTGAAATACACCGCCCAAGATTTCAAGAACTCACGTTCAGCTGGAGTTGTTTGGGTGATATCCCACTCGATACCAGCATGACCAAAAAGAGCTGTGGTTGCGCGCATAGATAGCTCGAGTGTGCGTCCTGTTTGATGTCCATGCGTTGGACCAATATGTGTGCCGAGCATTTCAGGTGGAATTACTTGTGATGTCCAACGCTGAATATTCTGGCGAGCAAGTGCATCATTGTTATCACTTGTCCAGAAACGATCGACATAATCAATGACACCAAGGTCTATACGCGCACCACCAGATGCGCATGATTCAATTTCAAGACCTTTATGGCGTTTCTTAAGTTCTGCAAAGAGTCGATAAATTGCCTGAGTTTGTCTGCGTACGCCAGCGCTACCAAGATGACCCGCATCGACTAACACTCGATTGTGATCCCACTTTATATATGCAATTGAATGTGCACCAAGAATCGCACTCGTCTGCTCCAGCACATGGTTATATGCACCTTCGTGACCCAGGTCTAGAACTAATTGATTACGCCATAGCGGTGGAACTCGATCGCCTTCGTGCAATATCCACTCTGGATGTGTGCGATAAAGATCTGAATCGGGATTCACCATTTCGCCTTCGAACCAGAGTCCAAATTCAATGCCTTTATCATTTATATATTTGATAATCGGAGAGAGTCCTTGTGGCCAGACTGCAGAATCAATAACCCAGTCTCCTAAGCCAGATGTGTCATTACGCCTGCTATGAAACCATCCATCATCGAGGACAACTCTTTCGATACCAATTTCTGCAGCAACATCAATGAGTTTCTTGATTTTCTCCTCATTGTGGTCAAAATAGATTGCTTCCCACATATTCAATGTAAGTGGGCGTGGACGCACAGGATGCACTGAACGCGCACGTATATGTTGATGATAGGCAGATGCAATTCCATCTAGGCCATTACTGGAATAGACAGATATAAGAGTTGGAGCAACATAAGTTTCATTCGGTGCGAGTTGAACTTCGCCTGGCAACAAAAGTTCTCCAGCGCCGATGGATTGTTCGCCATTCCAAATTCGCTCAACTAAATATTGCGAGTTCCCACTCCAAGCAATGCTTGTAGCCCATGCCTGGCCATGTTGGAAAGTAGTTTGTGCAGTGAGTGCGATATCTGCGATTGAAAAATTATGACCGCTTCGTCCCTCTCGTGAATCACGAATCCATGTACCTGTTGCAATATCGCGACGTTGAGGATTTCGCTCATTAGACCAGCGACCTGCAAAATCTAAAGTCTGATTTGCTTCTTGCGGAAGCGGTAACCAATGAATGAACTCATTGAGTGAATATATAGACTCACCCAAGTTTTTTACTGAAGCATTTTGAGTAAGTACTCCAAATGAATCCATTGCTAATGAAATTATTACTTCAAGTTGAGCATGTAAATCTCGCAAAGTAATTGCAACTTCTTCGCCAACATGATGAAAATCGGTTACTTCAAATTTCGTTGACCACGCACTTCCATTGCGATGGCCACTCAGCGCTGGTCGACCAAGAAATCCACGAGAACTCTCGCGCATGATTCCACCACTCTGGCTTTGATCGAATGCACTATTTGCAATCGCTGGTCGTTGAGCGGTTTCGATGTGGGTGGTGTCACCAGTAAGTGGTGCTCCCCAGTGCCTAATAACCAGTGCACCATCGAGAACTTCGCAGAGCAATGAGCTATGTAGCGTGCCTAAAAGTGCTCTTTGCTTGCTCACAAAGGTAGAGTAACGACACTATGGGTGCGAGTAAAAGTTTAGGTGCAGGGATTACGCGTCAGGATCGCGTAATGGCCGATGGACGCACGATTCGCTACTACGACACTCAAGGCCAAGCACGAAATGCGCTAGATCAACGCCAAGCCGAAGAGCAACCAGGTATTGGTGAATTACGTCTTGATCCATTGGTAAATGAATGGGTTGCAATGGCTGCGCATCGACAGGGTAGAATCTTCTTACCTCCAAAAGAATTATGTCCACTGTGTGCCACTCATGCAGATTTGCTAACAGAAATTCCTGAAAGTGACTATGAGGTTGTTGTCTTTGACAATCGTTCACCATCACTGCGTCCACCACACGGTGATTGGGCTCTACCTGATCTAGTTGGACCAGAAACTGATACTGGAACTTCTGCTGGCAAGTGCGAAGTCATTTGCTTTACGGCAGATCACGGACAATCATTCAAAGATTTATCACCAAAGCGTGTTCGGATACTTCTTGAAGCATGGGCGGATCGTGTTCGTGAATTATCACAAGAAAAATACATAGAGCACATCGCGCCATTTGAAAACCGTGGGGAAGAAATTGGTGTAACCCTTGCTCATCCTCATGGGCAAATTTATGCATATTCTTATTTGCCCCCTCGCGTAGAAAAAATGTTCAAAGCAGCACGTGATTACAAAGAATCGACTGGACGTGTTCTCTTTGACGATGTCATTGCTCGTGAAATTCGCGATGATGAGCGCGTTATTGCTCGTAATGCTCATTGGATCGCATTTGTTCCCTATGCAGCTCGTTACCCATTTGAAATTCATGTGGCACCACTACAGCCGGTTGCAGACTTAGCTTCGCTGTCATCAGAACAAAGCGATGCTTTCCCTGAGATTGCACTTGAAGTGATGAAACGCTTAGACGGAGTTTTTGGAATCGAGATGGCATACATCGCTGCCTGGCATCAAGCACCAGTTCGAGTTGGTCGCGATCTTCTGCGTCTACATTGGCAAATTACCAGCGTGCGTCGCGCTCCAGGAAAATTGAAATATCTAGCGGGTTCTGAATCTGCAATGGGTGCATTTATTATGGATATGCGACCTGAACAATCTGCTGGCCAATTACGAGATGTAAAGTTATAAGAATGCGCGTATTAGTTACTGGTGGTGCAGGTTACATTGGTTCAACCGCCGTTGATCTTCTTATGTCGCAGAGCTACGAAGTCAGCGTATTTGATGATTGCAGCACAGGTCATGCAGATAATGTTGCTGCTGGAGTTACTTTTGTACAGGGCTCTCTACTCAATCGAAGCGAGATAGCACAAGCACTCAAGGGCTGTGATGCAGTGATGCACTTTGCCGGTAAATCACTCGTTGGTGAATCAGTTGAAAAGCCTGAACTCTATTGGAGCGTCAATGTGGGAGGCACGCGCAATTTGTTGGATGAGATGCGCACTGCCAAAGTCTCGAAATTGATTTTCTCTTCATCCGCTGCCACATATGGTGAGCCGGAAGTACTACCAATACTTGAAAGCGCTTCTAATAAACCTACAAATGCATACGGTGCAACCAAGTTAGCCGTTGATGCCATGATCACAGATGAGGCGAGAGGACATGGTTTATCTGCCGCCTCACTTCGCTATTTCAATGTTGCCGGAGCGCACAAATCTAAGCGCGGTTGGCTCACAGAGCGCCATGATCCTGAAACTCATTTGATTCCAAATGTTTTGCGAAGTTCGACATCTAAGCCAGTAAAGATTTTTGGAAGTGATTGGCCAACAAAAGATGGAACATGTATTCGTGACTACGTGCACGTTGTCGACCTCATTGATGCACACATAAAGGCGCTAAATTCTCTGAGTGGTGCAGGCCATGAGATATTCAATCTAGGTTCAGGTGGTGGATATTCAGTTCGTGAAGTAATTGCGGCAGCATCACAAGCAACTGGCTCTCAGATTCCATTTATTGATTCTCCAAGACGCGCGGGTGATCCTGCAGTTCTCATTGCTGATATATCTAAAGCGAAACGCATTCTTGGATGGCAACCCACTAGAAATCTTGAAGTTATGGTTTCAGATACCCTCGCATCTTTTGGGTAGGCGATGAATTCCATATCTTCAAATTTTGAAAAGGTTTTTGCTCGCTCCCCTGATATCTGTGCAAGTGCACCAGGTCGGGTAAATCTCATAGGAGAACATATTGATTACAGTGAGGGCTTCGTGCTTCCCTTTGCCATCAATGACTGTACTGATGTAGCCATCGCAAAAACTAATGAAAATGTAATCAAAATTGCATCTGCCCAGCGAAATAGTGAAGTGATATCGATAGCCCTTTCTGATATTTCTCCCAACCTCAAGGGTGATTGGGAACGCTACGTACTTGGAGTTATCTGGTCACTTGGAATCAAATCTGGACTTGAAATCTTCATTGATGGAAAAGTTCCAGTGGGAGCAGGGCTTTCATCATCGGCGGCACTAGAAGCAAGTGTTGCAACAGCACTCAACTCTCTTTTTTCATTGGGACATGATCTGCCAACGTTAGCTCGTCTATGTCAGAAGGCAGAAAATGATTACGTTGGAATGCCCTGCGGAATTATGGATCAATCTGTTTCATTGATGGCCAATAAAGGTAGTGCGCTACTACTCGATTGCCGAGACCTCACTACAAAGAATATTCCCTTCGATGTTGCATCTCATGGACTAGAACTGCTCATTATTGATACACAGGCACATCACGAATTAGTCGATGGTGGGTATGCAGAGCGACGTGCTTCGTGTGATTCAGTCGTGACAAAGTTGAACATCGTCTCGATGCGTCATCTCTCTATGGATCAATTACTCTCTAAAAGATCAGAGATTACAGAGACCGAATTTATCCGTGCGCATCACGCTGTCACTGAAATCAAGAGAGTTTTAGATGCAGTCGTTTCACTCGAGAAAAGTGACTTTGTGGAACTTGGAAAACTGATCAATGCTTCGCATGTTTCTCTTCGAGATGATTACACCGTCTCATGTCCAGAATTAGATTGCGCAGTTGACGCATCCCTTGCCGCCGGAGCACTTGGTTCGCGCATGATTGGTGGAGGGTTTGGTGGCAGTGCAATTGCACTTGTAAAAGCGCAGAATGTAGAGAAAACAAAATTGACAATCCAAAGTGCATTTAGGGAAGCTGGTTATAAAGCACCGCGCTTTTTTACATCACTACCGAGTCAAGGCGCGAGAATTCTCTAACTAAGCAACTGGCGTTACGGAAATAATTTCGACTCCACCGATTGAACTCAAGAGATCAAGTAAATCAGTGGGATCACTTCCTGGAATAGCAACAGTGATGTCGTCATACCCACGACCATCTTCCGATTTCATTACTACGAGACCTCTAATATCGCCCCCAGCGGCACCAATTGCAGATGCAATTGTGCCAAGAGAACCTGGACGATCAGGTAGTGCAATATTGATTCGGAAGAGTGCCATGGGTAAAACCTTACCTGCTTCCTATTTCAATTGTGTTACGCGAATCAGCTAGATGGCGTAGATCCCAAAGTAACTTTGAAACTCTTCTGCCCACCTGTAGGCAAATCAACGAGAACAGTAACTTCAGTCCCTGGGGCGTATGAGCGAATACGCACGATGGCACTTACTTGATCATTAGTTTTCACTCCATCAATTGAGCGAATAACTGAACCAACAGGTATGCCTGCTTTCTCTGCTCCTTGTCCTGGTAGAAGTTTGAGAATCTTTGCGCCAACACCTTTATATGTTGAATCAAGATTTACACCCAGCACTGGTCGCGTTGATTTTCCAGTGGCAATGATTTCATCAACAACGCGCTTTGCTTCATTGATAGGAATGGAGAAACCAAGACCGATATTGCCTGCAGTGCCACCTGTAGATAACGATACAATTACTGAATTCACACCAATAATTCGACCTTGGGAATCAACTAATGCTCCCCCAGAATTACCTGGATTGATTGCAGCATCTGTTTGAATACCATTTACATAAGACTCTTCCCCAACATCACCTGCAGTGATAGGACGATTGAGAGCAGAGATAATTCCACTTGTGACAGTACTGGCAAGTCCGAGTGGTGAACCGATTGCAATAACAGGATCTCCCACACTCACTTTTGAAGAATCACCAATTGCAATTACTGGAAGATTGCCTCGTTGTACTTGAATTACAGCGAGATCATAATTTGCATCGCGCCCAACAATCTTGGCATCGACGAGATCTCCATTGAGTAATTCAACAGTGATTTTGCCCGATGTTGCCGCATCTTCAACTACGTGATTATTCGTAATGATGTAGCTGGAAGAAGAACTAGTCTTGTAAATAGAGCCTGATCCTGTTCCACCTCCTGCTGTTGTTGTAACTTGGATTGACACAACTGATGGAGTGACCGCTGCAGCAACACTCTTAGCATCGAGCCCACCAGAACTGAGTTCTACTAATGTCCGAGTCTTTGAACATGTTCCATCTTTAGATAAATAGAGCGCTTGCGTGCGATTATCCACACAGGCTTTGAGAGATGGCGTGCTATTCGTTGCAGCTGTTGCAATGCCACCAACCAGAGTTGCACCTAATAAAAATCCAACTCCTACTTTAGCAATTGTACTTTTCATGCAAGAACCACCCAATTTCCTTGTATCTTAACATTGACTTTTGGTAACGGTGTATTAGCTGGACCGATAGTGACTTTTGCCCCGTTGAATGGATCGAAATTTGCGCTATGACAAGGACAGATTAGTTTCTTATTAGATGGCGAATATTCAACTGTGCAGCCTTGATGTGTACACGTTCTTGAATATGCAAAGACACCTTTTTTAGTTCTAAAGAGCATTGCTTGCTCACCTGATGCGAGAGCAAAAGGATAATTTCCTCCGACAGGCAGGCTCGCAAGTTTGACTAGTTTCTTTCCAGCACTTGTAGAAGT
>CAMCCH010000035.1 GCA_945873335.1 Bifidobacterium breve | reverse complement strand
GTACCAAAGTTATTTGGCTGCTTAAATGCCCCCATAACAGAGCGAAACCAGCCATCTCCAAGGAGAATTACGATCGCATTCTTTTCTACAAGGTTTGTAACAGCGAATGTTTGTACCGCTATCTGAACGCCATAATCAGTAGAGCCAGGTGTTAGTTCCTCATCACCAATCTTTACTCCATTGATAAAGAGTTGGTATTGACCCTGCGCGGTTGCTCGAACACGCGCACTCTTTACCTTCTTACCACATGCGAATTCAAAGCGAAGTTGGTAGACAGGTCTGTGCTCTAGTTCTGGGACTTGTTTTTCAACTACTTTAATCCAACGTGCAGAAAGTTCGTTGGCGTTGAATGCCAATGAATACGGTGAATGTGGGTGCAATGTTTGGCTCATACCTAAGAATAATTCCCTAGGTATTGAAGGTCAATGCTTTTTAGGTATAAATAGCTTTGGGGCTAAACTTTTTCTAATTGCATTTCGTGCTTCTGCCAGATTAGCGAATTCTCCTGAAGCAATTGCTTGCATAGCAACATTGCCGATAAGAGTTGATTCCGTTGGACCAGCTGAGATTACGCATCCTGTTGCATCTGCTGCCATCTGATTGAGCAAATGAATCTGCGAGCCACCACCGAGAATATGAATTTTTACAATTTTCTTACCCGTAACTTCTTCGATCTCTTCAAGTGTCTTTTTGTAGGCAAGTGCCAAACTAATGAAAATGCAACGAATGTAGTCGCCATGGCTCTGTGGCTCCGGTTGATTACTTTCACGGCAGAACCGCGCAACCTTGTGTGGCATATCCCCTGGCGTTGCAAAGAGAAGATTATTTGGATCTATAATTGATGTGAAAGTTGATTTTTCTGCAAGGGAGATGAGCTCAGTGAGTTCTGGAGTAAATCCTTCTTCGCGCCATGTACGTCGGCACTCTTCAAAGATCCAAAGGCCAGTAATATTTTTGAGAACACGAACTGTGTTTTCTACACCAAGTTCGTTGGTGAGGTTGATTGCAAATGCATCACTGCCGCGAAATGGAAGCCTTGATTCAATTCCAAGAAGTGACCATGTTCCACTCGATAAATAAGCCTCAATTTCAGCGTTTTCTATGGGGGCACCTGCAACAGCTGAGGCTGTGTCATGAGAGCCAGTTGCTACAACTTTGATTCCATCGAGGGATCCGTGTCCGCGAATAACGCCTAAATCACTTCCTGGCTCATGCAAAGCAGGGAATATATCCCCGCGAAGTCCAAGTAATTCAATAAGTTGGTAATCCCATGTGCGTGATTTCGTATCTAATAATTGAGTCGTTGATGCATTAGTTATCTCAGTGGAAGCCACACCGGTGAGGGCATGATTCAAAAAGTCTGGAACTAATAAAAATTGCGCAGCAGCCACGTAGTTAGGATCACTTTTGGCAGCCATCAATTGATAAATAGAATTGAGCGATAAAAATTGAATTCCAGTTGTCTGATAAATACGCTCTTTGCCATATTTTGCAATCGTTGCCTCAAATGCCACTTGATTTCGAGGATCGCGATATGAGCGAATCGGTAGCAGTTCTTTGCCTGAAGAATCTAGGAATCCGTAATCAACTGCCCATGAATCGATAGCGAGTGAAGTTACAGGACCAAGATCAGCAGCTTTTTCAATACCGACAAGTGATTCTTTGAGAATAAATTCCCAGTCCCACCGCATAGCGCCATCTTCATTTGTAATTACTTCATGAGGAAAACGGTGCACAACGTTGATATCAAAAGTTCCCGAGTTTGTATCCACGAGTGCGACGCGCCCTGATGTTGCACCGAGATCTACTGCAATATAGCGGCCCATGATTAGCGCAAGAAAGCTGCTGCAACTCCACCATCGACTGGAATATGAAGTCCCGTAGTAAGTGGTAATTCATTTGCACAGAGAACAAATACTGCTGCAGCAATATGATCTGGAAGAACTTCCTTCTTCAAAATTGTGCGCTGTGCGTAATACTCGCCAAGTTTTTCTTCTTCAACGCCATAGACAGCAGCGCGTTGTGCACCCCATCCACTTGCAAAGATTCCAGAACCTTTTACTACTCCATCAGGATTGACGCCATTGACGCGAATTCCAAATCCACCAAGTTCTGCAGCTAGTAAGCGAACTTGATGTGCTTGATCAGCCTTTGTGGCACCGTAGGCAACATTGTTTGGACCAGCAAATACGCTGTTTTTAGAGGAGATATAGACAATATCGCCACCCATCTTTTGGGCAATCATTGCTTTCGCTGCTTCGCGAGATACAAGGAAAGAACCACGAGCCATCACATTATGTTGAACATCCCAATCAGTAACTGATGTTTCAACAAGTGGCTTACTTATAGATAGTCCAGCATTGTTCACAACTAAATCAACTCCACCAAAAGCAAGTGCACATGCATCGATAGATGCTGCAACTGCGGCTTCATCAGTGACATCTACTGAGACAGCGAATGCCTTATCTGTTCCGCCAAGTTCTGCAGCAACTTTTTTTGCTGCTTCGAAGTCGCGGTCTGCAATAACTACACATGCACCTTCGGCTGCAAGACGCTCTGCTGTCGCCTTACCAATTCCTGAACCCCCACCAGTTACTAGTGCAATACGTCCAGCGAGTGCTTTTGGCTTTGGCATACGACGAAGTTTTGCTTCTTCAAGATCCCAGTATTCAATATTGAACTTTTCAGATTCAGCGATTGGCTTATAGTTAGAAACAGATTCCGCACCGCGCATCACATTGATTGCATTGATATAGAACTCACCGGCTACGCGTGCCGTCTGCTTATCTTTTCCAAAGCTAAACATTCCAACACCTGGCACCAAAATAATGAGTGGATCGGCGCCACGCATTGCAGGTGATTCTTTAGTTGCATAGCGGTTGTAGTAATCGGCATATCCCTTGCGATACTCCTCATGTAATTCGTGAGCACGAGCAATCACGGTTTCAATAGGTGCATCTGCTGGGGTATCTAAAATCATTGGAGATACTTTTGTGCGCAAGAAGTGATCTGGGCATGATGTACCGAGGGCGCCAAGGCGTGTTAACTCTTTGCGAGAGATGAAATCAAGGACTACATCTGCATCGCTAAAGCTTCCAATCATGCGAGCATCGCGTGATGCAATTCCTCGAAGAGTTGGAGCAAGCGCTGCTGCGCGTGCACGACGTGCATCGGGTGAAAGTGGTGCCCATTGCGCTACAACCTCACCAAATGGATCCTTGCGACCGTTATCGGCTAAGAACTTTTCTGCTTTATTTATAGCGTCAATTGAGCGTTTTTCGCACTCTTCACTAGTACTTGCCCACGTTGTTAGACCGTGACCGCCAAGAATTGCACCCTTTGCACTTGGATTTTTCTTTGCAAGTTCGGCGATATCTAGACCTAATTGAAAGCCTGGGCGGCGCCAATCAATCCACAATATTTCATCGCCAAAGCATTTTTTAGTTAGCGCTGGGCCATCAGCAGCTGTTGCAAGAGCACTAATTGAATCTGGGTGCAAATGATCAACGTGTGCAACATCGACAAGACCATGCATTGCAGTATCGATACTTGGCGCAGCGCCACTTTTTCCAAATGTGCAGTAATCAAATAGAGCAACCATCTCATCTTCATGCTCAAGCCCGCGATAAACATTAGCGAGTGCTTTCAATCGATCAAGATAGAGAGCGGCAAGGCCACCCTCCTTGAGAGTTCCAAGATCTCCACCAGAGCCCTTTACATACATCACTTCTACATCAAGACCCGTCGAAGGATCTTTTGTAGCACCTTTTGCAGATGTATTACCACCGGCATAGTTTGTATATTTAGGATTACTCCCCAGACGATTGCTACGACCTAACAACTCTTCAATTGTTTTATTACTCGCCATCAAAAATTACGCTCCCCAGCCTGCTTGGTTACCACCGACGCGTTCGGTCGCAATTTTCTTTGCATATCCACTTGCTGCATATGCCTTCATTGGTTCTGGATCAATTCCATTATCGGCTCGGAATTCGCGAAGCAATGGACGAACATCTGTGTTGTATGCATCCATCAAAACCTCATGGGCTGCTAATACATCACCAGCAACTTGAGCCGCCTTGAGAGCGCTTTGATCGACAGTGATGGCTTTAGCAACCGCTTCTTGCACATTCATAATTGAGCGAATTTGACCAGGAATCTTTGCTTCAATGTTGTGGCATTGATCGAGTACATATGAAACAGGTGTTCCAACATCAAAACCGCCACCAACATTTACTTCGTGCATAATGCGGAAGAGTTGGAATGGGTCTGCAGCACCAACAATAAGGTCATCATCAGCGTAAAAACGTGAATTAAAGTCGAAGGCTCCGAGGCGCTTTGCACGCAACAAATTAGCAACAATGAACTCAATATTTGTACCAGGTGCGTGGTGACCAGTATCGACTACAACCCATGCCTTTGGTCCAAGTGCTAAACAGTGCACAAGAGATGTTCCCCAGTCGGGAACATCTGTGTGATAAAAAGCTGGCTCGAAGAATTTATATTCAAGAAGCAAACGTTGGTTATCTCCAAGGCGTGCATATGCCTTTTCGAGTGATTCGGCTAAGCGATCTTGGCGCTCGCGAATACTGTCTTGTCCTGGATAGTTTGTGCCATCTGCAAACCACAACTTGAGATCGCGCACACCAGTGATATCCATGATGTCGATGCAATCAATGAGGTGTGCAACTGCCTTTGCGCGAATCTTTGGATCTGGATTACAGACAGAACCTAGAAGGTAATCATCATCTTGGAATGTATTTGAATTGATTGTGCCGAGTGAGACACCTAATGACTTTGCATGCTCGGAAAAATTTGCGTAGTCGGCAACTTTGTCCCATGGGATATGGAGTGCAACAGTTGGCGCAGCACCGGTGTACTTATGTACTTGGGCAGCATCTGCAACTTTTTCATATGGGTCGCGCGGAACGCCTGGCTGACCAAATACTTTGAAGCGCGTACCTGAATTACCGTATGCCCATGAAGGTGTCTCAATCGCTAAACGCTTGAGTACTTCTTTTACTTGCGCTGCATTTGCCATGATTCTCTCTTTTCCTTTATTTGAGGTAGAAAACGTTTTCGAGTGAGATAAAACCTTCATCGGCGCGCTTATCGCCAAGTTCTAAGAAGAATGGAGCCATGAATTTCTGCCAACGCTCGTTGACTTCCTCTGATGCCATGCCAGCAAGGGCGGCTTGTAAATCTGGAGTTTCAAAATATCCAAAGAGGGAGCCATCGCTTCGATCGAGAAACAATGAGTAGTTGTGCCATCCTGTTTTTTCTAGAGCTGCCAACATATCTGGCCAGACTTTTGTATGGTGCAAGACGTATTCATCGAGCATCTCTGTGCGAAGTTGTAAGCGAAAACCAACGCGCTCCATGAAATTCTCCCTTGTGGCATTGAACCGATTCACCGCCTGAAGCCCAATATTAGTTTTAGTATGAGCGTGAGTCAATAAAAATAAGAAGAAACAAGTGCTTCCCCTAACCCCAAAGAATTGACACGATTCAATTGCAGAGAGCATTATCGCCCTCATGAGTGCGAACCTGCGTGATGTAGCGAGGCAGGCTGGCGTATCAGTGGGCACTGTTTCTAATGTGCTCAATCGTCCCGATGTTGTATCACCGAAAACTCTTGAACGAGTTCAAAAAACAATAGCCGATCTTGGCTTTGTTCCTAATGGTTTTGCACGTCAATTGCGATCTGGATACAGCCGCACCATCGGATTAGTAGTTACTGATGTTGCAAACCCTTTCTTTACTGAAGTTGCACGTGGAGTTGAAGATGCAGCGAGTAAACGCGATTACGCAGTTTTTCTATGTAACTCAGATGAAAGTTTAGAAAAAGAAAATAAGTATTTATCTGTCTTGATTCAACAACAGGTGCGCGGGGTGCTTATAACTCCCTCCGATTCCAAGAGCCATCAATACGAAAATTTACGTGAACGTGGAATCTCTGTTGCTTTGCTAGATACTGAAACAAAGAACTCGTCACAATGCTCTGTTTCGGTTGATGATGTGCGCGGTGGAGAAATTGCGATTGAGCATCTTGCCTCACTGGGCCATAAGGAAATTGCTTGGGTAACTGGTCCTGACACAATTCCACAAGTAGCGGATCGAACTGCTGGTGTCATGCGTGCAGCAAAAATTGCTAAAGTTGAAATCTCCACTGTTCGGGTGGCGCTCATGAATAGTGCCCAAGGAACAGATGCAGTCAAAAAAATACTTGCCCTCAAAAAGATGCCCTCCGCTATTTTTTGTGGAAACGATCTTTTAGCCTTTGGCGTAATGCGTGGCTTACTCGATGCCGGCAAAAAGATTCCAGAAGATGTATCACTACTTGGTTATGACGATATTGCATTTGGAAACTCAGCAGCAGTGTCGCTCTCTTCAATTTCACAGCCTGCATATCAGCTAGGTGTTACCGCCGCCGAATTGTTGATATCAGAATGCGAAGACAGCGAAGATCACGCCCACCAACAGATTAAGTTCCAGCCTCAATTAGTTGTGCGAGCATCAACTACAAAAAAGAAATAGTTAGTCCCTGCGCAATAAATTGACATGTTTTGGCTTCAATTCATCGAGTGAATTAACGCCAATAAGCTTCATATTGCGAATCATTTGAACTCGCATGATCTCGAGAGCACGCTCTACGCCAGCTTGTCCTCCAGCCATAAGTCCGTACAAATATGCACGTCCGACATATGCAAATTGAGCACCGTGAGCAACGGCTGCTAAAACATCTGCGCCATGCATGATTCCTGTATCAATATGGAGTTCGTAATCTTTCTTGAACTCTTTCTTGATATCGGCGAGAAGGTGAAGTGGTACCTGTGCACGATCAATCTGGCGGCCACCATGATTAGAAAGAAGTACTGCGTCAGCTCCGAGCTTTGCTGCTTTCTTGGCATCATCTAAATTCTGAACACCTTTGATAATCAAATTGCCATCCCATTGTTCGCGGATCCATTTGAAATCTTCGAATGTCATTGTTGGGTCAAACATAAAGTCAAGAAGTTCGGCAACGGTTCCATTCCAACTTGAAAGGGAGGCGAAGCTAATTCCAGGAGTAGTAAGAAAATTCATCCACCAGTTAGGACGTGGGATTGCATTGATAAGTGTTTTCACTGTAAGTGAAGGTGGAACAGTGAGGCCGTTATATGAATCGCGCAAGCGATGACCCGCAACAGGAACATCGACTGTGAGCATCAAAGTATTGACGCCAGCTTTTTTCGCGCGATCAACAAGAGCCATACTCGCATCGCGGTCTTTCCACATATAAAGCTGGAACCAGTTGTGACCATTAGGCGCAGCAGCAACTACATCTTCAATTGTTGTTGTTCCAAGAGTTGAGAGCGTGTATGGAATTCCAAATTTTTCTCCAGCGCGTGCAACAGCGCGTTCGCCCTCTGTCTGCATCATGCGAGTAAATCCAGTTGGCGCTAAACCAAATGGCATTTGGAAAGTTTCACCTAAAGTTTCGCGAGTGATATCTACTTTTGAAACATCGCGAAGAATGCTTGGAATAAATTCAATATTTGTATAAGCCGCGCGAGCGCGATCTAAACTCGACTCAGATTCTGCTGATCCATCTGTGTAATCAAAGGGGCCCTTAGGTGTCCGCTTTTTCGCAATGTCGCGAAGGTCATAAATTGTGTAAGCCTTGGCAAGGCGCGCTTTCTTGCGATGAATGGTGGGCATCTTGAACTTGAGCAGAGGCGCGAGCTCAGAGATTTTGGGGAATTGACGCTTCACATTCTTGGCGGATTTCATATAGGAATCCTAAAGGGGATGGGAATAAAGAACAGCCCCCCTCGGTTCCCTCTATAGGAAACCTGAGTCGCTGCGACTCAACTTTATGAGTATTATCGACTCAGGTACCAAGGCACCTCGACCTCAGATTGGGCTCGAGAGAAGAATAAGGAGCAGAACACAATGGCTAGAGCAGTCGGAATCGACTTAGGAACAACGAATAGTTGCGTATCAGTTCTTGAAGGTGGCGAGCCAACGGTTATCGCCAATGCCGAGGGCGCTCGCACGACCCCATCGATCGTTGCCTTTGCTAAAAATGGCGAGGTCTTGGTTGGTGAAGTTGCAAAGCGTCAATCAGTGACAAATGTTGAACGCACTATTCGTTCGGTTAAGCGTCACATGGGTACTAACTGGACTATCGATATTGATGGCAAGAAGTACACATCACAAGAAATTTCTGCGCGAGTGTTACAAAAACTCAAGCGCGATGCCGAGGCATATCTTGGCGAAACAGTAACGGATGCAGTTATTACTGTGCCTGCTTACTTCAATGATGCGCAACGTCAAGCAACAAAAGAAGCTGGCGAAATTGCTGGCCTCAATGTCTTGCGCATTATTAACGAGCCAACAGCTGCTGCGCTCGCTTACGGTCTTGATAAGGCCGATCAAGAGCAGACAATTCTTGTATTCGACTTAGGTGGTGGAACATTTGACGTTTCACTTCTAGAAATCGGTGATGGAGTTGTAGAAGTAAAAGCAACTAATGGCGATAACAATCTTGGTGGAGATGACTGGGATCAAGCACTTGTCGATTACTTAGTTCAAACATTTGGTTCAAAAAATGGAATTGATCTAACAAAAGATAAGATGGCGATGCAACGTATTCGTGAAGCTGCCGAAAAGGCAAAGATTGAACTTTCATCATCCCAATCTGCATCAATCAACTTGCCATACATAACAGTAGATTCTGAAAAGAATCCATTGTTTATGGATGAAACAATTACGCGTGCACAGTTCCAAACAATGACAGCAACACTTCTAGATCGTTGCAAGAAGCCTTTCCAAGCAGTTCTCAAAGATGCTGGAATCCCAATTGCAAATATTCATAGCGTTGTCCTTGTTGGTGGATCAACTCGTATGCCTGCAGTTGTAGACCTAGTCCGCGAACTCACTGGCGGAAAAGAGCCAAATAAAGGCGTAAATCCTGACGAAGTTGTTGCAGTTGGTGCATCACTTCAAGCTGGTGTTCTCAAAGGTGAAGTAAAAGATGTATTGCTACTCGATGTCACGCCTCTCTCACTTGGTATCGAAACCAAGGGTGGAGTTATGACAAAGTTGATCGAGCGCAACACAACTATTCCTACAAAGCGCAGTGAAATCTTTACAACAGCCGATGACAATCAGCCAGCAGTACAGATTCAGGCTTACCAAGGTGAGCGTGAAATGGCTGCATATAACAAGAAATTAGGCATGTTCGAACTCACTGGACTTCCACCTGCACCACGTGGAGTTCCACAGATCGAAGTTACATTCGATATCGATGCAAACGGAATCGTTCACGTTTCTGCAAAAGATCTTGGAACTGGAAAAGAACAGAGCATGACTATTACAGGTGGCTCTGCACTTTCTAAGGACGAGATTAATCGCATGATGGAAGATGCCGAAGCACATGCCGAAGAAGATCGCCAACGCAGAGAAGAGGCAGAGATTCGTAACGCTGGAGATTCACTTGTATATCAGACTGAGAAATTCATTGCTGATAATGCAGAGAAACTTAGTGAAGGCGAAGCTGCAACTAAGAAGGCAGAGACTGAGGAAGCACTCGTTGAACTCAAGAGCGCACTCGGTGGAGCTAACTTCGAGATGATTAAGTCTGCAACAGAAAAAGTTGCAACAGTAAGCCAAGCACTTGGCGCCGCACTCTACGCATCAGCTGGAGCAGGATCACAAGAAGGTGCACCAACAGATGATGGCGTAGAAGATGCCGAGATCGTTGAAGAACAAAAGTAATGAGTGATTCAACTGAAGTTGTTACTGATGAAGTAACACCAGAAGTTGTAGTGGAGGCTGCACCGGAGCAAGAGATTGATCCGGTTGCAGCACTTACTGCTGACTTACAACGTCTACAAGCCGAGTATTCAAATTATCGAAAGCGTGTAGAACGCGATCGTGCCCTTGCGCATGAATTAGCAATCGGCGCTGTTCTCACAGAGCTACTTGCACTCCATGACGATGTTGATCGCGCATCAGAACACGGTGAACTTACCGGTGGATTCAAAGCAGTTGCTGATCAACTCAATGCCATTACTTCACGTATTGGTTTAGAGAAATATGGAACAGCAGGCGATACTTTTGATCCACAAATTCATGAAGCGCTTCTTCATGACACATCTGCCGATGTTGAGCTACCAACAGCTACAAAAATTCTGCAACCTGGCTATAAATATAAGGATCGGATCTTGCGTCCTGCGCGCGTTGCAGTGACTGATCCTGCCGAAAGCGAATAACTATGGCTGCCAAAGACCTTTATGAAAAAGATTTCTATAAGGTCCTTGGCCTGCCAAAGACAGCGCAAGCGGATGAAATAAAGAAGAAATACCGCACTTTGGCACGTGAATTACACCCTGATAAAACAAAGGGTGATTCAGTGCGAGAAGAAAAATTCAAGGAAGTATCTGAGGCATACGAGATTCTCTCTGATGCTAAAAAGCGCGCTGAATACGATGAAGCGCGATCACTTTTTGAACGCGGTGGTTTTAGAGCACCACAGGGTGGACAAAACTTTCAGGGCGGTGACCTCAATGATTTATTTGGCGGAGGTAATCCTCAAGATATTTTTGCAAATCTCTTTGGCGGTGGTGGACGACGTGGCCCACGTAAAGGACAAGATTTACAGACAGAGGCAACAATTACTTTCCGCGAATCAGTATTTGGAACAACACTTGACCTAAAACTTACATCCGATCGTGGAGTGCCACAAAACGTTTCTGCCCGTGTACCAGCAGGTGTAAATGATGGTGCAAAGATTCGTGTCAAAGGAAAAGGCGCGCATGGTGAAGCAGGTCCAGGGGATCTGTTTATTTTGCTCCACGTAAAACCACATCCAATTTTTTCTCGCAAAAGTGAAAACCTAATGATTGTTCTTCCAGTTACATTTACCGAGGCAGCCCTTGGCGCTGATATTAAAGTCCCAACGCTTTCTGGTGATGATGTCACTGTTCGTCTTGCACCAGGAACACCTAATGGTCGAGTCTTGCGAGTAAAGGGACGCGGTATAACTAAAGGTTCAACAACAGGGGATTTACTTGTAACCGTTGAAGTCCAAGTCCCACAGCGCGTTGAAGGTAAAGCAGCTGAGGCACTGAGAACATTTGAGAAAGAAACAGAAAGTATCGACGTGCGTGCTGAATTTATCTCCAAGGCATCGATATGACACAAGAACCAGAAGATTCAGAGATCAAAGACGATATTGGTTTATATGTAATCTCTGTTGCCGCAGAACTTTCGGGTCTGCATCCACAAACACTTCGTCAATACGATCGCTTAGGTTTAGTTTCACCAGAGCGCACTGAAGGTAGGAACCGTCGCTATTCATTACGTGATATCGCATCACTGCGCATGGTTGGTCGCTTAGTAGGAGAAGGAATAAATCACGCAGGAATCAAGCGCATTATCGAACTTGAATCAGCAATGGTGAATATGGCGCTAGAAGTAGCGAAATTACGCATAGAAGTTGATGCACTCATTGATGCAAATCCACCTAAGGGGCTTGCAATCCGAAAGAAAAATAACGTTATCGTCTATAAAGACGGTAACTGATTTCTTTCTCGCTTATCAATATTGTCTCTACTCTTTCGCAAGATTGGTGATTCAAAGAATCTCCAACTGATTTCGGCAAATACCCACGTAAGCAGAATTACAATCAATGTTGAATCTGCCCAACGGCCTAAATTACTAGTGCCGTAGTAGTAATAAGTTTCATCCATTTTATTCTGCCAAATTTGCATAATCATGTAATGCCATAAGTAAAGGCCGAATGAAAGAGTAGCGACTCGTTTGAAGAAACGCATTTCAAGGAATTTTGCAAGGAAAGTACTAAATGGAACAGTAGCAAGTGCAAATGCAACGAGTGCTGCATATAGAGGAGAAATATATGGTTGACGAGTAATTGCATCAGGTACTCCAGGTATGAGGCGCACCTGAATTAGTACGAAAGCAACCAAAATTGCTGCGAGTGAGAGCTGATCATATTTTTTGGAAGGCTGTGTTCCTTTTGACTTCCTATGGGAAATATAAAGTGCAGCACTTGCACCGAGTAAGAATTGAGTGAAGAAAGATGCAAGGTTCCAGTATGGCAACCAAAGTTTTGCTCCCCCTGCCCAACCCCAATCCCAACCTTTACCGTAATCATCTGTCATAAAGTATTTGATGAGAAGCGGTTGTAATGATTGAAGAAATACAATCCAGATTCCCATTCCAATTGCTGCTGCTTTTACAGTGCGTGCTTTCCAAAAGATTGAGAAGAGAACGATTGGAAGTAAAATGTATGACCAAATCTCAAGAGTAATTGTCCATAGTGGTGGATCAAGCTCAGAGGCAAAGAATGTGTTCCAATGAAAATGTGAAACTAGAAATACGCCTGAGACAATACGAGACCAGACGATTTCAAAATCAATAATTTTGACTGCAAGGAAAGTAGATAAAATCAGTATGAGGTAATATGCGGGCAAGATTCGAGCCGCTCTATTTTGAAAATATGTGCGCATTTTCGGCTGAGGAGTTTTGCCAATAAATGCATTCCAGAATGGGGTAGCCAATAAGCATCCTGAAAGAACAAAGAAAATACTTACGCCAACCTCTCCTCGCATACCCATGTATTGAATGACTTGTACCCAGGTAGGTGAGGCGATTGGATCGAGGCGCTGCATGACGTGGTGATAGATAACCATCATGCAAGCGATAGCGCGGAAGCCGTCAGCACCTCTAATACGTGAATTCATTTGACTCTCCTTGCTGCTATTTCAATTGTGGGAGAGTAACTCAGAATTAGAATTTGTACACGATAGGCTTTCCGCATGAGCGCACGCGAATTACTCAAAGAGCAAATAATCAAGAAGGCCGTTGTGCATGGAAAGGTCATTCTCTCTTCGGGTAAAGAGGCCGACTATTACGTTGACCTTCGCCGTGTCACCCTCGATCACGAGGCAGCTCCACTAGTCGGAGAAGTAATGCTCGATCTTTTGAAAGATTGGGATTACGAAGCAGTCGGCGGTCTCACTCTTGGCGCGGACCCAGTTGCAACAGCGATGATGCATGTGGCTGCGAGCAAGGGAAAAAGCATTGATTCATTTGTTGTGCGCAAAGCTGAGAAAGCACATGGCTTGCAACGTCGAATCGAAGGACCCGATGTAAAAGGTAAGCGAGTAGTCGCTGTTGAAGATACATCAACTACCGGAGGTTCGGTTCTCACAGCAGTTGAAGCGCTCAAGGAAGCCGGAGCAATAATTGTTGGAGTTGCAGTCATTGTGGAGCGCGGGGCAAAGCAAGCCATACTCGATGCAGGATATGAATATCGCACAGCATTTTCATTGACTGATCTAGGGCTCTGACTTATCGTTGCGGGTGTGAAGACTTTTACACCAAGTAAGTTCTTATATGGCGCTTGTTATTATCACGAATACAACCAAGTACCTCGCCTCGAAAAAGACTTTGAACTTATGGAAGAAGGCGGACTCTCCGTTCTTCGCGTTGGTGAATCTGTATGGTCGCTGTGGGAACCATCCGATGGAGTTTTCAATTTAGAGTGGTTGCAACCAATATTAGATAAAGCGCAAAAGCAAGGTATTTCAATCATTATTGGCACACCTACATATTCAATTCCACCATGGCTGGCGAGTAAGCATCCAGAACTAATTGCCCAGCGCAAAGCGGGCCAACCAATTGCATATGGTCATCGTCAAAATGTTGATTATTCCAATCCACTATTTCTGACATATGCAGAGCGCGTTATCCGCAAAATTGTCGAACGCTACAAAGATCATCCATCAATTATTGGCTGGCAAGTAGATAACGAACCAGGGCTTGAGCTTTTCCATAACCCACACGCATTTGCAGAATTCAAAGAGTATGTAAAGGCAAAGTACAAAAC
>CAMCCH010000034.1 GCA_945873335.1 Bifidobacterium breve | reverse complement strand
AATCAGTGGGTCAATTCCTATAAGCGTTTACATGGTGGGGGAGAAGCTCCTGCATTTGTAAATTGGGGCCCAAGTGATCGAGGCGCACTGGTTCGCGTTCCGATGTATAAACCAAAGAAAGAGAACTCAACACGTATTGAATTTCGCTCACCTGATTCTGCATGCAATCCATACCTTGCCTACGCCGTGATGTTGGCTGCTGGTCTTGCAGGAGTAGAGGGTCAATATGAACTGACAAAAAATTCCGAACCAGATTCATTGCCAGCTAATCTTGATGAGGCCATTGCCGCGATGGAGAAGAGCACCCTCGTTCGCGAGACACTGGGTGAGCATGTATTCGAATTTGTGTTGCGAAATAAGCGTGCTGAATGGCAGGACTATCGCCGCCAAGTAAGCGCTTACGAATTGGATCGCTACTTACCTGTTTTGTAATCAATCCTGCAGTAACCTTTTTTCATGACTAAAGAGACTAACGCCGGAAGCATACGCAACTACAACCTTATTGCTGGGTTTTTTCACCTAGTTCAAATGGTTGTGGTCCTAGTACTAGCAAACGATTTCACACTTCCTATTGTTGCTCGCTATATGGCAGGGCCTCCAGGAAGTACTTTTGCAGAGCCAATCACATTACTTGATACTCCAATTGGTCTCGTCGTTGCAATCTTCCTTGGACTCTCCGCCTTCTTTCATTTTCTTGTAGCAAGTCCAGCATTTTTCCCTCGATATAGTGCAGGCCTTGCATCGAATCGCAATTATTTCCGTTGGGTTGAATATTCAATTAGTTCATCAGTCATGATTGTTGTGATTGCCCAAATTTGTGGAATTTCTGATGTTGCAGCAATTGTTTCCATTTTTGGTGTTAATGCTTCAATGATTCTCTTTGGATGGCTACAAGAAAAATATGAAGAGCCAGGCAATGGTGGTTGGTTGCCATTTATTTTTGGCTGCATCGCAGGCATAGTTCCTTGGCTTTCACTTCTCTTTTATGTATTTGCAATCGGTGGCCCAGGAGATACAAAAGCACCAGCATTTGTCTATGGAGTAGTTATCTCCATCTTTGTCCTCTTCAATACTTTTGCAATCGTTCAATATCTTCAATACAAGAAAGTTGGAAAGTGGTCGCAGTATCTGCGCGGGGAGAAGACATATATAACGCTCTCACTTATCGCTAAATCTGCTCTCGCATGGCAGATATTTGCCTCCACCTTGATTCAGTAGCGCCCTTCGCGCTACTCTTTGAACCTTATGAAGCTCCGCGGACTACTCCTTATCCGCCGTAGCGAGGCCTAACAACCGGTCTCCTCGCTGCGGAGTTTGGTGTTGCCGGTTAACACATCCGGCCAACCAAACATTTAGGAGCTAAAGAAAATGAATTTCCCGAAACAAAAGCCTTCTGTCATGAAGGCACATCGCTATTCCTCATACATTCCAGTTGATTTAGTTGATCGCACATGGCCAACAAAGCGCATGACTAAAGCACCTCAGTGGTGCTCCGTTGATCTTCGCGATGGAAACCAAGCACTTATAGATCCAATGGATACACCTCGCAAACTAGAGATGTTCAAGTTATTAGTTGCTATGGGTTATAAAGAGATCGAAGTTGGTTTCCCAAGTGCGAGCCAGACAGATTTTGATTTTGTGCGCAAGATTATCGAAGAGAATTTGATTCCAGATGATGTCATTATTCAAGTTCTAACCCAGGCACGCGATCCGCTTATTCGCCGTACCTATGAATCAATCAAGGGAGCGAAGCAGGTAATCGTTCACCTTTATAACTCCACATCTACATTGCAGCGTCGTGTTGTATTTGGCCAAGATAAAGAGGGAATCAAAAAGATTGCAACAGATGGTGCTCAACTTTGTTTAGATCTCGTAGCAACTGTGCCAGAGACAAAAATTTCATTTGAATACTCACCAGAGTCATACACAGGCACAGAGCTTGAATATGCCGTAGAAGTTTGCAACGCTGTCAATGCAATCTGGAAGCCAACTCCGCAATGGAAAACAATTATGAATCTTCCAGCGACAGTTGAGATGGCAACTCCAAATGTCTATGCAGATTCAATTGAATGGATGTCTCGCAATCTAAACAATCGCGACAGTGTCATTATTTCACTACACCCGCATAACGATCGTGGAACAGGTGTTGCTGCTGCAGAACTTGGTTATTTAGCAGGGGCTGATCGCATCGAAGGAACTCTCTTTGGCAATGGTGAGCGCACAGGAAATGTTTGCCTAGTAACACTCGGTATGAATTTGATGAGCCATGGAATTGATCCAATGATTGATTTCTCAAATATCGATGAGATTCGCAGAACTGTTGAATATGCAAATCAATTACGCGTACCTGAGCGCCATCCATACGGTGGCGACTTAGTATTTACTGCATTTTCTGGCTCCCACCAAGATGCAATCAAAAAGGGATTTGATCACCTCGCAGCCGATGCAAAGGCTGCTGGTAAAGCGGTAGAAGATTTCACATGGGCAGTTCCATATCTTCCAATTGATCCAAAAGATATTGGTCGAACATATGAGGCTGTTATTCGCGTGAACTCTCAATCTGGCAAGGGTGGCGTTGCCTACCTCATGAAGAATGAACACCATTTAGATCTTCCACGTCGCCATCAAATAGAATTTAGTCGCGTAGTACAGGCGAAGACAGATTCTGAAGGCGGAGAAGTAACAGGTAAAGATCTTTGGGAAATATTTGAAGATGAATATCTGCCAACTGATTCTGCTCCTTGGGGCCGATTTAGATTGAAGGGTTTGTCACAAACATCTGTTCTCAATGAAGATGTTCATCTCACTGTTTCTATTCTTGATCGCGGTGAAAAACACGAACTCACTGGACAGGGCAATGGACCAATCGCTGCCTTCTGTAATATTTTGCAGAGTTATGGCGTTGATGTTCGAGTACTTGATTACTACGAGCACGCACTCTCTGCTGGTGGGGATGCTTCAGCTGCTGCATACCTTGAATGTTCAATTGAGGGCGAAGTTTTCTGGGGCGTTGGAATCGACCCTAATACGACGACTGCATCACTCAAAGCGGTCGTGTCTGCGATAAATCGCGCAATTCGCTAACGCTCGGCACTACCTTTGCCCGTATGACTTTGTATCGGGATGAGGCAATCATTTTGCGCACCCAGAAGTTGGGTGAAGCGGATCGAATCATCACGATGCTCACTCGCGAACATGGTCGAATACGTGGTGTAGCAAAGGGCGTTCGTCGTACTAAATCAAAGTTTGGTGCGCGCCTTGAGCCAGGTAGCCATGTTGATATTCAACTATTTGTTGGAAAAACTTTTCACACAGTCACTCAAGTAGAAGCAATTATGAATTATGGCGAAGCACTCACTGATGATTATCAACGCTGGACAGTTGCTGCAGCAATTATGGAGGCAGCAGAGCGCTTTACTTCTCAAGAACATGAGCCGGCGCTTCAAGAATTTCAGTTAGTAGTGGGTGGCCTGAAAGTTCTCTCAGAAAATAGATACGACCCACTCCTCATTCTCGATGCATTCTTACTTCGATCTCTTGCCATAGGTGGTTACGCACCTTCAATGACAATATGTTCACGCTGTGAAGCACCGGGTCCGCATCGATACTTCTCATTAGTAGGCGGCGGATCAGTATGTAACGACTGCAGACCATCAGCATCGGCAACACCTGCACCAGAAACGCTAGCACTGATGGGCGCATTGCTGAGTAGCGATTGGGATGTTGCACAAAATAGTGAAGCACGTCATCGCCGCGAGGCTAGTGGTTTGATTGCTGCTTATTTACAATGGCACTTAGAGCGAGGACTTAGATCACTACCAATGGTGGAGCGGGTATGAATATTCCTAATCACGTTGCAATTGTTATGGATGGCAATGGACGATGGGCAAAAGAACGTGGCCTTCCACGCACTGCAGGACATGAAGCAGGTGAAGCAGCGCTCTTTGATGTTGTGCAAGGCGCAATTGAATTTGGTATCAAAGAAATCAGTGCTTATGCATTCTCAACAGAGAATTGGCGTAGATCTCCCGAAGAAGTGAAATTTTTGATGGGCTTCAATCGCGATGTTTTGCGTCGTCGTCGCGATGAGATGAATGAAATGGGAGTACGAATCCGTTGGGTGGGCCGCCCGAAACGTTTATGGGGCAGTGTTATCAATGAATTAGAAGAGGCGGAAGAACTTACTAAAAAGAATAAAGTTCTAACGCTCAACATGTGCGTGAACTATGGTGGCCGATCCGAAATTGTTGATGCAGCAGCAGAGCTTGCTCGTGATGTAAAACGAGGCAAAGTGAAGGCAGATTCAATTACCGAGAAGACCTTTCAAAAGTATTTAGATTCACCGGCTATGAGCGACGTTGACTTATTCTTGAGAACATCAGGGGAGCAGCGCACCAGTAATTTCTTGCCATGGCAAAGTGTTTATGCCGAGTTTGTTTTCATGGATGTCTTGTGGCCAGATGTAACACGAAAAACTCTATGGAAAGCTATTGAGGAGTATTCACAGCGAGATAGAAGATTCGGTAAAGCTTAGCATTTTGAACATAAGCCAAAGATTTCAGCTGTATGTCCAACTTCTCGAAAACCATGTTCTTGCGCCATCGAATTAGCCCACTTCTCAATAGCACCGCCTTCAATTTCCACCGTATCGCCACAGTTCTTGCACACAAGGTGATGATGATGAGATTCACCGCATAGGCGATAAATGGCTTCACCATCTTCGCGGTGCAATAGATCCACAATTTTGTCACTGAGTAATGATTGCAATGAACGATAAACAGTTGTGAGACCTATGCGCTCACCTTCGCGCTGCATAAGTTGGTAAACCTCTTGAGCGCTAGCAAAGCCACCGGCGCGCTCTAGCGTTGCTAAGACTCTTGGATTCGAACGACTCATCCAATATTTCCAACAATGAGCCACATCGTAACTACGCCTGTAATTGTTGCCAGCATTGTCATCTTCGAAGGATGACGTGAGTGCGCTTCGGGCAAGATGTGAGAAGTGGCAAGGTAAATAACAAAGCCAGAAAAGATTGCTAGATAAATTGCAAGTGCTGGATCTGAGATAGTGACATATGTACCAAGTGCTGCTCCACCGATTCGCATAATTGCATCCAGGCCAAGAAGAGCAACCGCTCTCTTAGTCCAGTGTCCACTTTTGATAAGCAAAGAAACAGTATTGAGTCCATCGCTAAATGCATGTGAAAGTATTGCTACGAATACCGCAAGACCCAAGGCATTACTGACTTTGAAAGAAAGTCCGAGGGCAATACCGTCGAGAAATACATGTCCACCCATTGCAAGGGCTCCGAGTGTGCCAGCGATATTTACTGAATGTTTATGTTCATGACCGTAGTCAGATTCGGCAGGTTCGTGGGAACCAAAAATTTGTTCGGCAAAATGCAGAGCTAAGAATCCGATTACAAATGCAATAGAGACGACTGGAACATTTCCAAAGGTATTCGTGTTGAGTTCGAAGACTTCTGGCAGAAGATCAAAGGCCACGAGTCCAAGAAGTAGTCCAGCAGATAGTCCAAGAACGAGATGCAGTCGATCTCGAGAGCGGATCGCTAGAAATCCTCCAGCTGTTGTTGCAAGTGCGGTAAGTGCTGCTAATCCGATGGCCATATTCATAGATAGAAAGTAGCATAAATGAAAATGATTGTCATTTTCATAGTCAGAGCACTACGCTCAACCTATGTTCGCCATTGCCAGATTTTCGATTCCATTGGGCGAGGCCACCCAATTTCGGGGCGAACTTGAGCAGGCCAAAGATGTTTTATCCAGTGCCGCCGGTTTTATCAGCGCTTTCATCGGACAGAATCTCGATGAACCAGAATTGTGGGCACTGACAACCGAATGGGAAAATGTTGGCTCTTATCGGCGTGCACTGAGCAGTACGAGAGCAAAATTAGAAGCAATTCCTGTTCTGGCACGTGCGATCGATGAAGCTGGTGCGTACGAGTAAACTTATGCCACGGGAGTAACACCAGTTGCTCTTCGCCGACAGCCAGCCGGATGGAGATTATTGTGGCAACGGACCGTTTAGAAAATATTGTTGGACTCGCAAAGCGTCGAGGATTTGTATTTCCCTCATCAGAAATTTATGGCGGATTACGTGCATCATGGGATTACGGCCCACTTGGAGTAGAACTCAAAAACAATGTAAAGCGCCAATGGTGGAAAGCCATGGTTATGGGTCGCGAAGATATTGTCGGACTTGATTCTTGTGTGATCTTGGCTCGTGAAGTGTGGGAAGCATCAGGACACGTTGCAACATTTAGTGATCCCCTTACCGAGTGCACCGCATGTCATAAGCGATACCGCGCAGATCATTTAGAAGAAGCATATGAAGCAAAGCATAAGAAGAAGGCAGAGTCTCTGACTGAAATCAATTGCCCCGCATGCGGAAATAAAGGTCAATTCACAACTCCAAAACAATTTAGTGGTTTGCTAAAAACTTATCTTGGACCAGTTGAAGATGAATCAGGTCTTGCTTATTTGCGTCCAGAAACTGCGCAGGGAATTTTTATCAACTTTGATCAAGTAATGACAACATCTCGAAAGAAACCACCTTTTGGTATCGGCCAAATTGGAAAATCTTTCCGCAATGAAATTACGCCAGGAAACTTCATTTTCCGAACTCGTGAATTCGAGCAGATGGAGATGGAATTCTTTGTTGTTCCAGGAACTGATGAAGATTGGCACCAATATTGGATTGATACCCGTCTTGCTTGGTATAAAGATTTAGGTATTAATCCTGAGCGCCTTCGCATCTTTGATCATCCAAAAGAGAAGTTGTCGCACTATTCAAAGCGCACTGCAGATATTGAATATAAATTTGAATTTGCGGGTACTGAATGGGGCGAGCTTGAAGGTATTGCAAACCGCACAGACTTTGATCTCAAAGCACACTCTTCTGCATCGGGTAAAGATTTATCTTATTTTGATCAAGAAAAGGGTGAACGCTGGACTCCATTCGTGATTGAACCAGCGGCAGGTGTTGATCGATGCGCGCTGACATTTTTGATGGATGCATATACAGAAGATGAAGCACCAAATAGTAAGGGCGAGATGGAGAAGAGAGTTGTGCTCAAACTCGATCACCGCCTTGCGCCAATCAAGGTTGCTGTATTGCCACTATCTCGTAATGCAGATCTCTCACCAATGGCTCGCGATCTTGCAACACAACTTCGAAAGAATTGGAATATCGATTTCGATGATGCAGGAGCAATCGGACGTCGCTATCGTCGCCAAGATGAAATCGGAACCCCATACTGCATCACTATCGACTTTGAGACTCTCGAAGATCATGCAGTGACAATTCGTGATCGTGACACGATGGCACAAGAGCGTATTGCACTCGATCAGGTTGAAGCATGGCTAGCGCCACGACTCCTCGGCTGCTAGAACCACTTCGTTTACCACTGGCAAGTGGTGATTACTTTATAGATCCACCAGTTGTACTTGCACCGATGGCTGGAATAACTAATGCTCCATTTCGAACACTGTGTCGTGAACAAGGTGCAGGTTTATTTGTTTCTGAGATGGTGACAGCGCGCGCACTCATTGAGCGTCGCCCCGAAACGCTGCGCATGATTGTTCCAGGCCCTGGTGAGCGTCCGCGTTCTGTGCAGTTATATAGCGTGGATCCGCACACGATGCGTGCAGCAGTAACAATGATTGGAAAAGAAAATCTTGCAGATCATATTGATATGAATTTTGGTTGCCCTGTTCCAAAAGTAACTCGCAAAGGTGGGGGAGCAGCCCTTCCCTATAAAAGAAAATTGTTTAGCGCAATTGTCGGCGCGGCAGTTGAAGCAGCAAAGCCATTTGGAATTCCTGTAACCGTAAAGATGCGTATCGGAATCGATACTGATCATCACACATATCTAGATGCAGCAAAGTCCGCTGCCGATATTGGCGTTGCATGGGTTGCGCTGCATGCGCGTACAGCAGAGCAGATGTATGAAGGAAAATCTGATTGGTCAGCAATAACTCGATTAGTTCAACATTTGGCACCGACTGGAGTTCCGGTACTAGGTAATGGTGATATTTGGAGCGGTGCCGATGGGGTTGCAATGGTGAAAGAAACAGGCTGCGCCGGTGTTGTGGTTGGACGCGGTTGTTTAGGCCGGCCGTGGTTATTTACTGATTTAGTTGCAGCCTTTGCAGGGCAGGAAAAGCGAATTACGCCAACTCTTTTTGAAGTTCGAGAAATTATGTTTCGCCATGCCCAACTCATTGTTGAATATTTCGAGTCAGAAGATCGAGGAATGCGCGACCTGCGCAAACATATGGCTTGGTATCTCAAGGGATTTCGAGTTCATAGTGAGTTACGTAGGCAATTTGGCATGGTCTCAACGCTTACTGAAATGCGCGGCTTGCTTGATCAACTCATCGATCAGCCATACCCGATTGAAGTTGGTGAAAAACCACGCGGTCGCACAAGTCATGGTCGTCCGCCAACGCTTCCAGATGGATGGCTCAATGACCCAGATGAGATGGTTTCCATTGAATTAGAAGATGCATTTTCGGGCGGATAAGCAATGTTTTTATTTCGCTGGATTCGTCGCCTGATTATGTCTTTGATTCTTATTGCGTTGATCCTGCCCTCATACGGTGTCTATAAGGTTTACCAAAGTGCGCACAATCCCATTGTTCGAAATGCTGATGTGATTGTTGTATTAGGTACGGCGCAACTCAATGGCCGTCCCGGTGAAGCACTTGAAGCACGTTTGGAAGAGGCGAAGAGAATTTTTGATCTTGGATATGCGCCAACGATTATTACTGTTGGTGCAGGAGCGCCAGGGGATCGTACAACGGAGGCTGCTTCAGGAAAAAGATGGCTACGTACAAATGGCATCTCATCTAAGAAAATTATCGCAGTAGAAGTTGGTCGAGATACATTGACAAGCACAAAAGCATATGTAGAAGTAATGAAAAAGAAGATGGTCAGTGATGTAATTATTGTGACTGATCCTTACCATTGCGCCAGGGCAATGGTGATGGCTAATGACGAAGGCGTCATTAGTACATGTTCACCCGTTAGCACCGGGCCTAATTCACTCGATAAATCATCATATAAATACTTATTGCGTGAAGCTGGTGCCTATATTGCCCATATAACTGTGGGGCGACGAGGAATTCAAATAAGTGATCATTTACCTAATGCCGATATTTTCACTAAGGTATTGCAATGATGCATGCAGGAAATTATTCAGAGAGCGATAAAGAACGCTTTTTAGATGAGCCTGCAAAGCGTGCTGGGCGTACTGAATTTATGCGCGATCGGGCGCGAGTCATTCACTCCGCAGCACTTCGTCGATTAGCTGCAAAAACTCAAGTCGCAGTTCCTTGGGAAAATGATTTTCAGAGAACTCGTCTATCTCACTCACTTGAATGCGCGCAGATTGGTCGCGAACTTGGTGAATCACTTGGAGCAGATCCAGATTTACAAGAGACTGCTTGTCTTGCACACGATTTAGGTCACCCACCATTTGGCCACAATGGTGAAGAGGCACTTGCGATAGTTGCTAAAGATTGTGGTGGTTTTGAAGGCAACGCACAGTCATTGCGACTACTCATTCGCCTTGAAGCAAAGACTGTTGATTCACAAGGAAAGAGCGTAGGTCTGAATCTGACTCGAGCATCACTCGATGCCGCTACAAAATACCCTTGGCCAAGTTCACAAAATTCTCGCAAGTTTGGCGTCTATGACGATGATCTCGAAATTTTTACATGGATGCGCAAGGGTGCTCCTGTAGATAAGAAATGTATTGAAGCGCAAATCATGGATTGGTCTGATGATTGCGCATATTCAGTTCATGATTTAGAGGATGCAATCTTTGCACAGCAAGTGAGCGTAAAGAACTTTCGAGATGACTTGCCGATAATTCATAAAGTTATGGTCGAACAATATGGAAGTACAGCTACTCAGCAAGAGGCAATAAGTGCACTCGACCGCTTATCGGCGCTCTCTGCTTGGCCACACTATTACGATGGAAGTCATCGCAGTCTTGCTCGGTTGAAAGATTCAACAAGTCAATTGATAGGTCGATTTGTACTAGCTGCAGAGATGCAGACTCGAGAGATCTATGGAACTGGAAAACTTTCACGCTATGGCGCAAATCTAGAAGTCCCACTTGAGCAAATAGTTGAAGTTGATTTCCTCAAAGCAGTTGCGGGACATTACCTCATCAATGCCGCACACTCGCAAGAGCGTTATGCAAAACAGCAAGTAATCATTATCGAATTGGTAGAGATGCTCTATGCCAGAGCGCCACATGAGCTCGACTCCTTCTTCATAAAACCATGGGATGAAGCAAAGGATGATGCGGCACGTTTGCGCGTAGTCATCGATCAAATTGCAGCACTGACAGACCCTGGCGCTTATGCCTTACATGCACGCCTGCTTGCTACTAGATAAGGTGCACTCATGAGTGGTCGTATCAAGGATGAAGATGTTGCATACATCCGCGACCGCGCGCCAATAGATGAAGTTGTTGGTGACTATGTTCAACTCAAGAGCGCTGGCGGGGGACAGAAAAAAGGTTTATGCCCTTTCCATGATGAGAAATCTCCATCTTTCCACGTAACACCGAGTAAAGGTTATTTTCATTGTTTCGGTTGCCAAACTGGCGGAGATGTCATTGCATTCCTAATGAAGATTGATCACCTTTCCTTCTCTGAAACAGTTGAGCGATTAGCAGATCGCATTGGTTACACACTCCGTTATGAAGAAGGATCAAGTGGTGTTTCTGCTCCCGCCGGACAGAGGTCACGACTTATCTCTGCTCATTTAGAGGCAGCAAAGTTTTATCAAGAACAACTCAATACATCACCGGGTGCTGCACATGGCCGCGAGCTGCTCACTAAACGCGGTTTTGATAAAGCGGCGTGTCAACAATTTGGTGTGGGATATGCCCCAGATGAATGGGATGGCCTCACTAAACATTTGCGCGCGATGGGATACACAATTGAAGAACTAGAAGTTGGTGGACTTTCTAAGATGGGACAACGCGGCCCAATTGATAAATTCCGTAACCGTTTGATGTGGCCTATTCGAGATATCTCAGGAGATGTTGTTGGATTTGGTGCTCGCAAACTTGCCTCTGATGAAGAAGATCAAGGACCTAAATATCTCAACACATCAGAGACACCGATTTATAAGAAGAGCCAAGTTCTCTACGGTTTAGATGTTGCCAAGAAAGAGATTGCAAAGAAGCGTCAGGCAGTAATCGTTGAAGGTTACACAGATGTGATGGCTGCCCACTTAGCTGGCATCACAACGGCTGTTGCAACATGTGGAACAGCATTCGGAGCCGACCATATTCGAATATTGCGCAGATTACTTATGGATGATGACTCATTTCGTGGTGAAGTAATTTTCACCTTCGATGGTGATGCAGCGGGACAGAAAGCCGCCCTTCGTGCATTTGGCGAAGACCAAAAATTTGTAACTCAAACATTTGTTGCCGTAGAGCCAGATGGATTAGATCCATGCGAACTCCGTCAAGAAAAAGGGGATTTAGCGCTGCGTGATTTGATTGCGCGTCGCGTTCCGCTCTTTGAATTCGCTATTCGTGCAGAGCTCAAACATCATAAATTGGATACTGCCGAAGGGCGTATCAATGCACTCAATGCAGCGGCCCCACTCGTTGCGCAAATTCGCGATAAGTCTCTGCGTCCAGAGTACACACGCTTACTTGCAGGCTGGCTCGGCGTCGAAGTTGAAATTGTTTCATCAGCTGTTGCACAAGGAGCAAAGAATCGCCCTGTTGCATCTAGTAGTGAAAATTCTGAACCAGTTGCAGATAACTCCTGGCGCCCAGATCCAAATGAAGCGCGACTTATTTTGGAGCGAGAAGTTCTCAAAACAAGAATTCAAGAACCCTCATTATTTGGCGAAGCAAATATTTTGTGGAAGGAAATTGAATCAACTGGCTTCACACATCCTGCATACCGTGAGATGCGTACGCTCATTGATACAAAAGCGCCAGACGGATCGCTCACTATTGATCTTATAGAAAATGAAAATATGAAAGCACTCTTTACCGAATTAGCAGTAGAGCCAATTCGCTCTGATGGAAAAGTTCCCGATCACTATGTCGCAAGTATCGTTGCTAGATTGCGTGAAGTTGCTATCTCTCGCGCAATTGCAGAATTGAAGTCGAGCCTTCAACGACTCAATCCCGTTGAAAATGAGATTGAATACAATGCCGCTTTTGCCTCACTTGTCGCGCTAGAAAGCGCTAGACGAACACTCCACGATGTTGCCCTGGGTGGCTTGTAGCTGATTTCGACCCAGCGCCTCTCGTGCGCTAGAGTGTGCGTTCGCAGGATGTACGTGCACTATTCCCTGATAGCTCAATGGCAGAGCAGCCGGCTGTTAACCGGCAGGTTCTTGGTTCGAATCCAAGTCAGGGAGCTTTATATATGACTTCCCAGTTACTAGGCAGGAAGTTCCCAGTAAATGGAATTAGTATCTCTTTATGAATTCATTGCAGATATCTCTTCGAAAATCTGCTGCATCGTGGCGTAGCCAAGCAATCCATATCCGACTCATTCGCCTCTGGCTTGGAGTTACATGGATATATGCAGGTTGGGATAAGGCGAGTGATTCAGGTTTTCTTACACAAGGTTCGCCAACCTATATTGGTTCTCAACTTGAAGGTTTTGCAGCGCAATCTCCCGTGGGATCTCTATTCAATATATTGATTGAACACGCGCAATACGTTGGTATTTTTGTACTTCTGAGCGAGTTTGCAATTGGCTTTGCAACTCTATTGTGGATTGCACCAACATCGGCAGCGCTGGGTGGCGCTTTGATGTCAGTCATCCTTTGGCTCGCCAGTGGTTTTTATATCAGACCATATTTCTTCTCTAGTGATTTAGCGTATGCAGTTTTATGGCTTTCATATTTTCTATACCTAACAGGAGGACGAACAAAAGTGAACTTTTCTATAAACCGACGTGGATTTATGAGAGTTGGAACCGTAGGAGTACTTGCTGTCATTGCAGCTGGTGTTGGTAAATTCTTCTCATCCTCTGCAAATGCACTCTCTTCATCTTCTTCAACAAGTGCTGGAAAGAAATTGATCAAACTCTCAAATGTGCCTGTTGGGGGAAACCACTCGTTCGTACTCGCATCAGGTGAACAGGCAATCCTCTTCCGAACTAAAAAAGGAGTCTTTGCCTACTCAAAAACCTGCACACATCAAGGCTGCACAGTCGAATATTCACCATCTAATAAGAAGTTAATCTGTCCATGCCATAGCGCAAATTTCGATCCATTCAATGGTGCAAAAGTCACAATCGGTCCTGCTAATGCACCGTTACCAAAAATCAATGTCAAAATTCAAGGAAGTTGGGTAGTTCTCGCATGAAAAGTACAATCACTAAAGTCGGTATCGGGTTTTTATTAGGTGCAACTATGGTTGGTGGCATTGCAACAGCTGCAACAAATAGCACTCCATCACTCAAAGCCTGTGTGGATAATCGTACGCAAGCGCTCTATTTATCAAAAGATGGAACATGTTCAAAGACTCGAACATTGGTAGAACTTAGTTCTGGTGGACTCGATGCAAAGAGTATCGCTGCAGCAGTTACGCCATCAGTGGTTTCAATCCAAGTTACAGCCACAGCAGGTAGTGGAACAGGCTCAGGCTCAATCTATAAGACCAGCGCGACCTTTAGTTACATCATTACGAATAATCACGTAGTTGAAGATGCGGCAACATCGGGCAAAATCACTGTTGAATTACTCAATGGAGATCTCGTCGATGCCAAGATTGTTTGTCGCGATGCGAATTATGATCTTGCTGTCATTCAAGTACAACGAGGCAACCTTCCAGTAATTGCAATTGGTGATTCTTCGAAAGTAAGCGTGGGAGATCCTGTCATTGCAATCGGTTCACCACTTGGACTTGCAAGCACTGTCACAAGTGGAATTATCTCTGCTCTCA
>CAMCCH010000033.1 GCA_945873335.1 Bifidobacterium breve | reverse complement strand
ATTAAGAGTTATCGGACATAGATTGGATTCAATACAGAATATTTCGTAAAATCCTAATAATTCACGCTCACCCCACACTCACAACTTGAGCCTTCCCAGCAACGCCCGTTACCCTAGATCTCATGCGTTTGAGAGTTCTCCTTGTTCTGGCTATGGGGGCATCGCTTTTGATGCCGGCCCCGGCCCAGGCTGCTCCGACTTTGCAGGAGATTCAGGCAAAGGTGTTGCAGTTAGAAGAAGAGGCAACGACGGCTGCTGAAGGTGCGCAAGAGGCGAAGGTAAAACTTGCCGGCCTTACTAGAACACTCAATGGAATCAAGGCAAAGGCAGAGGTGCAGGGACAGGCGCTCTCTGTGATGCAAAAGAGTTTGAGCGCAATTGCAATTGAGCAATATAAAAGTGGTGGCTTTGGAGATAGTTTCCAATTGTTGTTCTCAACTGATCCGGCGTTGTATTTATCATCGGCTGGGGCACTCGATGCAATTACTAGAGGTAAGTCAACAAAGATAAAGAAGTTTGCAGCCGCTCAACAGCGCTTGAATGCAACGACACTGACGGTCAATGACAAGGTGGCGATGGTTGCTGCTGCGCAGAAGAAGTTTGCGGCCCAATCTGCAAAGGCGACCGATAAGTTGGCACAGGCTGAAGTCTTATTAGCCAAACTCAAGAAAGAAGATAGAGCAAGGTTGGCAGCCTTGGCCGCTGCGCAAGAAGATGCGGATCAGGCAAGTTCATTGAAGTTAGCAAAGGGTGCATCTGGTGTTTCAGGTAAGGCGGGTATTGCACTCAAGTACGCACTGGCACAAATCGGCGATCGCTATGTATTTGGCGCAGCAGGACTGAAGTATTGGGATTGTTCAGGACTAACGATGATGGCATTTAGACAATCAGGAGTTTCATTGCCGCATTCATCGGCTGCGCAGTCGCGTATGGGTAAGTCAGTTCTGAGAAAAGATTTGAAGCCTGGAGATTTAGTCTTCTATGGTCGCCCTGTCTCTCACGTCGGTATTTATTTGGGTGGGGGAAAGATGGTCCATGCTCCGCGCTCTGGTTCGCGAGTGAAGGTTGCAAGTGCAGGATCTCTTGGCCGAAAGCCTTTTGTTGGAGCACGCCGTTTCTAACTCTGGAAAGATTTTATGTATCACCAACGACTTTGGTCCACGCGCTGGTGGAATTGAAACATTTGTAATTGGTTTATTAGAGCGCCTACCTAAAGGCGAAGTAGTTGTTTACACATCAGGCCGAGGCGATACACGTGAATATGACGCAGCGTGGCTGCGTGATTACGGGGTAGTTGTTCACCGAGATAGAGCAAAGATTTTGTTGCCAACTCCTCGCGTTGCTCGAAACGTTGGCAAAGTAATAGCAGGCGGTAATTTCTCTGTTGCAATCTTTGGAGCAGCAGCTCCTCTGGCCCTTATGGCTGGGTATGTAAGGCGCAAGGGTGTGGGGCGCATTGTTGCCCTTACGCATGGTCATGAAGTGTGGTGGGCAAAGGTTTTCCCATTTACATTGGCAATGCGCTACATAGGCAACAGAGTAGATGCACTTACTTATTTAGGTGAATATACAAGAAGTGCTATTGCTCGTGGACTATCTAGTAAGGCAGCTAGTGCGATGGTCAAGATCGCACCGGGTATTGATACTGATCACTTTGCTCCTGTTGATGCTTCGGCGCTTCGCCAATCATTGGGGTTAGCGAATAAGAAGGTAATTGTCTCTGTTGGCCGGTTGGTGCACCGTAAGGGACAAGATCATTTGATTGAGGCTATGCCTGAGATTCTAAAGAATGAGAAAGATGCGCACTTGTTATTGGTGGGCGAGGGTCCTTATAGAAAGTACTTAGAGGAGCGGGTAGCGAAGTTATCTCTGAGAGATAGCGTGACATTTATTGGGCGTATTCAATATGGCGAATTACCAAGATACATTTGTGTAGGAGATATTTTTGCAATGCCATCGAGATCAAGATTGGCTGGATTAGAAGTTGAAGGATTGGGAATTGTTTACTTAGAGGCAAGTGCGTGTGGACTGCCAGTTATTGCAGGAAGTTCTGGGGGAGCGCCAGATGCGGTGTTAGAGGGTAAGAGTGGTGTTGTAGTAGATGGCACTGATGATGTGGAGATTGCAGCAGCGGCGCTGATTTTGCTGGGGGATGAGAAGTTGCGTAAGGCAATGGGTAGTGCGGGGCGTGCGTGGATTATTGATAAGTGGCGCTGGGAAATTTGGGCGAAGGAATTTAGGGATCTGCTGAAGGTTTAGAAGAGTTCATTCTTGCGGGCAAATGCAACAGCCTGTGTGCGGTTATCTACTTTGAGTTTGCGATAGATAGAAGATAAGTGCGTCTTTACAGTGGCCTGGGTGATGTAGAGGTGCTGGGCGATCTCCTTATTTTCTGTTCCAGAACCTAGTTTTGAAAGTATTACTAATTCGCGAGCTGTGAGGTTGTGTTTATCTTTCTTGGCTGCGCTATCTCGGGTAATGGCATTAGAGATAAAGGAGAGTGGAGCAACGATGCTGTGCTCAACGGCTGCAACCAGTTGGGATAGGGGAGCGCTTTTGAGAATGTGGGCACTGGCTCCTGCTTGCATGGAGGCTAGAAGGTATTGATCGCTGTCATGCATGGTCAGTACAACGATGCCGATAGTTGCAGAAATTTTTCGAACCCAGGAAACAATTTCTAGTCCGTTGCCATCGGGTAAGTTGAGGTCGACAACGATGGCATCGGGGTTGGTGCGCGCTATTTGCGCAATTGCTTCGGCTTTAGTTTGTGCTTCGGCTATGCATTGCAGATTCTTTCGCTCAAGGGCAGATTTGATTCCTTCACGAACAGCGGCGTGATCATCGACAAGAAGTACTGTGTTCATGGCAATGGAATTCTTATCTCAACAGTTGTGCCAGTTGCATTTGTTTCAATGGTGATGGTGCCACCGAGGGATTCTGTTCGCTCGTAGAGTCCTGCGATTCCGTAACCGATTCGGTTGGGGGCCGCGCCACCACTTCCGTTGTCTTTGATGCGTAGCACCTGCATATTCTTTATCTTTTCTAGAGTAATTTCTAGATGCGATGCCCCAGAATGACGCGATGCATTGCGTATTATTTCGGTGAGGATTCGAAGGAGTTCAAAAGATTGGATGTGGCTCAGTTGTGGGATTTCTTCTACTGTGACTGTGTTATTTGGGAATAACTCATCTGCTATTTGATGAAGTGATGTGAGGAAATCTAGGGGAGCCCCATTGCGCAGAGTGAATATCTCATCGCGTACTTTGGTGATGAGGTCTGTGACGCCAAAGCGCAGCGTGCGCAGATCTTTGCGGGTGTTGATAGGTGTATTGGGTTGACCTAGAAGTAAGTCGATGGAATAGCCAAAGGCAACTAAGTCTTGGGCTATGCCATCGTGGAGTTCTTGGGCTAAACGGACTCGCTCTGCGTTATTTGGCAAAGAGTTGCGCGATTTGGGACGCGAACTCTTGGTTGATTACATGGCGCTTGAGGGAGAGTTTCGCGGTCAAGTGTCCGCCAGCGATTGTGAAATCGGTTGGCAAGATTGTGAACTTACGAATTGATTCAGCCTTACTTACTGCCTTATTTGCTTCATCAACTGCAGTTTGAATAACGGTGATGAGGTCTGGATCATTTGCAAGATCTTGCATTGATGCACCCTCCTTCTTATTAGTTGCAACCCAACCCTTGAGCATGTCTTGATCAATGGTGATTAGCGCTGCAATAAATGGTTGGTTATCACCTAGGACGATGCACTGTGAGACAAGTGGATGTGCGCGAAGGCGATCTTCTAGGACAGCTGGGGCAACGTTTTTTCCACCTGCTGTGACAATGAGTTCTTTCTTGCGACCAACGATGTATAGGTAACCCTGATCATCGAGTTTTCCAAGGTCTCCTGATTGAAACCAGCGATCGGATGTGAAGACTTCATCATTGGCTTTATCGTTTTGCCAGTAACCGCGCATAACAATTGGGCCCTTGATAAGTACTTCGCCATCTTCTGCAATCTTGACCGATGTGCCAGGGATAGGGCGACCAACTGAGCCAACGCGAAGATGCTTGGTGAGGTTCAGGGTTGCACCTGCTGTTGTTTCGGTGAGGCCATAGCCTTCCAAAATTGTTACGCCAGCGCCGCGATAGAAATGTCCGAGGCGCTCACCCAGTGGTGCTCCACCAGAGATTGCAGCTTCAACGCGTCCACCCATACCGTGGCGGATCTTTGAGAAAACAAGTTTGTCGAAGAGGCCGTGCTTGAGTTTGAGAACAGGTGACATTTTTCCTGTGTCCAGTGCTTGCGAGTATGCAATTGCAACATCTGCTGCTTTTCTAAAGATTTTTCCTTTACCGGCTGCCTCTGCCTTTGCTTCTGCGCCGTTGTAAATTTTTTCAAAGATACGTGGGACTGCAAGGACGAATGTTGGTTTGAATGATGCAAGATCTTTTGGAAGACGACCCACTGGATCAGAGCAGTGCGCTAAGTGAAGTCCAGCGCGAATTGAACCGATTTGAACCATGCGACCAAATACGTGGGCAACCGGTAAGAAGAGAAGTGTTGAACCCCCTGGGCGCAAGAAGAGATCAGAGGCGCCTTCAACAACGTTGCCACACTCAGAGATGAAGTTACCGTGGGTGAGAACTACGCCCTTTGGCTTACCTGTTGTGCCAGATGTGTAGATAAGAGTTGCAACATCTTCAGATGTCAGTGAGTTGCGACGCTTGTCGATCTCCGCATCAGAGATTTGAGCGCCAGCGAGTGAGAGCGCTCCTAAAATATCTTCTGTCATTGTCCATACATACTTTGTGTGTGATGGCTTGACTGTCTCTACTAACTCGCGATGTGTTGGAGTCTCGGCGATGATTCCAACTGAGCCTGAGTCATTGAGGATCCAGTCGATTTGTTCAGCAGATGATGTTTCATAAATTGGAACAACGCAGCCACCTGCATACCAAATAGCGAAATCGAGAATGGTCCACTCATAACGAGTGCGAGCCATAATTGCTACGCGATCACCGGCGTTGATTCCCGATGCCACTAAACCTTTGGCAACGGCGCGAATCTCTTGCTCGACCTCGCGGGCTGTAACTGGTTGCCATCCATCACCGAGTGGGCGAGACATCGTGATGCGATTTGGTTCAAGAGATGCTCGCTCTGAGATGTATTGGGTGAGGTTTCCGTTGGAAGGAACTTCTACAAGGGCTGGGACGCTGATTAGATTCATGGCTAAGGTTATTACGGGTTTTGAGAATTAGGGAAGAGGGTAACCTTGGACCATGGCCGATTTCAGCACCGCAACAATTACCGTAGATGCACCAATCTCTCAGGTTGAGATGACCCTCTTTGACATTGAGTCATACCCAACGTGGTCGACCTCTATCAAGGCAGCCTCTGTGGTTAGCCGCGATGACCAAGGACGAGTCCTGCAGGCAAAGATGACTATTGATGCTGGCATGATGAAAGATCATGTCATTTTGGATTACGACTGGGCACAAGCTCCGGGCAAACTAACTTTCTCACTCAATGATGCCGACCTACTTACTGCAATGGATGGCGCCTATGTCATCAAGTCAATCGATGCTGACACGACAGAAGTAACGTACGAATTATCAGTAGCAGTATCTATGCCGATTCCCGCAATGATGCGCACAAAGGCAGAGAAGACAGTAATTGATCAAGCACTTGCTCAACTAAAAGCCCACCTAGAGGGGTAGTACGCATACATGGCACACCAGAGTTCTGGCGCATCTGATCTAACGATTGGGATTGATGTCGGTGGAACTAAGGTTCTAGGTGGCGTAGTTGATTCACACGGAAAAGTTTTACACACCTCTAGGCGCGATACTCCGCGACAAGGTGGGGATGCGCTACTGGCAGTTATTGCAGATATTGCACAAGAGTTGATGGCAACTCACACAATCACATCCGTTGGTGTTTCAGCTGCGGGGTTTGTTTCCTCCGATCGAAAGACAATGCTTGCAACACCAAATATTGCAGGTTGGAATGGCGTCAACCTCGATGATGAATTAGTAAAACTTATTGGCCTGCCAATCGTTATTGAAAATGATGCTAACGCTGCTGCGTGGGGCGAGGCTAAATTTGGCGCGGGTCGCGCGCATAACCACATGGTGCTACTAACAATTGGTACAGGAATTGGTTGCGGAATTGTTATCGATGGAGAGTTGCATAGAGGCGCATTTGGAACAGCTGCAGAAGTTGGACACTTTCGCGTAGTGCCAGAGGGTCATTTGTGTGGTTGTGGCGCTCGCGGATGTTTTGAACAATACGCATCCGGTAATGCTTTGTTGCGCCATGCGCGAGAAGCAATCAATGCCAGCCCTGATTTAGCGCGTAACTTGTTATCTCGAGGTGATGGAAGCGTTGCGGGCCTTACAGGTAGTGCAATTACTGATGCTGCTCGCGATGGCGACCCTGTAGCACTTGCTGCATTCAATACAACTGCTCAGTGGTTAGGCGCAGGTATTGCGTCCCTTGCTGTCATTATGGATCCTGCCTGCATTATTTTAGGTGGGGGAGTAATTGATGCTGGCGAAATATTGCTTGCACCAACTCGCGAAGCGATGGAGCGTTACATGCCATTTGCTGGCAAGCATCCTTCCCCTGAAATCTTTGCCGCACATCTTGGCAATGAAGCAGGACTTGTTGGAGTTGCTGATTTAGCTCGATTGTAAATATTTATTCGCCGGGATATTTGATTCCGGTTTGCTTGCGAATCTCATCCATCATCACCATAACTTCTAGAGTTGCAGCAGGTGTAAGAATTGGTGACTCTTTCAAGCCAGATTGAACGCAGCGAGCAAACTCTTGGGCTTGCTCGCGAAGTCCATGGCCTTTGTAATCCTTTGGATGCTCAGTGGTCTCGCCATTGTGAATAACTAAGCGGAAAGATGATGGTGCATAGAAAGGTCCATCGATTTCGATACGGCCATTGCGTCCAGCAATAACAGCAGCAGTGGGAGTTGCAGCAATCATATTTGTCATCATTGTCGCTTGAGCGCCATTGGCGTAATCAAAGATTGCGCTACATGAATTATCGACGCCATGCTCTGTTAGCGCAGCCGTTGCAGTAATTTTCTTAGGAACACCGAGCACCATATGAATAAAGGATGCGGTGTAGATACCAAGGTCTAGTAGCGCTCCGCCGCCAAGCTCTGGCTTCCAATGGCGATCATTGCCATAGTCGGCAAGGCGTTGTCCATGATCTGCTTGAACAGAGATGATTTCACCAAGGACGCCCGTTGCAATAATTTCGCGCACCTTGATCATGTGAGGAACAAAGCGAGCCCACATTGCCTCCATGACCATGACATTATTTTTCTTTGCGCAATCAATCATTTCTTTTGCTTCACGGGCATTGATTGAGAAAACTTTTTCACAGAGAACTGGCTTGCCAGCGTTTAGGGCAAGGATGGTGTTGGCATGGTGCATAGGGTGTGGTGTTGCAACATAGATGCCATCAATTGTTGGATCGGCAACTAATTCTTCATAACTACCGTATGCCGCACATCCTGGAAATTCATCGGCAAAGCGCTGCGCACTTGTTATGTTTCGACTGCCGACGGCTGCAACGATATGGTCATTGAAGAAACCAAGATCTCGGGCAAAAGAAGTTGCGATTCCGCCAGTGCTGATAATTCCCCATCTAAATTCTTTGCTCATGTAATTAGCCTAAAGGAATTTAGAGATATGCGCCATCACCATCATCGCGTGGACCTCCGCGATTGAACCAGCGTTGTAGTGCTTCTTTCATCGAGATAAAGAAATCTCTGGGGGATTGGCGCGGTAATTTTGGTGGCAGATAATAATTTTCATCCACATTATTTTCTAAATCATCGAGATAAGTATTTGGAGTTGATTCATCGAGGGATAAACCTTCAACCATCGAATCAAATTCGGCGCGGATTAGCTCTTCGTCATCAAAATCATCGGAAGGATTTTTAGCCACGCTCAAATAGTGGCATAGTGGCCCAGAGACGCTAAATTAGGACCTCGATCACGCTCACGAGAATAGGAGATAGGCGATGCTGAGCAATCTTCCATACGGCACACTTCGCGCTTTCCTCACTCCATTTTTGATGATCTTGTTTCGCCCTAAGGTCAAAGGATTGCGCAACGTTCCTGCAAAGGGACCACTAATCATTGCTTCTAACCATTTATCTTTTAGTGATTCAATCTTTATGCCACTTGTTGTTCCTCGCAAAGTTACATTCCTTGCAAAGAGTGAATATTTCACATCTCCTGGACCAAAGGGCTTATTGAAAAAACTTACATTTATCGCTCTCGGCCAAGTTCCAGTTGATCGCTCAGGGGGGCGCCGAAGTGAGGCCGCTCTTATTACTGGACTCAAGGTATTAGCTGAGGGTGGCTGTCTTGGAATTTATCCAGAAGGCACACGTTCACCCGATGGTCGCCTCTACAAATCTCGCACAGGTATTGCCCGCCTTGCTATTGAATCTGGCGCGCCAGTTGTCCCTGTTGCAATGTCTAATACTGAAAAGATTCAACCGACAGGAACTGTTATTCCTAAAGTTGCACGCGTTGGTATGAAATTTGGTGAGCCAATGTATTTCGAGGGCGATTCATCTGACCTCACCTATCTTCGTGATGTTGCAGATCAGATCATGAAGCGCATTCAAGAACTTTCTGGCCAGGAATATGTTGATACCTATGCACCTAAGAAAAAGAGCTCTGAGGACGAGGACTAAATTTTAGAAAAAACTACCGCCAATTCTGAAGGGGCGTTAGGGGTTCGTCACTAGAGTATGGCTGTGGACTTCAAAATGGTGACGGCAACAATTGGAATTCTCCTAGTTTTCATTTATGCCTTTGGATCGGGAATCTGGGTTTCTTCCTCCCCTGGATGGTATTCAACGCTAAATAGACCACCTTGGCAGCCGCCTAGTTCTTTCATCGGAATTATCTGGCCCTATAACTTTATAGTTCTAGGCTTTGCTTCCTATCAGGTGTCAAAGTCTCTAACAAGAATAGAAAATATTACCTGGTGGGTTTTCTTTGGATTAAGTATTGCTGCAGCGCTTACTTGGGCTTATCAATTTTACGTTCCCCACAACTTCATGTTCGCAACAATCGCTTTAGCATTAGCAGCGCTTCTCACTATTCCAGTCCTCTATCTAACGTTTAGGGCCTCCTTGATCATGGGACTTCTACTTATTCCCTATCAAATTTGGGTAACAATCGCAGCCACTCTGGCTTGGGGTTACTTGACCAGAAATCAAGTGGCTTAGTTTTACGTAAGTGGGTTGCGAGGGATTCTGGCGAGTTTGGGCTCTTGCAAACTCTTGTCAGAGAAAAATTCGCGGTTATGCTTAACTATGCGCAAAGCTGCTCTATCTCTTTTGATGATGAGTGCGCTAATTCTCTCTTCGATGCCTGCTTCTCAGGCCGGACTCAATGCGCAAGTCAATCTTGATAACCCCCGAGCGGTTCCAATCTTTGGCCAGGGAAGTCCCTCAGAAGTTAGCTCGATGGCCGGTTGGAGTGGATTCTTATATTCACCACGTATCGTCTTTAGCGCCGCGCATTCCCATTACCGTTTCGATAGTAATGGTGAACGCATTCTGGTTGAGCCTGCCTATATCACTGTAGGTAAACCTAACTCTTCAACCAAAGATGGAGAAGGTAGAGCAAAGGTAATTAAAACTTTCGTGGGTGACTATAAAAAATCATCTACTGGTTGGACCCTCAATGACTTTATTGTTCTTGTATTAGATAGAGATTTAGCTGATGTATCTCCGGCAAAGTTGATGACTGCAGCAATTGAGGCTGAATTAGTAAAGGCACGAGCAGAGGTAGATTGGCATGGATACGGTGAGTATCGAGATCGTTGCGATCCCGGGCAGAAGAATCCGTGTCCTGAAGATCGTAATAATCCCAATAAAAGCCCGAGTGAACTTCCAAGACTAAACAAATCCAACTTGGCTCCTAAGTCTGATTTCACGTGGTTGCAAGGACAAGGGCTTATCGAATTAGCAAATGAAACTTTGCTAACAAATCTTTCAGGGTGTCCTGGCGACTCTGGTGGTGGATTGACAACTACCTACAAAGGGGAAGTAATTTATGTAGGACAAGGAATTTCAACTGGAATGAATTTCTATGCCTGTGGAGCAACTAATGCCCCTGCGAATGAAAAACACCCACGAGAGATGGGTTTTATTTCTCCAGTCTTTAAGCATTTAGATCTAATCAAACAAGCAGAAGATTTTATCGCACAGCAATCTGGACCTAAAAAGAGTGCGACCAGTAAGCCAGCCTCTTCTATAACCTGCGTAAAAGGTAAGGTGAGCAAAAAAGTATCTGGTCCCAACGCCAAGTGTCCAAAGGGTTATAAGAAGAAGTAACTCTGAAATCTATGCCAACTCTTGACTCACCTGAACTTCCCATTACGCTTTCGGAATGCAGATTAGGGGAAGTCTTGCAAGAGGATTACTGATTTCCCTTGCACTCACTCTAATTCCTGTGGCTGCTGTTTCAGCTCAGAAAATAAATGCAGGATCTAAATGCACTGTCAATAAACAGAAAGTTAGATATCAAAATAAGACTTATATCTGCATCAAATCAGGTAAGAAGTTGGTTTGGTATATCAGCCCAGATGAGGCAAAAAAACAAGTGAATGTCACACCTTCACCAACACCTACCGCACCGGCGTCATCATCTCAAAGTGCACCTGTTACTCAACAGACATCATGCCCAACTCCACTGCTGCAAACGCCAGTTGACCTATCAAAGGTCACATCAATTCTCTATCCAGGGCAGGAGCGAGGTGGAAATTACAAAGCTCATGGTGGTTTTGGTTTTGATAATGCGAAAGACAATTTGGTAACGGTGAAGATTCCACTCAGTGGAAAAATTTCACGCGTTGTTCGTTATAGAGAATTGGGAGAGGTTCAGTATCTCTTTGAATTTGATGGAAATTGTGGAGTTTCTTTCCGATTCGATCATTTGAGAAAATTGACCCCTAAATTTGAAGCGGTAGTTAATGCCTTTCCGATAAAGGAAGACACTCGCACTGACCCAGTAAACCCGCCTGTGTCTGTCACAGTCGGTGAAGTGATCGCCACCGAAGTTGGATTCCTCAATAATGTCTCTGTCGATTTCGGTGTTTACGATATGCGTCAGAAAAATGAAGCATCGAAAGATCCAGCTTGGGCGAGTGCTCATTCTCAGTATCCGGCAGATTCGTATGGGATATGTTGGCTAAATTCATTGTCTCAAGCTGACAGCGCTGCAGTGAATTTACTGCCCTCTCGTGATGGCATAAATGGAAAGAAGAGCGATTACTGCAAATGAGTTTTGCTATTGAAGTTTGTACCTAACTGTGTTGCGATGGACTCGAACTACATATCCTTCAAAGGCCACATATGGATTCGATTTATCTTGATCCACAACCCATATTAGGGATGGGGTCTGATAACTAAGCGTTATCCAATGCGCTGCGCTCCTTGAGATAAGTACATGTTGTACATGTTGGCCCAGAGTCTGGAAGATCACCTTCGAGTACTTCAATGAATTCACCGATGACGCGTAGGAAATTAGCTTGATCGCGCTCGACAGGTAAATACTTTTGGAAAACACCAAAGCCGTAATTCTTTAGAGAATCACCAACGGCGTGAGTTGGCTTCCAAACGAGAAGTCCCATTGATGCGACAGATTGTGCGCGACCTGCTGCAGGATTTTCAAGTGAGTATGCATATGCCTCAAGTTGGGGGGAGTAGAACTGAGCGCTGTCGCGTTCGGAATCCGACACTTTGCAATCAATCAAGCCGATAGTGCCATCATCATTTGTTGAAACAAGATCGTATTTACCAAGGATGCGCCAGCGAGATTCAACGCCATTGACTAGCAGTGGCTTGCTCTTTACCCATTCGCCCCACTTTGTAACTTTTCCTGGGCGAAGGGATGGATCAATAGTGGGCATATCTGCGCCTTGAAAATGTTCTTCTTGAAGAGAGGCCATAGTGCCAACGAGTGGGAATTGACCAGGCATGATCACTTTGTACCAATACTTAATCCATAAGCAGCGCTTACATGTTGATAAGCCAAAAGTGAGATCAGAAGGGGAAATATTTTCGCGCGCAGGCTTTATTGGTTTCTTCATGGGCTAAGTATCGCGCTAGCTACTGACAATTGCTGAGATTATGACTGATACGCCAAGTAAGACAATGACTGCGCCACCGGTGAAGCGAAGGCGCTCAAGGCGACGTGCATCAGTTGCTAGCCATGTGCGGGCAGTGCCGGCGAGTAAGCCCCATGTGCCATCAGATAGAAAAGCGATGAGTGCAAATACTGCGCCAAGAAAAATAAGTTGAGTAGTGATGTTGCCGCGATCGCGATCTACGAATTGTGGCAATACCGCTGCATTGAAAACAAGTGCTTTGGGATTGAGGAATCCAACCCAGAAACCATCGCGCACGGAGCGATAGATGGAGGGTGCAATATCTCCTTGATTAGTCATCTCACCTGCATGGACTCTGCGCTGGCGTATCGCATCGATACCTAAGTAGATGAGATAAGCACCGCCGCCCCATTGAATCGCGGCATATGCAAGATCAGATTTTTGTAAGAGTGGACCTAGTCCAATGGAGATGATGAGTGAGATAGCAAAAAAACCTGTGACATTTCCTGCAACGGTGAGAACTGCAACTTTTCGGCCCCACGCAATGGCCCGAGCGATTACGAATAATACGCTCGGGCCAGGCGCCACAATAATGACAAACGCTGCGATGACATATTCGCCAAAGCGCGAAGGAATTACCATGTGGACATATTAGTGCTTAGTTAGATGTACCTCGTGCTTTAGCAATTGAGGCAAGTACGCGATATCCAACGATTGCAACAAGAGTTGCATTGATGATTCCGTTGAATGTGTAATCACCGCTAGTCCATGACATATCGGCGATACCGATAATCAAGGCAGAAGCTGCGATCAGTAAGTTTGTTGAATCTGCGAAATTGACGCGACCTTCGATCCAGATGCGAGCACCGAGAACGCCGATCATTCCAAAGAGTGCAACGCCAACGCCACCGAGGGCTCCAACTGGAGTTGAACTCAGTACTGCGCCAAATTTTGGAGAGAGTGAGAGAAGGATTGCTCCAACTCCTGCAATCCAATAAGCAGCAGTTGAATAGACGCGAGTTGCAGCCATAACGCCGATATTTTCTGCATATGTCGTTGTTCCAGAGCCACCGCCAGCGCCTGCAAGTGTTGTTGCAACACCATCGGCAAAGAGGGCATTACCCATTTGATCATCGAGATTCTTACCTGTCATTGCAGAGACAGCCTTTACGTGGCCAACGTTTTCTGCAATCAGTACAAGTACGACTGGCAAGAACAAGACGATTGCTTTGCCATCAAATGTTGGTGCTGTAAATGATGGAGTAGCAAACCACTTTGCTGCAGTAATTCCTGCAGTATCTACATCTCCCATGGCGTATGCAACAACGTAGCCGATAACAAGTCCGGCAAAGATGCTGATGCGATTGAGGAAGCCGCGAGATGCAGCAGAGATAATTCCAATGGATGCAAGTGTGATGACACCAACTATTGGACCCTTTTCGAAGTTGCCTTTAGCAGCACCTGCGAGGTTGAGACCAATGACCATAACAATTGTTCCAGTCACAATTGGTGGAAGCATCCAGTTGATCCAACCGATGCCTGCTTGACGAACGATGAGACCAACAATTGCCAAGATGACACCAGTGACAACTACGCCACCGAGGGCTGCTGACATTCCACCGCCTGCTTTTGCAGCAGCAATTGGTGCTAAGAATGCAAAGGATGAACCGAGGTAGCTCGGAACTTTATTTTGAGTAATGATCAGAAAGAGGATGGTTCCAATTCCTGAGAAGAAGAGTGTTGTCGTTGGAGAAAAACCAGTAATGATTGGGACTAAAAATGTTGCACCAAACATCGCTGCGATATGTTGCAAGCCCACACCGATGGTGCGAGGCCAGGTGAGGCGCTCATCAGTTGAAACAACTTCACCCGATGAGATTGTCTTTCCATTGCCATGTAATTTCCA
>CAMCCH010000032.1 GCA_945873335.1 Bifidobacterium breve | reverse complement strand
CCGTACAGCAAAAGAATTGAATGCACCTCGTTATGCAGTTGCAGAGGCACTCGAGAAGGCAGCGCTGAAGGAACTTCACGAGCGCCAACCAGATCGCGTTCTAGAAACAAACGTTGAGTTCTGGGCAGCGATTATTTTGGATTTTGCAGAAGTGCCTTCACATCTCTTTACTTCAATGTTTACTGCAGCGCGCACTGCTGGTTGGTCTGCACACATCTTGGAGCAAAAGCGCACAGGACGTTTGATTCGTCCATCTGCTCGCTACGTTGGCAAGGCACCTCGCAAGCCTGAGGATGTACAGGGCTGGGATGCAACAGTGGAGCAGCTACACCGCTAATTTCTAAAGTGCTATATCTGATTCGAAATGATTGAATCAGCCATGGCAAAAGAGGCATGTAGCATTCTCTGGTTTCGCAGAGACCTGCGTATTTCTGATCATCCCGCACTCCTTGCAGCAATTGATGCAGGTGAAGAAATCATTCCTGTTTTTATCTTGGATAAATCTCTTATCAAAACGGCGGGAAGTAAGCGCCTTGCATATTTAGCTCAGTCATTACGCTCACTCGATGAATCACTCGGCGGTGCACTACATGTCATTAGTGGTGATTACATCGATGTGCTCAAAGATCTTATGAAGCGATACAACGCCACGTCTGTGCATGTATCTGCAGAGTATGAACCATATGGTGCAGCGCGTGATCAAAAGTGTGAAGATGCAGGTATTCCTCTTGTGAGAACAGGAAGTCCATATGCAGTTGCACCAGGACGAGTTCGCAAGCCAAGTGATGGAACACCGTATCGTGTCTATACGCCCTTTTATAAAGCATGGTGTGCACACGGTTGGCGAAAGCCTGCAGTTACACCAAAAGTAATTCCTGCAATAAAACCAGAAGGTTTCGCGCGCGAATTTCCTGATTGGCAATTACCGCAAGGCTCAGTCATAACTGAAGCAGGTGAAAAAGCTGCGCTGAAAAGATTCAAACAATTCCAAGCTAAAGCACTTGAAACCTATGATGAAGATCGAAATATGGCTGGCATTGATGGCACAAGCAAGATGAGCGCTCCTTTGAAATGGGGCGAGATACATCCACGTACTTTGCTTGCAGAATTAGGGGAGAGTAAAGCTCACGATGTATTTAGAAAAGAGATTGCTTGGCGTGAGTTTTATGCCGATATTCTTTTTCATAATCCACATACAGAATCAGAGTATTACGCACCAAAGTTTGCACAGATGCGTTACGACGAGCCAGGTGAGAAATTCACTGCATGGTGTGAAGGCAAGACTGGCTACCCATTTGTAGATGCTGCGATGCGACAGTTACTTCACGAGGGATGGATGCATAATCGAACCCGAATGGTTGTCGCATCATTTCTAGTAAAAGACTTACATCTGGAATGGCAACATGGTGCAAATTTCTTTATGGAACACCTTGTTGATTTTGATGTTGCATCGAATTCTCATGGCTGGCAATGGACAGCAGGATGCCGCACAGATGCATCCCCGTATTACCGAATCTTCAATCCAATTGAGCAAGGTAAGCGCTTTGATCCCAATGGTGATTACATCCGAAAATATGTACCAGAACTTGAACACCTTACTGCTGATGAAATCCATGAGCCTTGGCTTGTTCCAACAGCATATGACAATGGCTATATGGAAAGAATTGTTGATCATGCAACGGAGCGTTTGGAATCACTTGCACGCCTTGAAGAGATAAAAACTACCTAACCAGCAAAGACGCCAATTCCCTCACGCTTTGCTTGGTACATAGCCAGATCTGCTCTGCGTAATAGATCTTGTGATCCATCATTTGTAATGTGTCCAATACTCACGCCAATGTGGATAGTTTCTCCTCGAATTAGAAATGGATAACTCAGTGTTGCGTGCAGCGCTAAAGCAACTTCCATTGTGTGTTCATAACCTCCGGAAACTATTACTCCAAATTCATCGCCTCCAAGACGCGCTAAAAGAGCGTCATTAGGCAGCGCTCTACTGAAGCGCCCTGCTACTTGTTGCAGAACAATGTCACCAATTTCATGGCCATGACTATCATTTATTGGTTTGAAACCATCGAGATCTAGCAGTAGTAATGCGCCATCTTTATCAGTAAAAATTGCAAGTTCTCCAATCAATTTGCGACGATTAGGTAATCCAGTAAGTTCATCGGTTCGAGCAAGAATTCTCTCTTCGCCAATAGCGCGTGCTTCTTTCAAGGCAATAGTCATTCGGAAAAATGCTAGTAATAGAGTCGCAATCGTTGGAAAGAGAATAAAGCTTGGGAAGTAACCCGGGTTGAGAGCAACTATTGCCAAGAGGGTAGCGCTGAGAAAGACTGAAATTGTAAGCATGATTGGGTTCACGCTCTTTTGTGAACTAGTTATATCTCCTCTATGCCACAACGATTCACCGATAAGGGCTAGCGCGATCAACCAACCATTATCTACGAAAGAACCAAAACGATATGTTCCATTGACGCTTTGCCATAGAAAATGAAAATCCGAGAAAGTGAATACGAGAATCCCTAGTGCCAAGAAGGCACTTCTCTTTCCTCGCAATTGAGTAAGAAATGATGTCCCGACAACAGTAATGAGTACTAAATCGGCTACTGGAAAACATATCGAAAAGAAAGTTGAGACTAAATCACCATTGAAGCGAGGAAGTACTGGCTTTATCAGAAATGCAGTAACGAGAGAACTCAAACCTAATCCAATAATGGAGGCATCCATTACTTCGAGAGAAGATAATTTCTTCATTGGCGAAGAGATCCTTGGTAATCCGATGAGGGCAAATGGGTAAAAAAGAAGGTAGAAAGTGTTTGCAATTATTTGCGAATGAGAAGAGAGATCATAAAAGGAGGAAATACTTGATATGAGAGAACCAAATCCCCACAGAGTAAAAGCGATTGCGATGGAAATAATTGCAATCCGATTTGATTCACTAAAATTTCTAACAATAAGTAAAACAATAACTAGTACAACAAAGTTGTATAAAAATATTTCATTGATTGCAACCGGGGATCCAGAGAACTGCCCGATAACTAAATGGAGAAGTATGAGAATAGGAAGAGAGAGCCTGAGTAACTTTTGCTCTCTCACCTACCCCAGTAAATTACTTTTTCTTATCTCTAAGAATAGGGACAACCTAAGGATTAGTAGCCTTTGCTACAGATCAATTTTGTCATCGCAAGGCCATCTTTTACCTCGCTCTGAGCGTTTGTATATTGGGCAAGTGCTTGTCCACGATAAGTCTGTTGGCGAGTAAGAGCGCGTTGGTAGGTAGTTGCACCTGATCCAGCAATTGCCTTCTCCCAGGCTTTGATTGCTTCTTTCCACTTATCAATAGTTGCTTTGTTCTTAGCAAGATTAGCTGCATCTGCTTGGACGAGTGCAAGTGCTGCCTTTGCTTTCTCTAATTCAGCTTGATATTTCGGAATATCGAGTGCTGCATCCGCCATAGATTTTTGTGTTGCTGCAATCTCAATATCAAGTTGGGCAACAGTTGCATCTGTTGATGTCTTAATCTTTGGAAGATTTGCAAGAGTCTTTGTATATGAGTTAGCAGTAGTTAGGCAATCAGTTGAAAGCCACGTCAATTTAGAATTCTTGACTGTTGGATTCTTTGCGCACTTATATGTGCCATTACTTGTCTTTGATGTTGCACCTGACTTTGAGCAGGGTGTGCCATTACTAATCTTTACGGCAGCACTTGCAGGAACTGCAGTGACTACACCAGCGACTAGAAGACCAGCGATTGATGAGATAGCAATCTTGCGAAACATCTAAAACCTCCATTGATTATTTGCCAATGGTAGCCAAGGCTTCCTGTGATTTACGGGATAAACTTGGCCATAGCGCTGTGAAATTTATGTGAATTGTGGCTCTAGCGCCTTTGCCTGGCTCGAATATTGATTCCCAGTTTTCGCACAATAGGGCGTGGAAAGAAGCGCGCAAAGGTACTCAGTAATAGGTATTGCCAACCCGGAACAGAGATCGCCTTACCTGCTTGGCTATCACTCCACGCCTTCTTTACCACTGCATCGGATGTGAGCCACATAAATTCAGGAAGTGATGACATTTTCATTTTTCCGCGTTGGTGAAATTCAGTATGAGTAAAACCTGGGCACAGTGCCATTACTTTTATATTTGTTTTTGAGAGTTCAGTATGAATTGATTCTGATAAGACCGTGAGGTATGACTTTGAAGCACTATAAGTTCCACCTGCTATCCAACTTGCAACGGATGAAACATTGATAATCGTTCCCGAATTTCGTTCCTTCATCTTAGGCAGAACTACATGCATGCAACGCATAGGAGCACGCACAAGTACATTCAATAATTCTTCTTCAGCGACTATTGAACTCGTTGTAAATGCATACTTGATACCAAAACCAGCATTATTTACAAGTACTTCAATCTCATTTTGCTCTAAATACTGCTCGACAATTGCACACCCAGAATTTAAAGATAAATCCGCCTGAATTACAGCAGTCTCAACCTGGTAGGTACTTCTCAAAAATTCTGCGCGTTCAAGCAAGCGTGCATGATCGCGAGCAACAAGGACAATATTGAAACCTTGTGATGCAAGTAAGCGCGTAAAACTTTCACCGATACCTGCTGTAGCCCCTGTAACTAATGCCCATTTTCTCATGGTGCTACTTTATCAATGCGTAATTCTCCAATAGCGCCTACAGGCACGACTGGTTTATTTGGTTTGATAAATGGAATTCGAAGATATTTCTCATTTTGGATAGGACGCTCATCTTTCTCGCCCTTATTAGGCCACATTGAAAATGCACGTTCAGCTTGTGCAGTAATGGTCAGCGATGGATTGACTCCAAGATTTGCTGTAATCGTTGAGCCATCTACTACATGCAAGGTCGGATAGTTATAGACGCGATGATAGGGATCAATAACACCATTCTTTTCATCAGTTCCGATTACACATCCACCGACAAAGTGGGCGGTAAATGGCGCACCAATGAGGTCACCAACATTTCCGCCAGCGATACCGCCATAATTCTTAGCTACACGTTTGACCGTCTCGTTTGCCGCAGGAATATATGTTGCATTGGGATGCTGCGAATCATTGCGTGATGTGAGTTTGAATCCAAATATTCCGCGTTTACCGCTGACTTTTATGGATGAGTCAACATTTTGCATAACGAGTGCAATAACTGTGCGCTCACTCCATTTACGAACATTCAAGATAGTTACAAAGAGTGATGGCTTTGCTAAGAATTGCTGCATCCAGTGTTTGCGGCGTGCTTTAGAAGTCCAGCCATCGGTAAGGAGCGTTTGCAATAGCCCCATTGAGTTACTGCCTTTACCGTAGCGAACAGGCTCCACATGAGTATCTGGAGCAGGATAGAAGGATGAAGTAATTGCAGCACCACGACTAAAATCAATTTTTGTTGTTGGCATTATTGCACCGGTGAGCGCTTCGCTATTTGTTCGCGATAAGTTGCCAAGAAAATCAGAGATCTTTGGCAGCGTTGTCGCTTTGAACTTATGCATTAGTTTCTGGGTGTTATAAGTACCAGCAGCAATAACGACATCGTGTGCATGAAAAGTTGCTCCCCTCGAACCAAAGGAGTCATTTGTCTTCTTTGTAGTTATCTTCCATTGTCCATCTTTGAGTTGCTCAACTTTTGTTGCTGTTGTCAGTGGGAAAACCTTTGCACCTGCTTTTTCAGCTAGGCCTAAATAATTCTTAGGCAAGGTGTTCTTTGCATTATGGCGACAGCCCGTCATGCAGCTTCCACAGTTTGTACACCCTGCACGCGCAGGTCCGACACCGCCAAAGTAGGGATCAGCGCTTTCAACGCCTTCGCCTTTACCAAAGTGAATACCTAAAGGTGCGAGTGTAAATGTGTGGCCTACACCCATCTCTTCGGCAACTTCTTTCATTGCTTGATCACTTGGGGAGAAGTATGGATTGAGTTCAACTCCCAACATGCGCCTAGCTAAATCGTAATAAGGCGTAAGTTCTGATTTCCAATCAGTGATGGATTTCCATTGTGGGTCATTGAAGTATTTATCATCTGGTTGATACAAGGTATTTGCATAGACAAGGGAACCACCACCAACTCCTGCACCTGCCAAGATAAGGACATCCGGTAGTGCGTGAATTCTTTGAATTCCATAGAAACCCAATGCTGGCGCAAAGAGAAATTTACGTAATCTCCATGAAGTCTTTGGAAAGTCTTTATCTTCAAATCGACGCCCTGCTTCTAGGACTGCTACCGAATAACCTTTTTCGCGAAGACGAAGCGCTGCAACAGATCCACCAAAACCTGAGCCGATTACGACAACATCGAATTCATTTTTAGGCATGTATATCGGAACTATCTTCTTCGCGGATTTCCCACGTAGTTCCATAATCACCTAGTAAATCTAAGAAAGGTTTTGCATCAAACCATTCGGGACCACTCACTCCTTCAGGCACCCATATACCTTTGTGAATCAACTCCATTGCAATAACTGGATTAATTGCTGTCTGCCAGACAACTGCTTGGTCACCATAATTAGTCATTGACCATTCGTTATCCACAACGTTATAGATGTAGCAGGCGTAGGGCTTACCTTCTTTGTTAAGCCCACGAACAAGTGCTCCAGCACATGTCTTGCCTTTCATCCGCGAACCAAGCGTTGCAGGATCTGGAAGTGATGCGGCTAGCAAATCACGAGGTGAAACAGAAATACCTTGAACATCAACATGTTCCTTGCGATCCAAGCCAAGCATATGAATTGTTTTTAGCGTTGTAATAAACTGCGCGCCAAGCCCATATTTGAAATTTACTTTTTTTGCTTCAATTTTTTGTGGTATCAAAACAACTTCTTCGTGCTCAACATTGACACATTCAACAGGTCCTATTCCTTCTGGGAAATCAAAGACTTCAATTTCGCTAAATGGCGCTGTCGTGTACCAACCGCGACCATCTTCCCAAACAATAGGCGGATTGAGACACTCTTCAATAGTTGTCCAAATTGAAAAAGATGGAGCAAAGTTGTGGCCCTCGACAGTGATATTTGAACCGTCCAAAATTGTTATTGAATCAATTCGGCTAAAGAGATGATCAGAGGCATAACGCGCAAAGACATCGCTCATCCCAGGTTCAATTCCCATTCCAACCATTGCATAAATCTTGCGTTCCGCCCAATTCCAGTCACGTGCGAATTGTTCGTCACCTAACTTCACACCAGTTTCAGTATTTGGGTAATGAGGATGTGGCCGTGATAACGACATCGCCATATCCATATAATTAGTATTTTCGATTTCGCATGCAAGAAAAATTGGCATAACAAAGCGAGGATCGACAGCATTGATAACGATGTCAGGGTTTGCCTTGCGTATCAGCGCCCTTATATCTTCGAGTTCAGCTGCGTTGACTTCAGCTGCAGAGAATCGAGAGTCATTGACTCGAGTTACAGCTTGTTCAGCACGTGATAGTTCTCGATCAGCAATAACCATCGAAGTAATAAATGATCTTCGGGATGCAATATTTACTATTGCCCGACCTACGCCACCAGCGCCAATAACCAGCGCTTTCATTGTTGGCCTCTCATGAGGGAATTACTCCATCTTCTTAGGTTTATAACCCTATTCCGTTGGAAAATTATTGGCAACAGCTGATATCTGAGAAGATACTCACGCATAACAAGTCCCCGTAGCTCAGTGGATAGAGCAACCGCCTCCTAAGCGGTAGGTCGCAGGTTCAACTCCCGCCGGGGACACCATTATTAATCAATACTTTCGCGCAATTTTTTCTAATTGCGACCTACCGCTAATGGTCTTTCCCAAAGACTTTCCCAAAGACTCAAAAATTCTGCACACGAATTTTTGAGTCTTTGGGAAAGTTACAAGAGCTATTGGACTAGATTTATAAAAATTCCCAAGGCTCTTGTATCTAAGCCGGCAAACTCCTTAAAATTGTGGGCATAGAATTAATTGGAAAGGTAAGAAAACGAAATGAAAAGTTTGTTCAAAGAGTCTAAAAAGTCCACTCTTGGTTTCTTGCTGAAAGCCCTTGATAAGGATAAATCCAACTTCTTCTTAACCGGACTGCTTAATATCGAATCTGGTGATATCAGTGTAAGAACACGAAGATACAACGAAAAGACTGATTCGGCTGATGAATTTCGGGAATGCCCTGATTGTTCATCAGTAGAAGAAAACAAAGTCTTCTTTGTAGATTGCAAAAGTTGTGGTAAGGGGAAAGACAATTACTTTTGGCTCAAATCCGGAGATGGCGATGGTGTCTACGTAGCATTTCAGATTTTTCGACTAGACGAATCAACAGGCGAAAGTGTTGCCGTGGGACTTGCTGCGGTCTTTGTGCCCACTGATGTTTTCGCACAACCGGTAGTAGAGGAAGCCTTAAAAAATGCACTCGACCTTAGTGAGCCAATAGAAGCTTTTGCTTTTTTAACGGGACTTCTGGAAGATTTTGGTGATCTTGAGGCTTTCGAGATTACTTCATTTAAATTAGAAAATGGAGAAGGTGTTTTTCTGGCCGACAAAAACGCCTTAGTAGATACTTTTGATGCAATCATAGGGTTAGCGTTTGATGACCATCCTGACAGTGGCATACACCTTTCATTTCTAGCTTTTTCTGAGGAAGTTGGTTCGGAATCCATAGGACCTTACCCAAATGAAGTTAGTCCGCGCCCAAGAGTTCTAATCGGTCTTGATTCCTCCTGGCTAGCGACACATGAATTTAAAGCAACTATGGATAGGCCAGATTCACCAGAAGTTTTTCAGGACTGGATTATGACTGGAATTGGGTCTAGTCATATTGAGCCTATGGCTGACGTGTGTGCTTGGTTTAATTTCAAAATCAATGAGGCGATGGAGAAGTATAACTATGCAGCGAGCTGGCTTCTCCAAGGAGCTGTTTACGGAGATGATGATTGCATTAATGAAATTTCTCGTTACGAGGAGTATTTATCAGATCCGGAGTGGGTAAAAACATGGCTTGAACAGAGACATCAATTTTCGGCAGCAATTGATTTCGAAAAAAGTAATAAGCTCCCATTTAATTTCACAGCAAAGAAGTCCCCCATTCCCAATTCTTCTGAAAAAGTAGGCAGTCCGAATTGGGGGTCATTCAGAATTTTTTGGAGTGACTCTGAAATAGTAATTAGCCCTGCAATAGCAGGGTTTATTGATATTGAGGGCGGAGAAATTTCCATCTCGGGCAAGTGGCTACCGAAGTGCGACGAGTGCATCGGAATGACATCTTGTAGAACCTGCGGGCGAAGTCCTACAAACAGAATCTCAATCCGTTCAGGACAAGGTGATGGCGCTTACTGTGTGCATGAATTGTTGTTTGATGGAAGAGCAGTTGGCGGACTAATAATCTTTGACAATCAAGATGATTACGCAGCTCCAATGATGGATCTCATTAATGAGGCACACGATGATGTTTTTGAAAACTCAAACGCAGAGCCCATCCTTCATGAGAAGTTATCGAAGTTTATTTACGACTATTTAGATGAAATCAATCCACATGAGGAATTGTATGAAGTTGGGAGATTGATTGCCGAGAATAATCCTGTTTATAGCTCCGAGGAGGATTCGGTAGGAATACTGATAATTGGGGAGAGTGGTGAAGGAGAAGACTCGGATCAATCCTTAATCACACTTAACAATATTAGAGCGGGCGAATATAAGGTTTTCACGTTTGCAAGCCGAAATCGTAAAAACAATAATTGCATTATTCCTAAAGTTGTTTTGATTCTTGATACTGAATCTGCAACGGGAATAGGCTTGAAGAGCGGATTTGCTCAAAAGATAGATTTAAAGAAAGAGATGGAGTTGTGGAATAAGGGCACAGTTTTTGCTCGAATAGGCGATCCCCTCGCCGTTCCAGTGATGCTCCATAATCATCTTTGGGCCCAAGTCAGATTAGTTGGAGGATTAGCAAATGAAACAATAGATGAATATAGAGCTCTAGATTTGAGACTTGAATCTCTATCTTGGGCCTTAATGATCTCAGCTAGAATTGACAATAAAGAGTTCCGCGCCAGCCTCAAGAGTGACTTAGAAATTTTTAGTGAACACGTTGAGAATATTCATCATCTAAGGGGTCAATTTGGCCGAGACCTACAACCCTAAAATCATGATAATTTGAGAATGTCTTCTAATCTTTCAAAGCCCTGATCTTCCACCTCGCAGAGTTTCAGAAGTAAAGTCCATGTTTCAGATACATACTTGATTCCTTCTTCATTCAAGCTGCAGAGCCCCTCGTTTGCGAGATAAGCAAGGGGAAGGCCAACATCGTTAAAGGAAACGAATTCAATGAATTCATCTGTCAGTTCGTCACCTTCCGTCGCTGCAGAACTGAGCTGTGCAAGGATTTCAAGCTTTGATTCAAAGCTAGTTTTTGATGACTTTCCCCATTTATTTAAACTCATAAGATCGAGATTACCACCCAAAAATTTGTCTGAAAAGACCCGCAAAGTAAAATACTCTGAAGTACGGTAACCAAGAATTTACGCACAATTCTATGGGAATTCCCAAAACTCTTGTATTTTTCCTGCAATTGAAATAGTTTTGAGCGTGTGAATAGGAAATTTCCCATAGCTTTCCCAAACACAACTCAACACTAAAAATAACTAAATAACACTGAAATAAGCGCGAATAAGCGCTGTTTACGTTTATGAAAGGTAATAAATGAATGCAATCAACCGCCTCCTAAGCGGTAGGTCGCAGGTTCAACTCCCGCCGGGGACACTCTCTCAACTGCAAATCATTTGCAATTTTACTTTTATTTTTTGACACTCTATCTTTCTGACTATTGGTTTCGAGCGAAAGGTAGTCACGGTGTTTCTTACAAAGCGTCGCGTTATTGATTACTGTCGCATCACCAGCACTAGCTGCTGATTTTCACTTTTTTATTTTGTAACAACATCTAAATTTTCGTTTTAACAATCCAATTCAAATAAATTTCAATCAATAACTAAGTGAGGAAAATAATGTCAAAATCAAGAAAGTTTTTCGCAACAGTAGCAATTACTGGACTTCTTACTTCGATAGGTGCAATTCCTGCTGAAGCTCGTCCAAAAAATCAAGCTCGTGCCGTAGCACAGGCAGATTGGCTTGAAAAGAATATTGATAATCCAAATGTTCGTATCATCGAAGTCAGTACAGAACCAGGCGTGTACGAGCGAGGCCACATCAAGAACTCAGTCAAACTTGTTTGGCACACAGATCTTGTTGACACTGTAAATCGTGACATCATTAGTCAGGCGAACTTCACTGAACTTGTGCAAAAGGCTGGAATCAATGAAGACACAACTGTTGTTCTATATGGAGATAAGAATAACTGGTTTGCAGCATGGGGTGCTTGGATATTCAATCTCTATGGACAAAAAGATGTTCGAATTCTCGATGGTGGACGAGTGAAGTGGGAAAAAGATGGTCGTCCTCTCACAACTGCAGTTCCAACTTTCAAAGCGGGAAATTTTGCAGCGAAACCAGCCGATAAGTACTTACGTGCAAATCTTGCCAAAGATGTATTACCTGTAGCTAAAAAGCTCAAGACAGCAACCTTGATTGATATCCGTTCAGCGGATGAATTCAGCGGAAAGATTTTTGCACCAGCAGGATTCCAAGAAACAGCAGTTCGCGCGGGCCATATTCCAGGAGCAATCAATGTTCCATGGGGCCTCAATGTCAATGCTGATGGAACCTTCAAGACAGTAGCTGAACTAAAGAAGCTCTATGCAGATAAGGGAATTACTGGCGATGACCAGATAATTACTTACTGCCGTATCGGTGAGCGTTCATCACTTACATGGTTTGTTCTAAGTGAAATCCTTGGCTTCCAAAAAGTTAAGAATTACGACGGATCATGGACTGAATATGGAAACTCTGTCGGTGCGCCAATCAACAATCCCGCAGGCACAATCTGGGGAGCTTCCTAATTTCTACATTTCACGCGAAGAGCAGCAACCTCACAGATTCTGAGGTTGCTGCTTTTACGTGGACGCGTAAAGAAAAGATCCGCACAGCAATTTCCTTTGTAGTTATTGCAGCCTTACTTCTTCTTTCATACGTGCTTTCATCAAATACGAGTAATTCAACTGCTCCAATCTCTTTGCTGATTGGCATGAGCTTAGGTTTGTTATTGGAGCGAGGCCGCTTTTGTTTCTTCTGTATTTTTCGAGATGGTATTGAAGATAAGAACACAACCCCATTTCTCTCTGTTCTTACAGCCATTGCTATCGGCTCTATTGGTTACGCAATTATTTTCGGTCAATTTCTTCCTGACACCAGTACCGAACGCTTGCCACCAGTTGCACACATCGGACCTGTCAGTTGGGTTTTAGTAGTTTCAGCATTTGTATTTGGAATTGGAATGGCTCTATCTGGTGCATGTATTAGTGGTCACCTCTACCGACTTGGCCAGGGATATCTTCGTGCAATTCCAGCTCTGCTAGGAACGCTAATTGGTTTCGTCATTGCTTTTCTAACGTGGAACTGGCTCTACCTCAATGCAATCTCTGATGCACCAACTATTTGGTTACCGCATTATGTTGGTTACTCAGGTGCGCTACTTCTTACTCTCGCAGCACTTTTACTCCTTGCTTATATTTCAATTCGTAGGGGTACAAATTCAGATCCAATTCGAAATGTTCTCCAGGCATCCATTTCGCTCAAGGCAACACTCAAGAACCTCATTACAGAGCGTTGGAGTCCAATTACAACTGGTGCAATCGTTGGAGTGCTGGGAACAATTGCATATCTGCGAATCGAACCATTAGGCGTTACGCGTCAACTTAGTACAACGGCGCGCTCATTTATGAATTCCAATCAAATAGGGCCAGAAACATTGGTTGGGCTCGATCTAATGGCAGGTTGTGTTGCAGTAGTAACGGAGACAATTACAAATAATGGCTGGCTTATCCTCGGTTTGATTGGAACTTCATTTGCTGCAGCATTTGCGGGTGGACGCTTTAAATTCTCTTCATTGACTCCTAAGAATGCTTCAACAGCTTTACTTGGTGGCATTTTTCTTGGTTGGGGATCAATGACATCACTAGGTTGCACTATCGGTGTTCTTTTATCAGGAACTCAAGCCTTTGCACTCTCTGGTTGGGTTTTCTTCGCTTTTGTATTTCTTGGAAGTTTTGTAGGTATAAAACTGAAATTTCATACGACGGGGTAGTCGAGCGCAGGTTCAACTCCCGCTGAAACAATTATGAAAAAATGATTGTTCGCTTGCCTACAAGAAATATTCGATCTTCAGAATAAAGTTTTACTGCCTTTGCAAGTACGCGTCTTTCAATATCTCGTCCAATTGCCAATAAATCCTCGGCGGTTGAAGAGTGAGATACATGTGCAACATCTTGTTCAATGATTGGGCCTTCATCCAATTCATCAGTGACAAAGTGCGCAGTTGCCCCAATAATTTTTACGCCGCGATCATGTGCTTGGTGATAAGGCTTGGCACCTTTGAATCCTGGTAAGAAACTATGGTGAATATTGATTATTTTGCCTGGCATTTGGTTACAGAAATTCTTAGAAAGTACTTGCATGTAACGAGCAAGAACAACGAAATCTATTTTGAGTTCTGCAATTTTTGCAAGAATTGCTTTCTCTTGTTCACTCTTGTTCTCAACGCTTACTGGCAGGTGGAGGAATGGAATTCCGTGGGATTCAACCAATTCTTTGAGCTCTATATGGTTTGAAACAACTAATGGAATATCAATATGCAATTCGCCGAGTTCAAATAAGTAGAGAAGATCTCGAAGACAGTGGCTCTCTTTTGTTACCAAAATAAGTGCGCGAGGTTTTTGATTTGTGGGACGAATTGATAAAGAAGGGGAGAAACGAGAGAGCTCTTTATCCAAAGAATCATTTGCCGCCTTTTCGCCTTGTGATGTTTCAAAGCGAGTGCGCATAACAAAAGTTTTTGTTGTCGGATCAGTAAATTGCTGATTCTCAATGATGTTTCCACCGCAATTGAGAATCGCCGTTGTCATTGCATGCACGATGCCTGGCTGGTCAGCGCATTGCAGAGTTGCTAGAAGATCCATGACGCTAGGGTAGAGGAAACTAGTGCTTGAGCGTAAATCGTCGCA
>CAMCCH010000031.1 GCA_945873335.1 Bifidobacterium breve | reverse complement strand
GTCTTCTTCTTCGTTGGACCCAGGACCATCGTCATGTTTCGTCCCTCTTGCTTTGGGGCGAATTCAATGAAGGCCACTTCTGCAACATCTTCTGCAAGACGTTGCAACATTTTGTAACCCAACTCAGGACGCGTTTGTTCTCTTCCACGGAACTTCATCGTAACTTTCACCTTGTCGCCACCTTTGAGAAACTTTTCTACTTGAGCACGTTTGGTCTCATAGTCGTGAGTTTCAATCTTTGGTGTCAATCGCACTTCCTTCACCACAATGTGGGTCTGGTTCTGTCGCGCTTCCCTTGCTTTCTGTGCAACTTCGTACTTATACTTTCCGAAGTCCATAATCTTGCAAACGGGCGGATTAGCATCTGGTGCAATCTCAACTAAGTCGAGACCAACTTCATCTGCCATCTTTAGCGCTGTATCGATATCTACAACTCCAACTTGTTCTCCGGTGTAACCGATGAGACGAATTTGAGGTGTACGAATTCGATCGTTGATGCGCGGTTCTGGTGTGATTTGTGCTCCTTATGGTTGTGTCGAACGCTTCTAGTGAATCAAGCGCTACAAAAATCGCAACCGCAAGGGCGAGAAAAAGGAATAAATCCTTTAGTCATACCCGACGAACCAAATCGCTAGAAGCGAAGAAGGTGGGAGCGGTAACTCCTCTTGCAGCGGCCGGAGCCACTGGTCTGGAGCAAAGATTACCCGAGCAGGCCCAAATAGAGAAATTCGCGCCTATGCACCCATCGCATGGAGGCCGCCATCGACATGAATGATCTCTGCAGTCGTCTTAGGAAACCAATCAGAGAGAAGTGCAACAGCTGCTTGTGCTGCTGGAACTGGATCTGTGGTGTCCCATGTGAGGGGCGAACGTTCATTCCAAACTTTTTCAAACTCATCAAATCCTGGAATGGATTTTGCAGCCATTGTACGAATAGGACCTGCAGCTACAAGATTGACGCGAATATTTTCTGGACCAAGATCGCGTGCTAAGTAACGCGATGTTGATTCCAATGCCGCTTTTGCAACGCCCATCCAATCGTATTTTGGCCAAGCAACTTGCGCATCAAAATCGAGGCCAACAACGCAACCGCCTCCATTGAAGAGTGGACGAGCAGCCATGGTGAGAGATTTCAGGGAGAAAGCAGAAACTTGGAGTGCGACTGCTACATCTTCCCACGCGGTGTTGAGGAAATTTCCACCGAGCGCTGCTTCCGGTGCAAAACCAATGGAATGAACAACACCATCTAAGCCATCAACATGTTCGCGTACACGATCTGGCAACGCTGCCAAATCTTCATCATTCGTAACATCTAATTGAATCACAGGAGCAGTTTGTGGAAGACGTCCCGCAATACGCTCTGTCAGACGGTGAACTCGTCCATATGAACTAAGAACAACTGTTGCACCCTCTTCTTGCGCAAGACGCGCAATATGAAATGCAATTGAGGCATCGGTTAGAACACCAGTTACTAAAATTCTTTTTCCCTGGAGGATTCCCATTATTAGTGCCCCATTCCTAATCCGCCATCAACGGGAATTAATGCACCCGTGATGTAACCCGCTTGTGGTGAAGCAATGAAGGATACGACATCGCCAATTTCTTCTGCTGTTGAAAATCTTCCCAGCGGCACAGAGCTTGCAATATCTGCTCTGCGTTTCTCATCTAGCGCTGAAGTCATATCAGTTTCTACAAAACCGGGAGCAATAACATTTGAAGTAATGCCACGGCTACCTAATTCGCGAGCGAACGAGCGAGCCATACCGAGGAGCCCAGCTTTGCTCGAGGAGTAATTGACTTGGCCAGGTGCGCCAACTCCCCCAACCACCGATCCAATAAAAATCAGTCGTCCGCGCTTGAGTTTGAGTAAACCCTTGGTTGCGCGACGAGCAACTCTAAAAGAACCAGTGAGATTTGCATCGATGACGCTTTCAAAATCCTCATCACTCATTCTCATCACTAAGCCATCTTTTGTGATGCCAGCATTTGCAACAATAATTTCTGGGATTCCCCATTTGCTTTCAATATCATCGAATCCTGCATCAACACTTTCGGTTGAAGTCACATCCATGATTATGCTTTTAAAGCCTGAGGGCGGGGTTCCTGAGCGATAGGTGATAACAACATCATGTCCATTTTTTTGTAGAGCCCGAGCGATTGCCAGACCTATTCCTCTGTTACCACCAGTTACTAACGCTAGTGAGTGTTGATCATCGCTCATGGCCATAATCTAATGGCTACTCAAGCGTAAAGAAAGAATGGGCACGAGTGGCTAGCGGATGCACAAAGTCGTCGCACCATTTAGGCTTCAAACATGGCTAAAGAAGATGAGATATTTGATATCACTTCTGTTCCGAAGGGACTCGGTGCAGATCAGGCAGCGCGTCAAAAACGCTATTTTATTTCCATGATGGTTCGAACTCTTTGTTTCATACTTACAGTTATTTTGCCAAGTCCATTCCGCTGGTTCGCACTAGCTGGTGCTGTATTTTTGCCATATATCGCCGTAGTCGTTGCAAATGCCGGACGCGAGACTGTCGGCACTGGGACTTCAGTATTGAAGAAGAAACCCAAGTCACTTTCATAAACTAAACTCTCGCTATGACAAAAACGAGGGAACCTCTTGCGATTCTCAAGAGTCTCGTTGCTCTCCTTCTTATTATTTTCACACTATGGGCTGCACAGTGGCAATATCATCGCGGACTAGATAGACATGAGCGAAATACAATTATTGCTCAACAATCCTCTCAGGTTGCAATCGATTTGCCAAGTGATATAGAGAACCCATTGCAATTGGAATGGAGGCAAGTCAGGACGACTGGAACCTTCATTACGGATAAGCAAATTCTGCTTCGCAACCGTTACTTTGAAGGTCAGTATGGCTATGAAGTTTTAACGTTATTTACAAACACAGAAGGTAAGAATTTTTGGGTAGATCGAGGCTGGGTAAAAGCTGGAGCTGATGCGACCACAGCGCCAGTTACTCCACCTATACCTACTGAGCAGGTGAACATTGTTGGACGTTTCCGATTAGGTGCATCACTGCCATCAGGATCATTTTTTGCATTACCTGGTGGGGGCAAGAGCGGAATTACATCTGAGATAAATGCGCAATCACGTGAGAATACTGAAGATTTCTATGTCGATCTTCTCAGTGGTTCAACTTCCTCGCTAACACCTGAAGTGAGTGCGCAACTTCCAGAACTCAGCGATGGACCACATATGGCATATGCACTGCAATGGATATTTTTCGGTGGCTTAGTCGTGTACGGAAGAATCCTGATTCGTCGTACCCGCTAAATCTTGTCTGGAATAAAGATCGGAATATAAGCCGCCTAGCGCAACGAGCTCTTCATGAGTTCCACGTTCAACTATTGCACCTTTTTCCAAAACAAGAATCTGATCCGCATCTCTGACCGTACTCAGACGGTGTGCAATGACGATGCTCGTTCTACCTTTGAGAGCCACCTTCAACGCTTCTTGAACAAGCTGCTCATTCTCTGAATCTAGATGAGCCGTTGCTTCATCCAAGATAACAACAGATGGTGATTTCAGTAAGAGGCGAGCTATAGCCAAACGTTGTTTCTCTCCACCGGATAATCGATGACCGCGTTCACCCACCATTGTCTCGAGTCCATTAGGAAGGGAGGAAATAAGTTTCCAAATTTGGGCTGCCTCACATGCGCTTTGCATCTCCTCTGCTGTTGCATCATTTTTTGCATAGCGAAGATTTTCGGCGATTGTCTCGTGAAATAGATGTGCATCTTGCATGACTACACCAATTGAATTACGTAAAGATTCCAGCGTTAGATCTCGAATATCGATTCCATCAATCAGAATAGATCCATCTGTAACATCGTAGAGGCGCGGCAGTAGAGCACTAATTGTTGTCTTACCAGCACCTGATGGTCCAACAAGGGCGGTAAGAGTTCCGGATTGCGCGATGAAAGAGAGATCCTTCAACACTTCACCACTTTGAACTGTTTCTGCCTTCGCAATCGATTCGAGTGAAGCGAGCGATATTTCCTCTGCTCGTGGGTAATGAAAACCTACGCCTCTAAATTCAATCGTAGGATTCTTTGCTTCAAGAACCTTTGCATCAGCTTTGTCGCTGACCATCGGTTCTAAATCTAAAACTTCGAAGACTCTTTCAAATGAAACTAACGCGGTCATCACATCTATGCGGACATTAGAGAGAGCGGTGAGAGGTCCATATAAACGTGCCAATAGTGCAGTAATTGCAAGAAGTGTTCCAACGGTAACGGTGCCTGAAATAGCTAAGTGGCCACCTATTCCATATGCAATAGCGGTTGCAATTGCTGCCACACTAGTAAGGGCGATAAAGAAGAGTCGATTCAGCAGCGCCATTGTGATTCCAATATCTGCAACTTTGCGCGCTCTACTACGAAATGATTCCTTCTCTTGTGAAGGTTGTCCGTAGAGAGTGACGAGCATCGCTCCAGAAACATTGAATCGCTCTGTCATCGTGCTAGACATTTGTGCATTCAAATTGAAAGATTCACGTGTTAGAGATTGCAACTTTCTTCCGACCCACTTGGTCGGAATAAGAAACATGGGCAAAAGGATCAGTGCGACAAGAGTTATTTGCCACGAAAGAATCAACATTGTGGCACCCACTAAAACAAGGCTTACGACATTGCTGACTACGCCTGAGAGTGATGCAGTGAACGCTTGTTGTGCTCCTATGACATCAGAATTTATGCGTGAGATGAGTGCACCAGTTTGTGTTCTGGTGAAAAATGCTATTGATTGCTTTTGAACGTGAGCAAAAACCAATGTACGAAGATCATAAATCAAACCTTCGCCAATCTGAGAGGAATACCAACGTCCAATCATGCTCATCAGAGCATCAGCAACAGCTAGTGCTCCAACCATGAGAGCAAGCCTTGTAACTAATTGGCCATTCTTTGGAATGACACCATCATCAATCAAGCTTCGTAGCAGCAATGGTGTCGCCACAATCAATACTGCGTCGATTACTACGGTGATAAGAAATAAAATGATGCTGCGTTTGTAGGGTTGTGCGAAAGAGAATATGCGCTTTACTGTTCCTGGCTTAAGCTTCTGCTCTTTTACTGATGGATCTGCTGTCATTGAGCGATGCGTCATCCAAGCCGCATGCATCGACATTTTCTAGACCGTAAATCCGAGAGCGCGCAGCTGTTCTCTTCCGTCATCGGAAATTTTATCTGGACCCCACGGTGGCATCCATACCCAGTTGATCTTTACATCCGTTGTCATTCCGGCAAGTGCTTGTCGAGTTTGATCTTCGATAACGTCTTGCAATGGGCAGGCCGCAGATGTAAGAGTCATATTGAGAATTGCAATATTTGTCTCATCGACCATAACGTCATAAATAAGTCCTAGGTCAACAACATTGATTCCTAGTTCTGGGTCTACAACATCCTTCATTGCTTCAGTAACATCATCAATCGTCGCGCTCATCATTACCTCCGTTAGGTCTGTAGTCTATTTGGTGGAAGCAGCAAGTACTGCATCTTTGTATGCCATCCAGCCCAAAAGTGCACATTTAATACGAGCGGGGAATTTGGAAACTCCAGCAAGAGAGACTGCATCTTCGAGAATCACGGGGTCACCAGTTTTTAGCCCCTTACTCTGCATAAGCTCTACAAAATTATCCAAAATCACACGCGCTTCATTCACGCTTTTGCCAATGACTAAATCACTCATTATGGAAACACTTGCTTGGCTTATCGAACAACCCACTCCATCCCAGGAGATCGCTGAAATAGAGTCCCCGGCAAGAGAAAGATTGAGAGTTATTTCATCACCACAACTTGGATTGACATGATGAACTTGCGCATCATATGTTGGCTGCAATCCTTTGTGTTGTGGATGCTTATAGTGATCCAAAATAACTTCTTGATAGAGCGCATCTAATTCCATTATGAGCGTCCAAAATATTTCTTGGCACCAATGATTCCATCAACTAATGCATCGACATCACTTTCATCGTTATAGAAATAGAGAGAAGCACGAGTCGTCGCTGCAACACCTAACTTTCGAGTCAACGGCCACGCGCAGTGGTGTCCGGTACGAACAGCGATACCTTGCGCATCCAAATATTGCCCAAGATCATGCGGGTGAATATCACCGAAAGTGAAAGAGACAGTTCCTCCACGCGCTTGCATATGTTGTGGGCCGATAATTCGAAGACCTTCAATGGTGCTCAATCTTTTAATGAGATACGCGCCTAGTTCTACCTCATGATGGAAAATCTTCTCCATTCCGATCTTTGATAAATAATTTAGCGCTGCTCCCAATCCAACTATCTGGGCCATATTGGGAACACCAGCTTCAAACTTGCGTGGTGCTGGGGCCCATGTCGCACTTGTCATCGTTACTGTTTCAATCATTGATCCACCAAATAGGAATGGTGGCAACATCTCTAGAAGCTCGCTTCTCCCCCACAACACGCCAACACCTGTAGGGCCAACCGCTTTATGGCCTGAGAATGTGAGGTAATCAATATTGAGTTGAGCCACATTGATTGGCATGTGAGGCACTGATTGACATGCGTCGAGTACTACTACAGCTCCAACTTCATGGGCTCTTGCAACGATTGCTTCCAATGGATTGATTGTTCCAAGAACATTTGATTGATGTGTAAGGGCAACTATTTTTGTATCCTCAGTAATTACTTGATCAATCGAAGAAAGATCGAGTCGCCCCTCGGTATCTACTTCAAACCATTTCAGCGTCGCACCCGTGCGCTCAGCTAATTGCTGCCAAGGAATTAAATTCGCATGGTGTTCCATCTCGGTTACTACGATGCTGTCATCTTTAGTAATGAGCGAGGTATAAGAATATGCAAGCAAATTCAAACTCTCGGTAGCGCTCTTCGTAAATACAATCTCATCTACATCAGCACCCAAAAAATCAGCAACAATCTGGCGCGCTGACTCCATGGCCTCGGTCGCCTCTTCGGCGAGCTGATGTGCGCCTCTATGAGCTGCTGCATTGTTTTTGGAATAGAAATCTACTTCAGCATCGATGACCACTTGCGGCTTTTGACTAGTAGCTCCAGAATCTAGATAAACCAACTTTTTTCCATCGCGAATAGTCCTGGTAAAGATGGGGAAATCTTTACGGATTTTTGCGACGTCGAGTTCACTCATGACTATCGGTTAGCTACCGACATACTCCGCATACCCGTTAGCTTCGAGTTTCTCAGCAAGTTCAGCGCCACCTTCTTCAACAATTTTGCCGTTGGCAAAGACGTGTACGAAATCTGGCTTGATGTAACGCAAGATGCGTGTGTAGTGAGTAATAAGAAGCACTCCTAAATTATTTGCCTCTTTAGCGCGTACAACACCTTCAGAAACGATACGGAGTGCATCCACGTCAAGACCTGAATCTGTCTCATCCAAAATAGCAATCTTTGGCTTGAGCAATTCCAATTGCATGATCTCGTGGCGCTTCTTCTCTCCACCAGAGAAACCTTCGTTGACGTTACGTGTTGCAAATGCAGGATCCATCTTCAGGGCCTCCATTGCATCTTTTACTTCACCCGTCCATGTACGCAACTTAGGCGCTTCACCGCGAAGTGCAGTTACAGCTGTGCGCAAAAAGTTCGATACTGAAACACCTGGAACCTCAACTGGGTATTGCATTGCCAAGAAGAGTCCTGCTTTGGCGCGTTCATCAACAGTCATCTCAAGTAGATCTACACCATCGAGAGTTACTGTTCCACCGGTAATTGAATACTTTGGGTGGCCAGCAATGGAGTAAGCAAGTGTTGATTTACCAGAACCGTTAGGTCCCATGATTGCGTGTGTCTCGCCAGATTTGATTGTTAGATCTACACCCTTGAGGATCTCAACAGCGCCTGCATCTGTATTGACGCTTACCTGTAAACCGCGGATTTCTAATGTACTCATATGTTCTTTTCTCTCGTCTCTCGTGGCGATACTAAATTTCGATGGTGACGAAATCTCCGTCAACCTTCACTGCATAAACGGCAACTGGCATATTGGCTGGCAAGGTGATTGCCTCGCCTGTTCGTAAATCAAATTCGGCTCCATGGAGCCAGCATTCAATTTTGAAATCAGTGACATCACCTTCGGAGAGGGATGCATCAGAGTGTGAGCAAACATCATTGATTGCAAAGACTTCATCGCCCACACGGGTAACGCAGATTGATACGCCATTCTTTTCAAGCAGAACTGGCTTGCCAGATACAAGATTAGAAAGTTGAAGATCAGCCATTTATGAACCTGCCTTAGCGAGTTCATTATCAATGCGATCCATAAGTCGATCTTGGATTACGGCATCACCAATTTCGGTAACAATTTCGTTGAAGAAACCGCGCACAACGAGGCGACGTGCATCAGCGAGTTCAATTCCTCTAGACATCAAATAGAAGAGTTGTTCATCATCAAAGCGTCCAGTTGTGCTTGCGTGACCAGCACCAACAATCTCGCCTGTTTCGATTTCAAGGTTTGGTACAGAGTCCGCGCGTGCACCATCACTGAGAAGTAGGTTGCGGTTCAGTTCATAAGTATCGGTGCCTTCAGCTGCTGCTCGAATAAATACGTCACCAATCCAAACAGTATGCGCTCCTTGACCAGCAAGGGCTCCCTTGTAATTCACTCGTGATTTCGCATTTGGAACCTTGTGATCAACAAACATTCTATGTTCGAAGAACTGTCCTTCTGTTGCAAAATAAACTCCAAGAAGTTCACACGATGCTCCTTGGCCGATAAATTCAACACTTGGCAATAAGCGAACTAGTGAGCCGCCAACTGTCACTGTGATGGATTTGAATGTTGCATCGCGATCAACGATTGCATGGTGCTTAGCAAGGTGGGTTGAACCCGTATTCCATTCTTGCAAAGAGACAAAAGTAAGATTTGAACCAGGCGCTAGCGCAAACTCAACATCTTCAGCGAGAAACGCATCTCCTGTATTTTCCATGATCACAGTTGCGCGAGCATGGGCTCCAAGTTCAATACGAACACGAGAGAACTCTGCAGAATCTAATCCATGAGCAGAACGTGACAATGTAATCGCCTCTGCTACTTCAGTATTTGCGGCAATCGTGAGGGTGGCAACATTGTGTGCACCTTCTCGTACTCGTTGCATGACAACATCATCTGTCTCGGTGGGTGATGGTGCTAAATCGCGAGAAATTCTTTCGAAACTTACTCCTGAAGCACCGCTCTTGAGAGATAGCGATTCGCGCTCTCCTACCTTTGCAGTGCCATCATGGAGTCCACCCAAACGCTTGAGAGGCGTAAATCTCCACGCCTCTTCGCGTCCCGTTGGTGATAGGTAATTAGTTGTGAGTAAAGACATTAACCAACAGCGCCTTCCATTTGAAGTTCAATGAGGCGATTGAGCTCGAGGGCATATTCCATTGGTAGCTCACGAGCGATTGGTTCGATAAATCCACGAACAATCATTGCCATGGCTTCATCTTCTGTAAGACCGCGTGACATCAAATAGAACAATTGATCATCACTAATCTTTGAAACAGTTGCTTCGTGACCCATTGAAACATCGTCTTCACGAATATCAACATATGGGTAAGTATCTGAACGAGAAATAGTGTCTACAAGAAGTGCATCACATTTTACAGTGCTTGCAGAATGATGCGCTCCTTCTTGAACCTGAACGAGTCCGCGGTATGAAGTACGTCCTCCACCGCGCGCAACTGATTTAGAAATTACAGAAGATGATGTGTATGGAGCAGCGTGAACCATCTTCGCTCCAGAATCTTGATGCTGGCCTTCGCCTGCAAATGCAAGTGAGAGTGTTTCACCCTTTGCATGTGGACCCATGAGGAAAATTGCTGGGTATTTCATTGTGACCTTTGAGCCGATATTTCCATCGACCCATTCCATCGTTGCACCTTCGGCACAAGTAGCACGCTTGGTCACTAAGTTATAAACATTGTTAGACCAGTTTTGAATTGTTGTATATCGAACGCGTGCACCCTTTTTCACAATGATTTCTACAACTGCAGAGTGCAAAGAATCTGATTTGTAAATCGGCGCCGTACATCCTTCAACATAATGAATGTATGAATCTTCATCGGCAATAATGAGAGTACGTTCGAATTGACCCATATTCTCAGTATTGATGCGGAAGTAAGCCTGCAAAGGAATGTCTACATGAACACCCTTTGGCACATAGATAAATGATCCGCCTGACCATACAGAAGTATTGAGCGCTGCGAACTTATTATCTCCAACAGGAATTACTGTTCCGAAATATTCTTTGAATAGCTCAGGATGTTGCTTGAGAGCGCTATCTGTATCAAGAAATATGACGCCCTGCTTCTCTAAATCTTCACGGATTGAGTGATACACAACCTCAGATTCGTATTGCGCAGCAACACCAGAGACAAGACGTTGCTTCTCTGCTTCAGGAATACCCAAACGGTCATAAGTATTCTTGATATCTGCAGGAAGGTCATCCCATGTTGTTGCTTGCTTCTCTGTTGAGCGAACAAAATACTTGATTGTGTCGAAGAAAATTCCAGAGAGATCTGAACCCCATGTTGGCATTGGCTTCTTGTAGAAAAGACCGAGGCCTTTTAGGCGTAGGTCGAGCATCCACTGTGGCTCTGACTTCTTCGCTGAGATGTCACGTACAACTTCTTCGCTGAGTCCGCGCTTGGAGTTATCAGATTTTTCATTCTTATCTGACCAACCGTATTCGTAATTTCCAAGACCTTCGAGTTCTGGATGTGCGATAGTCATGCACGGACCTTTCTTGTTGCATTTGTTTTCGTGGAAGTTTTTAGTGCGGGAATAAAAGTTGTGCAGACTCCATCGCCATGGGCAATCGTTGCGAGTCGTTGGACATGCGTTCCTAGAAGTTTTGAGAATGCCTCTGTTTCGGCTTCACAAAGTTGCGGAAATTCAGCAGCGACGTGCGCTATAGGGCAATGATGTTGGCAAATTTCCTCACCCATTGGGCGATCGACAACACTTGCTGCATAACCTTGATCTGTTAGAAATGTGGCAAGAGCCTCTGTCTTCTTTGAACGTTTCGCAATTGCGATAGCGCCTTTACGTTCGATGTCATCCGCTCGTGATTGAGCAAAGGCTGTTACGAGCGCTCCCCCAGATTGTGCTGACATAAATTTCAGGGCAGCTACTGCTAAGTCATCATATGAATGTTCGAAATTTTGGCGACCAAAATCAGTCATCACAAAAACCTTTGATGGACGACCTCTACCGCGAACCGCAGATGCTCGCGGATCCTTTGCCTCTAAAATTCCATCTGCTACAAGTAAATCGAGATGGCGACGAATTCCGGCTGGGGTCAGAGATAAGCGCTCACCTAGAGTGACAGCACTCGATGGGCCATTTTCCAGAATTGAGCGCGCCACGGCATCGCGGGTACGAAGATCATCCCCAACCTGAGCGGGAGACGAGGCGCTGATTTTCACAACACTATTGTGTCGTAATTCGCGCTAATGCGCCATTTAGCATCACACGCGCCGAAGGGCTGAGCCAATCGCTCGGGGTTCTAGGCTACGAACATGACCACTCGCTACCTTCGATTTAGCTTAGGTCTTTTACTCTTTTTTCAAAGTGCAATCATCCTCACTGGTGGTGGCGTGCGACTTACAGGTTCTGGCCTCGGTTGCCCGACCTGGCCAGAATGTACTCCAGGCTCATATCGCCCTGTAGAAGGACAAGTCGAAGGAGATTTTCACTCTTGGATTGAATTCGGAAATCGACTCCTCACCTTTGTGCTCCTTCTGGCTTCAATCATTGCAATTGTCGCAGTATTGAAATCTGGAAGAAAAGATCTGCGCACTCTCGTTCTTTTACAACTGCTGGGAATTTTTGGACAAGGTGTTCTGGGTGGCATCACAGTTCTCACAAACCTCAATCCGATTCCTGTCGCAGGCCATTTCTTACTATCGATTGCATTAGTCGGTGCGGGAATTACTTTGTATCAGCAACATAATCAAAAATTTGCAAAGATTGAGAAGATTTCACTCTTTGCTCGTCTACATCTGCTCTTCGCGATTGCAGTGATGGTTCTCGGAACTATTGTCACTGGTACGGGACCCCATGCAGGCGACGTCGGGTCGCCACGTTTTGATTTCAAAATCCAAACAATTGCGCGAATACATGCCGATGTCGTGATTATATTTTTATTGATTACCATCACTTACTACTTCTTTGGTAAGCCATCCAATGAAACAAAGAGACTCATCAGAATCCTTGGCTTACTTAGTATTGCTCAAGGAGTTCTTGGCTTTGTGCAGTATTTTCAAGGCGTTCCAGAATTACTCGTCGCCCTCCACATGTTAGGTTCTATTCTTGTCTGGTTCGCAGCGTGGCGAATCTGGCTTTCAGCAACTCGTACTTCCACACCGATCTCACTTGGATAGAAAAGGATCACACGCTATGGCAACACTGAATCAATGGAGCGCGAATGACGATCTAGCGGTCGCTCATGCGCGTGCACTTGCTATGGACTCGGTACAAAAAGTTGGTAATGGCCATCCAGGTACTGCAATGTCATTGGCGCCAGTTGCATATAACTTATTCCAGCGACATTTAGTACATGACCCAGCCGATCCTCAATGGTTAGGGCGTGACCGCTTTGTTTTATCGTGCGGCCATTCCTCTCTGACTTTATATATCCAACTTTTCTTCAGTGGTTATGGCGTAGAACTCGATGACCTAAAAAGTTTTAGAACATGGAATTCACTCACGCCCGGACATCCTGAATGGGGCCATACAGCAGGTGTCGAAATGACAACTGGGCCACTTGGACAAGGTGTTGCAACTGCCGTTGGTATGGCGATGGCTGCAAGATTTGAAAAGGGATTACTGGATCCAGATTCCACAAACTCAATCTTCGATCACACTATTTGGGTAATTTGCTCTGATGGTGATTTACAAGAAGGTGTCAGTGCTGAGGCTTCTTCTCTTGCTGGAACACAAGCACTTGGAAATCTAGTTCTTATTTATGATGACAATCGAATTTCAATTGAAGGTGACACCCACGTTGCCTTTACCGAAGATGTCAGTGCTCGCTACCTTGCCTACGGCTGGCATGTTATTGATGTAGCTGCGCAAGCAGATGGCAATGTCGATCTTCCTGCACTCGATAAAGCTATGACTGCTGCTAAGGCCTATACATCTGCACCGTCTTTGATCAGAATGCATTCTGTTATTGCATGGCCTGCACCTAAGGCACAAGGAACTGCTAAATCACATGGTTCGGCACTAGGCGATAGCGAAATTGCCGAAACAAAAAAACTCCTTGGACTCAATCCTGATGAGAATTTTGCAATGCCAAAGGCACTTTTAGATCACGTTCGTCAGGTAAAAAATCGCGGAGCAGCAATCCATAGCGAATGGAATACACAATTCGATGCTTGGGCGACAAAGAATCCAGATAGAGCGCAGTTACTGGCTCGACTTCGTTCGCGCGAACTTCCCGCTGGATGGGAAAAAGCAATACCTATTTTTGAAGCAGGAAAAGAGATTGCGACTCGCAAAGCATCAGGAGATGTTATTCAAGGCATTGCATCAGTCCTTCCAGAATTTTGGGGCGGATCAGCTGATTTAGCGGAGAGCAATAACACAACTATTGAAGGTTCATCTTCATTTTTGCCAAGTACGAGTGCAATGAAAAATACGAGTCCTTACGGTCGAGTTATTCACTTCGGTATTCGCGAACATGCAATGGGCTCTATCCTCAATGGAATCTCATTACATGGCCTTACTCGAACTTTCGGTGGAACATTTGCGGTCTTTAGCGATTACATGCGACCTGCGGTTCGTCTTGCATCTCTTATGGGAGTTCCAAGTATTTTTGTCTGGACACATGACTCCATCGGTCTGGGAGAAGATGGACCAACACATCAACCAGTTGAGCACTTCGCAGCTCTTCGTGCGATTCCTGGACTTGCAGTTATTCGCCCAGCCGATGCTAATGAAGTAGCACAGGCATGGAAGAGCATGCTCAAGCGTGATAAGCCAGCGGGAATTTTGCTTTCGCGCCAAAATCTGCCCGTAGTAGATCGAACAACTCATGGGAATGCTGCGGGTGTAGATCAGGGTGCATACATCCTTAAGGATGCCCAAAATCCAATAGCAATAATTATTGCAACTGGCTCTGAAGTAAGTATTGCTCTGGA
>CAMCCH010000030.1 GCA_945873335.1 Bifidobacterium breve | reverse complement strand
AGAAGATTTGATTCACCAATTAGTTCTGATATTCCAGTAACTGTAATTTTTGGCGATAGCGATAACACGTTGCCTGCCCGTGATTGCCAAGAAAGAACGCTGATGCCAGATCATGCACAGTGGTTCATTTTTGAAGAAACTGGACATGCACCTATGTGGGATTCACCCCAGCAATGTATTGAAAAAATATTTGAAACTACTGGTGTGACGAAATGATTGTTGTTGCTTACTTTTGGCAGATTGAAAAGAAAAGAATTCCATTTGCATTATCTCGAATGGCACTCAATCGTCGCGCTGTTCGTACTTTTCCTGGAGTTACCTTTTCAAAATTGTTAGGGTGTGGAACAGGTGAGCGATTTACGCCTAGTGATGCTGATCCATTACGTTGGGGAATCTTGATAGCAATAGAAGAAGACCAAGTGGAGGCCTTTGATAAGAGTTCCGTGGTTGCAAAATGGAGAAAGAATTCTCATTCAGAATTTCGAGCCCTACTCACCCCCATTTCATCGCATGGACAATGGTCTAAGAGAGAACCGTTTAGTGTTTCTGCGAAATCTAATGACGGTGCGATCGTTGCAATTACTCGTGCAAGGATCTCTTTCTTGGGAAATTTTCGCTTTTGGAAAGCGGTTCCACCTGTAACGACAAGCCTTCACAACTCACCTGGCTTGATATCTGCCATCGGTATTGGGGAGGCACCAATTGGATTGCAAGGAACTTTTTCATTATGGGAATCTGCACAGGCTTTGCGTGATTTTGCCTATAAAGGTGCGGCACATACCCAAGTAATCGCAGATACCAAGAAATATCGGTGGTATTCAGAGGAACTCTTCGCTCGCTTCGCTGTTCTGGAGTTACGCGGCTCCTTATAAGTAGGGCAGAATTACGCCATGTCGATTCGCCATTATTCTCAACGCGGAAATCGACGACGAGGAATAAATCCAAAAGCGCAAGCACTCCTGCTAGTAATTCTTGGGGTTGCGCTTCTATTGCAAATTTCTTATCCATTATTAGAGGGTGAAGCGCTGAGAGTTGTAACAATCGCAACCGTGTATTGGGGAGCTGCTGCAATGTTCTTGCATGCCCTTCTTGCCTATGGATCACGCTATGCATTTACATATCTTTCAGTAACTCTTATATACGCATTTATCGTTGAACTAATCGGCGTCAAAACTGGTTGGCCATTTGGACAGTATTCATACGACGAATCTCTTGGTCCAAAGTTAGCTAGTGTTTCAATAGTTGTTCCATTTGCTTGGGCGATGATGGCTCATCCATTACTTATTGCATCACGACGCGTTGGTAAGAGCTGGGTATTTCTCTACGGTGGATTTGCGCTTATGGCATGGGATCTTTTCTTAGATCCTCAAATGGTCGCTGCTGGTCGATGGAGTTGGACCTTTACAGGCGCACACATTCCATTTCAACCTGAGATTCCTCTTTCAAATGCTTTTGGTTGGCTTTTTGCAGGAATGGGACTCATGGGCTTACTTCACCAAATCCTTCCACGTGAGCGCAGAAAAATTAGCGCAGGTTTCGGTGTAGTTGATTTTTATTTGGCCTGGAGCTGGTTCGGTGGCGTCGTATCCAATCTATTCTTCTTTGGCAGGCCAGGTGTTGCATTCTTTAGCGGTCTTATTTATGGCGCAGTACTTGCTCCATATGCATTTTCTCGATGGCTCGGTAGACCGTAAAGTTATTTGAATGATTTTTGCACTGCTCAATCTCTTTTTATTGCTCTTTGTAATAATGAATGCGCTGACGATGCCCAAGTTATCTCGAAAGCCTGCTTCCATGCATTCAATAGCCATACATATCCCAATGCGTAACGAATCAGAAAATGTCATTGAGTTAGTTGAGACGCTAAAAAGTCAGAGTTATGGGGGGCATCATCACTTCTATCTCCTTGATGATAATTCCACCGACGATACATATGCGCTTCTAGAGAAGAGCATCGAGGGCGATATTCGCTTTTCTCTCATAAGAGGCAGCAAACCTCCTGCAGGTTGGATAGGTAAGACTTGGGCACTTGAGCAACTTTTTACTGCAAGTAACGAGCAGATCATTATTAGTCTCGATGCTGATGTTCGCATTAGCCCAGATGCACTTTCTCGTGCAGTAAGTACATTGGATGGTTACAGAATCGATTTTCTCTCGATCTATCCACGCCAACTAGTCACTTCATTTGGTGAGCGATTGGTTCAACCACTACTTCAGTGGTCATGGTTATCCACCCTGATTTTGAGAATAACAATGCGATTTTCAAATCCTGCTTTTGCCGTTGCTAATGGGCAATTTTTTGTTGTTCGCCGAAGCGCTATGACTGGTTATCAAGAAGTAGCTAACAAAGTCTTAGATGATATGGAATTAGCTCGTGTTCTACTGAAAAAGGGTCACAAGGGAAGCGTTGTCAATGGTGGTGACATCGCGCAGTGTCGCATGTATTCATCCTTTGCAGAATTGCGCGCGGGGTATGCAAAATCATTGTGGAAGGCCTTCGGTTCGATCTTTGGAACAATTCTTGCAATTTCATTCATTCTTGCCTCTGGGGTTGTTCCAATAATTCTTATTCTTATGGGATCGGTCTGGGGTTGGATTGCATTCGAACTCATTGTGCTCTCGCGCGTAATCAGTGCATACGTATCGAATGGCAAAATATTTGATTCACTCATGCATCCACTTTCTTCAATCCTGCTTGTCTACCTCATCATTTACTCTTGGAGTGTGCGCAAAAGCGTGCAATGGAAAGGTCGCACGCTATGAAAATTGTTGTCATAGGTGCAGGTGTTGGCGGAATGTGCGCTGCCGCGCGTTTAGCAAAAGCTGGTCATGCGGTTACGGTCTATGAAGGTAGTGATCGAGTTGGTGGAAAGTTGCGCACTGAATGGATTGGTCGATACGCATTTGATACTGGTCCTTCATTACTAACTTTGCCTGCTGTCTACCGAGATTTCTTTCTCAAAACTGGAAAGCACATGGGGCTAGAGATGGAAGTTGTCTCAGTAAATCCTTCTTTTGATTATCGCTTCGCTGATGGAACTCAAATCAAGTTTGCCAATCTTTCACGCTTTGAAACTCTCACAGCAATTACTGAATCCTTTTCCCAAGAAAGTGCTCAACAGTGGGATTCACTGATGCGTGTGGCAGAAAAAATGTGGGATATCTCAAGAGAGCCCTTCATTGAATCTGAACTCAAATCTCCGCTTTCGCTCTTGAAGAGGCCAACTTTTATTAAAGACTTATTAGCTATTGCTCCATGGAAATCATTACGCCAATTAGCCAATGAAGAACTTACTGATATTCGCTTGCGCTTCATACTCGATCGCTATGCGACCTACAGCGGATCAGATCCGCGTAAAGCCCCTGCAGTGCTCTCTTCCATTGCATTCGTAGAAGAAGCATTTGGTGCGTGGCATATAAAAGGTGGGCTTGGAACAATGGCAGATGCTATTTATGAGCGATGCATCAAATACGGTGTGACTTTTCATCTTTCAACACCTGTTCAAGAAATTCTCATTACTAAAGGCACGGCAAACGGTCTTATCTTGGCTAATGGAGAAAAAGTTGAAAGTGATGTGGTTATCAGTAATGCAGATGCCTCATTTACTTACAATTCACTCATAAAGAATGGCTCTAGGAAAGTAAAAAGAGTTCGAAAGAAATTAGCCAAAACAGATGCCTCACTCGCTGGATTTTCTCTACTCCTTGGCCTTCGTGCAAGTGATGAACCCAAATTAGAGCATCACACTATTCTTTTTCCAAAAGATTATGACCAAGAATTCAACTCAATTTTCACTGCTAAGAAACCAGTAGAAGAACCAACAATTTACATTTGTTCTCCTAATGACGAAAAAATGGTCAAGAGTGAAAACTCCGTTGGCCTATTTGTCTTGGTAAATGCTCCTGTGCATTCAGAAGATTCGACAAAGGGCTGGAACTGGAGTGATGAAAAGTTCAATTCAGAGTACGCGAACTCAATAATTGATCAAATCGAGGCACGAGGAATTGCAATTAGAGATCGCCTTGAGACAATAACTATTCGCACTCCCCTGCAACTGCAAGAGAGTGTCAATGCACCTGGTGGTTCAATCTACGGAAGTTCTAGTAATGGAGCCCGCGCTGCATTCCTTCGAGCAAAAAACAGATCTCCCATCAAGGGTCTCTATTTTGTAGGGGGTTCAGCGCATCCCGGAGGCGGATTACCACTCGTTGGGATTAGTGGAGAGATTGTGGCTAATGCAATTGGGAACGCGCGAAACGGACGACCAGATAAACACTGATTGTTTGCAACACCAAATAAGCAATCGAAAGATACGTTACTCCTGAAATATTTGCATTCCACATGATTAGTGCAATAAATATAAAACTTGCACGAACTGGACGTTCTACTGGGGTAACGACACCTATTTCAGCAACTCCTAAAGAAGATAAACGAGCACGCGCATATTCTTGAACGCTGGCAATAACCCAGAGCAGAATAGTTATCCAGGCAGGAACACCAATTTGATACAGGGCTACAAGCCACATAGCCTCACTAATTCGATCTGCAACCGAATCAAATATTGCGCCCCTTGCACTCTCCTTCTTTTGAAATATTGCAACACTGCCATCGATACCATCGCAAAATAGTGAAAAGACTAAGAGTGCAATGGCCCAAAGTGATAGCGCCCAATATGCAGTTGCGACAGCTGCAAGTAATCCAAGCAGAGTGAGCGCATTAGGAGTGATGCGCAGAAGTGTTGCGATGAGTCCAAATCGATAAGAGATAGATAGCCATGCGCCAACTATTCCTGTAACTGGTGAACCGCTATGTAGTTGGCTCCATTTTGCGAGAAATTCATCCTTAGACATCATTTAGCGAGACACCCCTAGGTTTTCGTAAATCTCACGAGTTGCAGTTGAACTATTCATTGTATAAAAATGAATACCAGGAACTCCTTCGGCTAAGAGCTTTTGACATAAATCAGTTGCAATTTCTACACCAAGTGCGCGCACCGCTTCGGAATCGTCCTCGACCTCAAGAAAGCGTTTCATAATCGAATCTGGAATTGGAGTTCCGCCAAGTTCTGACATGCGACTGAGTTGCTTTACATTTGTGACTGGCAAAATTCCAGCAATGATCGGCAAACTCGAACCTCTTGCGCTCAAGCGATCAACTAATTTGCGCCATCTATCGACTTCAAAGAAGAACTGCGTTGTAGCAAATGTTGCACCTAGAGACTCTTTTTTGATGAGTACATCTATATCTTTTTCAAAATTTCCACCAGATGCTGGGTGGCCATCTGGGAATGCTGCAACACCAATTGAAAAACCACCGAGTTCTTTGGCAAGTTCGACTAATTGATCTGCATGATCAAAACCACCTGGTGTTGTGCTCCACGGTGCACTTGGTCCACCTACAGGATCGCCGCGTAGCGCCAAAATACTTGTGATGCCTGCTTCGCGATACTTACCCAAAATTTCGATGAGTTCTGTTTTTGTAGAACCTACGCACGTTAGATGCGCAACTGTTGGAATTTTTGTTCGCTCCGTGATGTGCGAAGTGATAGCAATAGTGCGATCACGAGTGCTCCCACCCGCGCCATATGTCACCGAGATGAAATCCGGATGCAGCGCTTCAAGTCCCGTCATCGCAGCCCAAAGACGCTCTTCCCCCTGCGTATCTTTAGGGGGAAAGAATTCGAATGAATATGAAGTGCGCTTAGCCACGGAGTGAGGGTACCGTTACCGCGTGATGGATGAGCAAAAAGCGACACTTGCCAAGGTCCGCGAGAGTATCGAGAGCGAGCTATCCGATTTTCTAGGCAAGCAGAGCGCATACCTCGAATCTATTTCTAGTGATCTAGCGCCAGTTGCGCACTCTCTTTCTTCCTTCTTACTCGATGGTGGCAAACGACTTCGTCCTCTCTTTGCCTACAGTGCATTTATTGGCGCTGGTGGAGTTGCAGATAAAAATGTTATTCGTGCCATTTCAAGTCTTGAACTTTTACAAGCATGCGCACTTATTCACGATGATCTTATGGATGGCTCAGATACAAGGCGCGGAAAACCATCAATACATCGACACTTTGAAACTATTCATCAACGAGAAGAGATGGAAGGTTTTGCAGAGCGTTACGGAATGGCGGCAGCAGTATTGCTCGGAGATTTAGCACTTGTTCTCTCTGACCAGATGCTTAACTCTGCTGGATTGGATTCAGCACAGATGCATTCTGTACTTCCGGTACATGATGAAATGCGGGTCGAGCTCATGGCAGGGCAGTTCCTCGACATACATGAACAAACTCAGAAAGATACGAATGTAGATCGCTCGCTCACAATTGCTCGATATAAATCAGGTAAGTACACAATCGAACGCCCACTTCATATTGGATCATCCCTTGCTGTAACAGATGTGAAATCACGCAAGAGTATTGATGATGCATATTCTGCTTATGGACTTCCACTGGGTGAGGCATTTCAACTTCGTGATGATTTACTCGGTGTTTTTGGAGATCCGGTTGTAACAGGTAAGCCGGCGGGAGATGATTTGCGCGAAGGAAAGCGCACTGTTTTAGTCGCTATGACATTAGAGAATTCATCCCCTAGCGCTATTACTCGATTTATGGCCTCATTTGGCTCTTCGGATTTGAAATCAGATGATGTGGAAGCGCTACGCGAAATAATTATTGAATCTGGAGCACGTACCCGTGTTGAAGAACTCATAGATTCGCGAACTTCCAGCGCGCTAGAAGCGCTGGAACATGGTGGAATTAACCCTATTGGACATGCTCTACTTACAGAGCTTGCAGCTTTATCAACCCGTAGGAGTATGTAGAAATCATGAGCGCTCGAGTAAAAGGTCCTACGGATCATGTTGTAGTAGTTGGCGCCGGACTTGCTGGTTTGAGTGCTGCGCTGCGACTAGCAGGAGCTGGACGAAAAGTAACTGTTATAGAACGCGAATCAGTACCAGGTGGGCGTAACGGATTACTTCAAAAAGATGGTTACTCATTTGATACCGGGCCATCCGTTCTCACAATGCCCTCGTTGATCCAAGATGCATTTAGCTGCGTCGGTGAAGATATGAAGGATTGGCTAGAACTTTCCCCACTCAAACCCCTATATCGCGCTTTTTATCACGATGGTTCACAAATTGATGTGCATGCCAATACTGCTGAGATGGAAGAAGAAATCCGTCGTACTGTAAGTGCCGAAGAGGCGTTGGGTTATCGCAGATATGTAGATTTCGTAACTAAGTTATACAAGTATGAAATGAATGATTTCATCGATCGCAATATCGATTCACCTTTTAATTTGCTTACCCCTAACTTGGCACGTTTGATTGCACTAGGTGGCTTTAGAAGACTCTCCCCTAAGGTAAATCAGTTCCTCAAGGATCCTCGACTACAAAAGGTATATTCATTCCAGGCAATGTATGCAGGAGTTAGCCCTCAGCAAGCCTTGGCAATTTACGCCGTAATTGCATATATGGATTCAGTCAATGGAGTTTTCTTCCCTAAGGGTGGAATGCATGCGGTGCCGCGCGCACTTGCTGCTGCTGCAGAAAAGCACGGTGTCACCTTTAAATACAACACAACAGTGACCAAACTAGATGTTGCTAATGGGCGCGCTCGTGCCGTAATTACCGATACTGGCGAACGCATTGAGTGTGATGTCGTTGTAATGAACCCAGATCTTCCTGTTGTTTGGCGCGATCTTCTTGGAAAAACGCCTCTATCCATCAAGCGCCTAAAGTACTCACCATCGTGCGCCACGCTTTTGGTTGGCTCTTCTAAGAAATATGATCACGTCGCGCATCACAATATTCACTTCGGAAAATCTTGGGACGGCGTCTTTGATGAATTGATCAAGAAGAAAACCTTGATGTCAGATCCATCCATCTTGGTAACAATTCCAACTAAAGACGATTTTTCACTCGCCCCGGCAGGCAAAGAGAGTTATTACATCCTTTATCCAACTCCTAACCTTGATGCCGATATTGACTGGAATGTACAAGCGAAGCCATATCGCGATCACATGATTAAAACTCTTGAAGATCGTGGCTACACAGGATTGGGTGATTCAATCGAAACTGAGGTAATGACCACTCCACTTGATTGGCAAAATCAAGGCATGGAGCGCGGCGCACCATTTGCAAGTGCGCATACATTTTTTCAAACAGGACCATTTAGACCTCGCAATTTAGCGGCAGGATTTGAAAATGTTGTCTTTGCAGGTTCTGGTACTCAACCCGGTGTTGGCGTTCCTATGGTTTTGATTTCAGGTCGATTAGCTGCAGAAAGAATTGTGGGTCCGGTGAAGTAAATGGACGAACTCTCGTCGGCCGGAATTACTGATCCACTTCTAAGGCAATCTTACGAAGAATGTAAGCGACTCAATTCACTCCATGGGAAAACGTATTACTTAGCAACGCTTTTGCTTCCGCGAGAGAAGCGACCATTTGTGCATGCTCTCTATGGCTTTGCGCGATATGCCGATGAAATTGTCGATGACCTTGCATCTGATCTAACTATTCAAGAAAAAAGTGATCTGCTCTCACGCTGGGGCGACCAAGTTCTTCAAGGATTATCAACTGGAAATAGCAATGACGTCGTTGGTCGAGCACTCATCGATACCGTTTCAAGATTCAAAATTCCCCATGAACACTTTGTGGCATTTCTGCACTCTATGAAAATGGATCTCTCTGTAACTTCATACGCAAACTATGAAGCACTTATGGAATATGTATACGGTTCCGCCGCCGTTATTGGCTTAGAAATGGTTCCTATCCTTGGGCCGCTATCCGATAGGGCATATGAGCCAGCTGAAAAACTTGGAATCGCCTTTCAACTCGCAAACTTTATTCGCGATGTAAATGAGGACTTAGACCGAGGGCGCGTGTATTTACCCCTTGATGAACTCGCATCCTTTGGAGTAGATAGAGAATTACTTGAAAGACGAGTTCTAACTCCTGAAATTATTCAAGCTCTCAAATTTCAAATCGCGCGCGTTAGACAACTTCAAAAAGAGGCAACTCCTGGCATACAAGAACTTGCTCCATCGAGTCGTCCTTGCATAGAGGCTGCAAGTGAGTTGTACTGCGGGATAGTTGATGAAGTAGAAAAGATTGATTATCAGATCTTCAATAAGAGAGCGAAGACTTCAATTGCCAGACGTGCTCGCGTTGCATCAAAAGCTTATGTGAAAGCGCTTCAATCTCGCTGATTCTTCTTACCGATATAGACCCAGAGCGATAAAACACTGAGTAAAAGAGAGAATCCAAAAAACAAATCTTCAACTGGTGCCGAGGCGATACGAAGACCAATGATTGACTCTGGTTTGTACATAACAATATTGCGAGATGTGAGCCACCAATTGGTAATAAATTGAAAGGGCACAATGATTGCGTACGAGGTCCAAAAAACTTTTCGCGTAATTAGATGAATTTTTGTTACTTTCAAATCAAAGACTATTGCAAGTGCAAATGAGAGAAGAGCAATCTGGGTATATGTCATTTCTCATCCCCCACGATCCAATGTTTTTTGACGCTTCGCACCGCTTCAATTGTCATAATTCCTGCGATAGGGATAATGATGAAAAATAGAAACTCTTCCAGGGGAATATTGAATGGGCCGAAAATACCGAGAATTTTCTTTGAATCGAAATACCAATGGCCCCTGGAGATGGCATATGCATCCCAACAAAGAAATAAGAATGCTATTGGCGCAATACTCATCGCTACTCTTTTGAACCTTGCAAGGACGCGAACCCGCAAGGCGATCTCTAACCAAAAAGAGCCGCAGATTGTGAAGGCCAGCATGGCCATGTAACTCCACTTGAGCATAAATATATTCTTCCCTATTGAAGGCAGAACGCGCACTTTTTGAATTGATTCGATAGAGTTACAAATGCGGGAGCCCACAAGGCTGAGAGGGTCTGAGATTCAGATCGACCGCTTGACCCGTCCGGTAATGCGGATGTGGAAGGAAATGTGATGTCCTCTATTTTATTTACCGCGTGGGGCTACCCAGTAAGCATTTTGGAATCAGTTGCAGCCTCGACTTCATTGATTGGAGTGTGGCTTGGAACTACGCGAAAGAGAATCACTTGGCCCTGGTGGGCTTTGAGTAGCACCTTATACGGAGTCTTTTTTTATCAGGCAAACTTATTGGGAAGCGCTGCTCTGCAAATTGTTTTTGTCATTGCAGCAGGACTCGGTTGGCTAGGTTGGGAACCAAGTGGTGCGAAACCGGGAAGACTTTCAAATCGCATACGCATTTATTGGATAGTCGGACTCATTCTTGGATGGGCAGCGCTGGCTCCATTGCTCTCACGTATTGGCGCTGCTGCGACATGGGTTGATTCATTTCTCTTCGTGGGTTCCTTCATCGCTCAAATATTGATGGTTTTACAAAAATACGAAAGCTGGCCACTGTGGCTAGTAGTTGATGTCGTTGGAACAGCTCTGTATGCGCAACAGGGTTATTGGTTTACATCCTTGCTCTATTTCATATTCACAATTGTTGCAATCATTGGATGGAAGAATTGGTATGAATCTCGTAGCAGCGCTCACTGATCTATGTACGAGTTCTCCCACAGTGGGCAGGACTCATATCATCGCCATTGATGGCCCAGCTGGTGCTGGTAAAACGACTCTGGCAATGCAGATATCGCAGGCGCTCACTTCACAATTTTCCGTCGAAGTGGTGCATATGGATGATTTGTACAACGGATGGGATGGCGCTCTCGGAGAGAATCTGACTGAGTTACTTTCAAAAATTATTGAGGCACAAAAGAAATCGCAGGATTTTGCACTTCCCCATTTTGATTGGAGTACAAATAAGTATTCAAATCCCCGTGATCTAAAGCCACCTCAAATCCTTATTCTTGAAGGGGTTGGCAGCGCTCGTGCAGTAGTTCGAGATAGTGCAACTACAACAATCTGGATAGAAGTTGACCGCACTATCGGAATAGAAAGAGTTATTGCAAGAGATGGTGAAGAGATTGAATCTCAAATGAAGCAATGGTTGATTGACCAAGAGATATATTTCACTTCTGATAAAACACGAGAAAGTGCGCAATTTGTACTGAGTACATAGCGATATTGGGCGCGCCCATCGCCTACTCGAACGCCTTCTTCTCTAAAATCTCATATATGTCAGACCTCACCGGCGAACTCATTGATGGGCGCTATCAGCTCATTCGCCAGATCGCTAACGGTGGCATGGCTGTTATCTATGAAGCACTCGATACTCGATTAGATCGCAAGGTAGCGGTCAAGATTATGCATCCTCATTTAGCACAGGATGAAGAATTTGTTGGCCGCTTTATTCGCGAAGCAAAAGCGGCGGCGGCGCTATCTCATCCCAACATTGTTGCTGTGCAAGATCAAGGTTGGAACCAAAGCGGAGCCCCTGCAGTCTTCTTGGTTATGGAATTGATTGAGGGCCATACACTTCGTGACTTTATTTTTGAGCGTGGTCGATTCGATGTCAAAGATGCTCTCAATTATCTGACTCCTATTCTTAGTGCACTTGCTGCTGCCCATCGAATAGGAATTGTTCACCGCGATATCAAACCTGAAAATATCTTGATTTCAAAAGAGGGCCGAGTAAAAATTGCAGATTTTGGTTTAGCGCGTGGGGCCCTTCTTGGCACCACGATGACTGCAGAATCCAGCATTATTTTAGGTAGCGTTTCATATCTCTCCCCCGAACAAGTACAGAGAGGCGTTGCAGATTCTCGAAGCGATGTCTATGCAACAGGAATCGTTGCATTTGAGATGCTTACTGGTGAAAAACCCTTCCCTGGTGAAACACCAATTCAGATTGCATATATGCACGTCAACGAAAAAGTCCCTGCAGTAAGCACAAAGCGAAAAGATGTACCGCCGGCACTAGATGCTCTCATCCTTCGCGCCACAAGTTCGAACCCAGATGATCGCCCACGTGATGCTGCTGAATTTCTCTCTGAATTACAGAAGATCTTGGGAGTAATAGATCCGTCACGAAATCAAATGAGCCTAGAACTCGATTTGCCTGTTCTGGTTACAAAAGAAAATAAGCGTGAAAAAAAGAAAGAGCCAGTGAGAGAAGAATCAATTCCGAAAGAATCCACCGCAGCAATTCGTGCTAAGAAGAGAAAGACAAGTAGGCGTGTTCGCAGGAACCGTTGGATTGCTTTTTTCCTTGCGATAACAATGGGAGTTGGTGGTTGGTACGCACTCGTTGGCCCTGGTTCAAGAGTTGTTGTCCCATCTGTCATAGGTGGCACTCTCGAAGATGCAACGAGCGCTTATTCTACTTTAGGAATTACTGCTGAAGTAAGTCAGAATGTTTTTGATGAAGAAATTGGTAAGGGAAAGATAATTTCATCTGACCCTGCAGGAGGCGGTCGAGTAGCTGCAGGCGGTTCAGTAAAACTAACTATTTCAAAGGGCCCAGAGAGATATAAGGTTCCAAATCTTCAGGGACTCACACCAGAGGCAGCACAAAAGACAATTGAGAAGTATCCGCTTCGCTTTGGTGCGCTGACAGAAAGTTTTAGTACAACAATTCCTGCAGGATTTGTTATTGCTGCATCTCCGGTGAGTGGTCAATCAGTAAAGAGAAATACCCTCATAAATATTGTTGTAAGTAAAGGTATTGAAAAGATTGCTCTTACTTCTTATATAGGAAAGAGTGGCGAGCAAGCACTCAATGAATTGACGGAGGCAGGATTTGATGTTATTTCAACATATGAATTCAACGAGAGTGTCTTATCAGGTGGAGTAATTTCGCAGAGCCCTGATGGAGCTACACCTGCTGACAAAGGTGCGAAGGTTAATCTCATAATCTCCAAGGGTTCGCAATATGTATATATTCCAAATATCTATTCGCTACCTGAATCAAAGGCAGTCAAGGCGCTCAAGGATCTAGAACTCAAAGTCACCGTAAAGAAAATGGGCAAAAAGAGTGTGAAGAGTGTTACAAATATTGCCCCTAAAGTTGGCACGAAGGTAAAACGTGGCAGCACGGTGGTCATCACAGTAGGGTAAGCAAATGTCTCCAGCAGCGAAAACAAAAACTCGTCTAGGTGCACACACTCCAACTTCTGGTGGAATGGTCAAGCGCTCCCTGGGCTATGCCCAAACTATTGGCGCTGATGCGATTCAGATTTTTGCATCAAATCCTCGTGGTTGGGCCCAATCAACACCTAATCCAGAGGCCGATGAAGAGTTTCGTACAAAAGCTGCAGAGTTAGATATCTACACATATGTGCATGCATCTTTTCTTATAAATTTAGGATCACCTACTGAAAATACTTATGTGAATTCACTTGCATCAACTGCATACTCCTTGAAACGTGGTGCAGAAGTTGGCGCTCGAGGCGTTGTTATTCATACCGGCTCTGCTGTCAATGAAGACCATGTAGATAACGCCTGGAAGCAGATTCACGAAGGAATGATGCCTGTGCTCAATGCACTCGGAGACGATGCTCCATTTTTATTACTTGAGCCAACGGCTGGTCAAGGTCAATCTTTAGTAAAGAAATTAGATGACTTAGAAAACTATCTCAAAGCACTTGAATACCATCCAAAAGTTGGAATCTGTCTCGATACATGTCACGTTTTTGCTGCCGGTCATGACATTGCAAAAAAGGGTGGAATGACTGAGACAATCAATTTACTCATTGAAATTGCTGGTCTGGAGCGCTTCCAACTTATTCATGCAAATGATTCTATGGATGTATGTGGCGCTCTCAAAGATCGTCATGCAAATATTGGACAAGGCAAAATCGGTGTAGAGCCATTTAGAGAACTTCTTGCTCACCCAGCAGTTAGGAACGTTCCACTCATTCTTGAAACTCCTGGGATGGAACCTGCACATGGTCCTGAAATTGAATTGCTCAAAGAGTTACGAGATTCCAAATGACAACAGCAAAACACGCCTACAAACTAAAAATGGCGCCATGGGCCTTGCTCACAGTCTCTATTGCTTGGGGCTTTTCATTCGTTGTTATGAAAGATGCAATCGAGAGACAGAGCGTAAATAACTTTCTCTTTACTCGTTTTGGCTTAGCAGTCATTGTTATGGTTGCAATCAAACCTACAGTTATTCGCTTCTTCACTAAAGATCTCTTGCTTCGCGGCGGAGCTGCTGGTCTATTCCTCGGAAGTGGTTACATCCTCCAAACTTTGGGACTTGCCCGCACAGGGGCTGCTATCACTGGTTTTGTTACCGGTCTATATATTGTGCTTACGCCTTTGATTGCATCACTATTTTTCAGAGAACGTGTAACTCGCTTTACATGGATTTGTGTTTTTATCGCAACCATTGGTCTTGGTCTTTTATCGATTCGCGGGTGGTCTGTTGGATTTGGCGAGTTACTCGTCCTAGGAAGCGCGGTTACATTTGCTCTTCATATTGTTGCTCTAAGTCGATGGAGTAATGGTCGCGATACCTACGCTATGACTGTTGTCCAATTAGCAATGTGCGCAATTGTTGCCGGCATTGGTTCTGCTTT
>CAMCCH010000029.1 GCA_945873335.1 Bifidobacterium breve | reverse complement strand
CTAATTTCGCGCGGTGTGATTGGTTCGATCTGATCAGGCATGATCGCCACCTTTCTGTGAAACATTGATGGATGAAACGTTCGTTGGAAGTTCAGGAACAGCAAATGAAGGCGTAGCTGATTCGACAACTGGAGAATTCTTCTTCTTATTCTTTGCATTCTCAAAGAGAATATTTATAGCCATAACAATTATGACCAATCCAACTGCAAAGCCCATGATGACGAATCTAGATGCGCCTTGCATTGAGAGCACTCGCAGGGTTGCAACGACGAGGATCCAGAGAATTGAAACTGGGATAAGTACTTTCCATCCAAATTGCATAAATTGGTCGTAGCGAAGTCTTGGCAATGTGCCGCGAAGCCAGACGAAGATAAAGAAGAAGAATAGAACTTTGAGGAAGAACCAGATTAAGGTAAACCAACCACCGAGCCATGACTCTGTGAAGCCAAGTCCTGGAAGTGCGTGATATCCGCCAAGGAATAAAGTTGTTGCAAGAGCTGAGACGGCAATGATATTTACATACTCTGCCAAGAAAAAGAGTGCGAACTTCAGCGAAGAATATTCAGTGTGGAAACCGCCGACGAGTTCGCCTTCAGCTTCTGCTAAATCAAATGGCGCGCGGTTTGTTTCACCAACCATTGCGATGCAATAGATAACAAATGATGGGAAGAGAATTACGGCGTACCACCACTGACCTTGCGCTGCGACAATGTCAGATGTGGACATAGAACCTGAGTAGATAAAGACGGTAACAAGTGAGAGTCCCATTGCAATTTCATATGAAATAACTTGAGCACTGGAGCGCAATCCGCCAAGCAGTGGATATGTTGAGCCAGAGGCCCAGCCAGCAAGAACGATTCCATAAACTCCAACTGATGCAATTGCCAATACATAGAGCACGCCAACTGGAATGTCGGTGAGTTGCATCGCTGTCGTATGTCCAAAGAGGCTGACTTCACCTGTCATTGGGATAACAGCAAAGGCCATAAAGCAGGTTGTTGCACTAATAATTGGAGCAAGAATGAAAACTACTTTATCTGCAGCAGCAGGGATGAGATCTTCCTTGAGTGCAAGTTTTACGCCATCGGCAAGTGCTTGAATCAATCCGAATTTTCCGACTCGGTTTGGACCAACGCGCTGCTGCATGCGAGCAACGATTCGACGCTCACCCCATACGGACATAATTGTTAGAACCACACAAACAATAAATACGAGTGCTGCCTTTACAAGAATAATCCAACCTGGATCTGCGCCAATGAGTTCTGCTGTGGACTTCATGCCTTTGCCACCTTTACTACTGCTCCATGTGCAACACCAAGTTGTGAAAGCAATTGCGAACCACGTGAATTACGTGGTGCCCACACTGCATCGTCATGAATTTCTTCCACGAGTGCTGGCAAAGTTACCGAACCTTGCTGTGTTGAAATCGTTAGTCGATCTCCATCTTTTATACCTAAATCATCTGCGCGCTTTGGTGAGATAACTGCAACTGTGCGCCTCGATGTTGCAGCAAGATTTTCTTCTCCTGCTTGCAAAGTTCCGAGGTCAAGTAAGCGACGCCATGAAGTAATTATTGCTTGATCTGGCGAAAGGGATGGAGTGGTTGCAGCTGAGACTTTATTGAGAGAACTCTTTGCGCCATCCCAGCGACCAAGAGATGCAATCTCTTTGGCTGCTGCCGTAACAGTTGCAAGTGAGATAGTGCGGTCCATTTCATCAGCAATCATTGACAGGATACGTAGATCGCTGCGGTTGTGTGTGTCAGCAACTGCTGCATCAAATTTACGTGGACGGCCTTCCCAATTGAGGAATGATCCGCTCTTCTCCGTTACTGCAGCAACTGGCAAAATAACATTTGCGCGCGCTGTCACAGCACTTGGTGCAATTTCTAGACTGACAACAAAAGCCTTATCAAGTGCAGCGAGCATTTGAGCACTCGCTTCATTATCAAGTGGATCAACTCCACCGACAACTAATGCACCTATTGCGCCGCTGTGTACCGCGGCAATAATTTCATTTGAATTCTTTCCATTCTCTGATGGAAGAGACTGAGTTGACCACACGGCTGCAATATCTACGCGGGCCGCTGCATCGCTCACTGGTCGACCACCAGGTAATAGATTTCCAATTGCGCCAGCTTCTAGTGCTCCTCGTTCGCCTGCGCGGCGTGGAATCCATGCAATTTTTGCACCGCTTGATTGCGCAAGGGCTGCAACCGCACTGAGTAATCCAGCACTCTCTGCTGCGCGCTCTCCAACAAGAATGAGTGATTTATTTGTAAGAGTTTGTGAACTTAGAGCACTCGCTTCAGCACCAGGTGCAACTTTTACGAACTCACCTTTGAGTTTTTCAACTCCGATTGAAAGCTTTGTTGCAATCGCTTTAACTTTGAGTGCTCGCTTACGGAATGCTTTATTGAGACGTAAGAAAACAATTGGTGATTCTTCTTCTGGCTCAAAGGCAACGAGTACCACTTGATCAGCTAGATCAATGTCGCGATAAGTAGTTGTTGAACCTACGACATGAGCTGCAAGGAATTCGCGTTCTTCATCTGATGAAAGACGGGCACGGAAATCAATATCGTTTGTGCCAAGTGCGATACGTGCAAACTTTGAATAACCATAAGCATCTTCATATGTTGCACGGCCACCGACTAGAACAGCGCTCTTATGTGCAGATAAACCTGCAGCTGCTACAGCAAGTGCTTCTGGCCATGACGCTTCCACTAGAACTCCATCGCTATTGCGAACCATTGGAGTGGTGAGGCGATCTAGTGCGGTTACATATTTGAATGCCCAGCGACCTTTATCGCAGTTCCACTCTTCATTTACGGATGCATCATCACCAGCAAGTCGACGAAGTGTTTTTCCACGACGAACATCGGTGCGCATATCGCAACCAGATGCACAGTGCTCACATGCAGATGGAGTTGAAACTAAATCGAATGGACGTGCACGGAATCGATAAGAAGCACCTGTAAGTGCGCCTACTGGACAGATCTGAACTGCATTTCCAGAGAAATACGATTCAAATGGTTGATTCTCATAAATTCCAACTTGCTGCAATGCACCGCGTTCATTCAATGTAATAAATGGATCACTCGCAATTTGCTCTGAGAAACGAGTGCAACGTGCACACAGTACGCAGCGTTCGCGATCGAGTAATACTTGAGATGAAATATTGATTGGCTTTTGGAATGTGCGCTTTACGCCTTCGAAACGTGTCTCACCTTGACCATTGCTCATTGCTTGATTCTGCAATGGGCATTCGCCACCTTTATCGCATACTGGGCAATCAAGAGGGTGGTTTACGAGGAGAAGTTCCATCACGCCGCGTTGCGCTTTCTCTGCAACAGCTGAAGTCAATTGTGTTTTTACAATCATTCCTGGCTCAACAGGAATTGTGCATGAGGCCTGTGGCTTTGGAAATGCACGACCATTAATTTCAATATCAACTAAACATTGGCGGCATGCCCCGACTGGATCTAGAAGCGGGTGATCGCAAAAACGTGGAATCTGAATTCCAAGTTTCTCTGCAGCGCGAATAACAAGTGTTCCTTTTGGAACGCTAACTTCGAAGCCGTCGATGACGAGGCTGATCATCTCTACTTCTTGCATCGTTGTCATTTGATCGCTCCTTCAAAAAGAGTCGAAGCAACTGGATCAAATGGACAAGCGCCAAGAGTTAGGTGCGCAATATATTCTTCGCGGAAATATTTGATTGAAGATGTAATTGGGCTAGTTGCACCATCACCGAGTGCACAAAATGATCGGCCCATGATGTTGTCGCAAAGGTCGAGCAACTTAGCAAGATCTGCTTCAGTTCCCTTTCCATTCTCTAGATCACGAAGAATTTGAACAAGCCACCATGTGCCTTCACGACAAGGTGTGCACTTTCCACATGATTCGTGTTTGTAAAATTCAGTCCATCGCAATACTGCGCGAACGACGCATGTTGTTTCATCAAATATTTGTAGCGCCTTGGTTCCAAGCATTGAACCTGCAGCAGATACACCTTCGTAATCAAGTGGTACATCTAAATGTTGCGCGGTGAAAAGTGGAGTTGAAGAACCGCCAGGAGTCCAGAACTTGAGTGAGTGGCCTGCTCGTATTCCACCTGAGAGTTCCAAAATTTCTCGCAACGTGATTCCAAGTGGAGCTTCAAATTGTCCAGGATTCTTTACGTGACCTGAGAGTGAATAAAGCGTGGTTCCTTTGCTCTTTTCAGTACCCATTGCTTGATACCACTCCGCGCCATTTTCGATAATTGCAGGAACCGATGCGATTGATTCAACATTGTTTACAACAGTTGGTCGTGCATATAAACCTGCAATTGCTGGAAATGGTGGACGCAAACGTGGTTGACCGCGGAAACCTTCAAGTGAATCAAGGAGTGCTGTTTCCTCGCCACAAATATATGCCCCAGCACCAACGTGTAAAACTAATTCAATTCCGTTACCAAGGTGTCCCGCTTTGTATGCATCTTCAATTGCTTGATTGAGGCGACGCACAACATGTGTAACTTCACCGCGAATATAAATAAATGCATGTTTTGCGCGAATCGCATGGCTTGCAATGATGCAACCTTCAATAAGAACGTGTGGATTTGCAAGAAGCAACGGCGTATCTTTGCAAGTACCTGGCTCTGATTCATCGGCGTTGACAACTAGATAATGATCTTTGTTATCGCCTTGTGGGATAAATCCCCATTTCATTCCAGTTGGAAAACCTGCGCCGCCGCGACCACGGAGTCCAGAATCTTTTACTAATTGAATAACTGCATCAGGATCCATCGCTAGCGCTTTTTTAGATGCTTTGTATCCACCATTGCGTGTGTATGCCTCGATTGTGAATGAATCTTTCTCATCCCAATGAGCAGATAGAACGGGAGCAAGTTTTGTCATTATTTGCCCTCTTTCGAAAGTTTCAATCCAAGTAGCGTCGGAGTTCCTGCTTGTAGACCTTCATTCGCTTTTCCATCATTGATACCAGCAAGAACGGCTGAGGCTTCTTTCCATGTACCAAGAGTGTTTGGTCCACGAGTTGGTGCAGGTGGATTTCCTGCGCGCATCCCATCGACTAAATCTTTTGCAGATTGCACAGTTTGGTTGTCGTAGAACTCCCAGTTAGCCATGACAACAGGTGCGTAATCGCAAGCAGCATTACATTCGATATGTTCTAGTGAAACTTTGCCATCAGTTGTTACGCCATCATTTTCAATGCCGAGGTGCTCTTTTAGTCCTGCAAATATTGCGTCTCCGCCCATAACAGCGCATAAAGTATTTGTGCATACGCCAACGTGATAATCACCGACTGGCTTGCGCTTGTATTGAGTATAGAAAGTTGAGACAGCAGTTACTTCTGCAGTTTCTAGTTCAAGCAATTTTGCAATAAGTTCAATTCCATCGTTCGTTACATAGCCTGCAAGTGATTGCACGTAGTGCAGCAAAGGCATGATCGCAGAGCGTGAACGTGGATAGCGCTTGATGATTGATTCCATCGTTGCTAAATCTTTATCTGTGAATGACATTAGCGGTCAACGCCTCCCATCACAGGATCAATTGATGCAACTGCGCCAATGATGTCGGCAACCATGCTGCCTTCACACATTGCAGAAGTTGATTGCAAATTATTGAAAGATGGCTCGCGGAAGTGAACACGGAATGGACGTGTTCCACCATCAGATACAACGTGTGCACCTAACTCACCACGTGGAGATTCAATCGCTGTGTAGACCTGACCAGCTGGAACGCGGAAACCTTCAGTGACTAATTTGAAGTGGTGGATAAGTGATTCCATTGAAGTGCCCATGATCTCGCGAATGTGATCGAGTGAGTTTCCAAGTCCATCGCCACCGAGTGCAAGTTGGGCCGGCCATGCGATTTTCTTATCTGCAACCATAACTGGTGCGCCTTCTAGTTTTTCAAGTTTATCTACTGCTTGTTCAATAATGCGAAGAGATTGCTCTAGTTCGTTTACACGAATCAAGAAACGTCCATAGACATCGCATGTATCAGCTGTAATTACATCGAAGTTGTAATTTTCATACCCACAATATGGTTGCATCTTGCGAAGATCCCATGGCAGACCAGTTGATCGAAGAACGGGACCTGTAACACCAAGCGTTGTTGCGCCAGCAAGATCTAAGTAACCGATTCCTTCAGTGCGCTTCATCCAGATTGAATTACCGACGAGCAAGTTCTCGTTATCTTTGAATGAGTGGCGAAGATCTTTTACTGTTGCGCGAATCTTTGCGAGAGCACCAGCAGGTAAATCTTGTTGGACTCCCCCTGGGCGGATATAGGCCATATTCATGCGAAGACCAGAGATAAGTTCGAAAATATCTAGGACTTTCTCGCGTTCGCGGAAGCAGAAAATCATTGGTGAAAGTGCACCGAGTTCAAGTGCGCCAGTACCGAGTGCAACCATGTGAGAAGAGATTCGATTGAGTTCCATCATCAAAACACGAATAACAGTTGCGCGCTCTGGCACATCATTAGTAATGCCAAGCAACTTTTCAACACCTAAGCAATATGCAGCCTCATTGAAAAGTGGTGACAAATAATCCATGCGAGTTACAAATGTGACACCTTGTGTCCAGTTGCGATACTCGATATTTTTTTCGATACCTGTATGCAGATAACCAATTCCGCATCGAACTTCTGTAACTGTTTCGCCTTCGAGTTCGAGCACTAGGCGAAGCACTCCGTGAGTGGAAGGGTGTTGTGGTCCCATATTGACGACAACACGTTCTTCTTTTGCTTGTCCAATTTCTGTGACTAGTGAATCCCAATCTCCACCTGTAACAGAGAAAACTGTTCCTTCAGTTGTTTCACGTGAGGCTGCATATGGATCTGTATATGTACTCATCGATATGACCTCCGTTCATCTGGAGCCGGTGTTGTTGCACCTTTGTATTCAACGCTGATTCCACCGAGTGCATAATCTTTACGTTGTGGGTGTCCTTGCCAATCATCTGGCATCAGAATTCTTGTTAGTCCTGGGTGTCCATCAAAAATAATTCCAAACATGTCAAAGGTTTCACGTTCATTCCAGTTATTTCCAGCCCATACTTCAACGAGTGAAGGAATATGAGGATTTGAATCAGGAACAGAAACTTCTAAACGAATTCTTTGGTTATTTGTCATTGAAAGTAGCGGATAGACAGCGTGCAATTCGCGTCCTTTATCATCTGGATAATTGACGCCAGATACTCCAAGGCACATTTCAAATTTGAGTTTGTCACGCAAGATCATTGAAACTTCTACAAGGCGTGAAACCTTTATATGTAAGGTCAGCTCTCCGCGATCCACAACAACGCGCTCAATTGCATCGGCAAAATCTGGATATGCACGTTCTAAATCATCGGTAACTGAATCGAAATAACTGCCATATGGACGCTCAGAGGAGCCAGTTGATGCAGCCGTACGGACCAATCCTCCGTAACCAGAGGTATCTCCGCTTCCTTGCGCACCAAACATGCCGTTATCTGAACTCATTATGCGAGGAGACCCTTCATCTGATGAGTTGGGACTGCATTCATCGCTGCGAGTTCAACTTCCTTAATAATTTTTTCGCGGTTAGGTCCTAATTTTTCATCGTAGATGTGATCGTGCAATTTCAAAATTGCATCCATCAACATTTCAGGACGTGGCGGGCAGCCAGGAAGGTAAATATCAACGGGAACTACGTGATCTACGCCTTGAACAATCGCGTAATTGTTAAACATTCCACCCGATGATGCACAAGCACCCATTGCAATAACCCACTTTGGTGCAGCCATTTGATCATAAATCTGGCGAAGTACCGGCGCCATTTTATTTGAAACACGACCAGCAACAATCATGAGATCTGCCTGACGTGGGGATGCGCGGAAAACTTCCATGCCGAAACGAGCTAAGTCATAACGGCCAGCACCTGCTGCCATCATTTCGATTGCGCAACATGCCAAACCGAATGTTGCAGGCCACAATGAGTTTTTACGCATGTATCCAGCAAGTTTTTCAACTGATGTTAGAACTAAGCCACTAGGTAATTTTTCTTCTAAACCCATTTATTAGTCCCATTCCAATCCGCCGCGTCGCCATACATATGCATATGCGACGAAAACTGTTCCGATAAAGATTGCCATTTCAACGAGTCCAAAAAGTCCCAACTTATCGAAAGTAACAGCCCACGGATAAAGGAAAACAATTTCTATATCAAAGATAATGAAGAGCATCGCTGTAAGAAAATACTTAACGGGAAAACGTCCACCCTCTGCAGCCTGTGGAGAAGGTTCGATTCCGCACTCATACGCTTGTGCCTTCGCTCTGTTGTAACGAGCAGGCCCTGTCAGCGTTGCAGCCACGAGTGAGATTGCAGCAAAACCAAAGCCAAAAGCCGCAATCGCAAAGATTGGGATATAGGGATTTGAGGTAAGAGCCACGTGTGAAATCTTAGAGTGCTGGGCCTAGTGGCTCGACCGCTACGCCTTGAGAGCTCTGTGAACTGCGACAACTCCAAAGGTCAGATTTTGCCAACCCACTTGGCTCCAGCCGGCTCCTTCAATACGGGCTGCGAGAGCGCTTTGATTAGGCCAGGCACGGATCGATTCGGCCAAATAGATATAGGCATCGGGATTCGAAGAGGTTCGCCGGGCGATGGCAGGCAGAGCTTTCATCAAATAATTCATATAAATAGTGCGAAAAATGCGCCATGTGGGCTGGGAGAACTCGGCAATAACGAGGCGTCCCCCACTTTTGGTGACTCGAAGAGCCTCTGCGAGCGCCTTATCAACATCATTGGTATTTCGAAGACCGAAAGAGATGGTCACGCAATCAAAGGTATTGGCCTCAAAGGGCAGATTGAGAGCATCGGCCTTCGTGAAGGCGAGGTGTGGGCGGGCCTTTTTGCCGGCATCGAGCATTCCTTGGGAAAAGTCGGCTGGGATTACATCGGCGCCTGCCTCAAAGAGAGGTTGCGATGATGAACCTGTTCCAGCGGCAATATCAAGAATTTTCATCCCTGGGGCTGGGGCAATCGTGGCCGTAGTTGCTCGGCGCCATGCCTTGGTCTGCCCCAGACTCAATAAATCGTTGACGAGGTCATATCTCTTGGCCACGCCATCAAACATCGCCGCAACTTCATCGGGATCCTTGTTCAAATTGGCGCGAGACATAGCCATATTCTCCACTGAAGTAGGCTCATCCACAACTTGCTGAAAGGAAACGTTATGTCTCTAGCTATAACAACTCTTCGCACCTCACTCTTTCCGCGAAGCAGCGCGCTTACCCGCCTCCTCTTCGTCACTGGTGGCGTTATCTTCCTTTCGGCGCTCGCTCAAGTGGCATTTCCGATTCCAGGTTCACCAGTTCCATTTACAGGACAGACATTGGGCGTACTTCTTCTCGCGACGTCGTATGGCGCAACTCTTGGTGCAACAACATTTGCACTGTATTTACTTGCTGGAATTGCTGGAGCCCCAATTTTTGCTAATGGAAGTTATGGAATTGAAAAAGTTGTTGGAGCAACTGGTGGATATTTAGTTGGAATGCTTATCGCATCATTTGTACTTGGAAAATTAGCAGAGCGCCGTTTAGATCAAAAATTCATCACTGCGCTTCCTGCAATGCTGCTTGGTAATCTTATTATTTTTACATTTGGGCTTGTGTGGTTACATCAATACACAGGCCAAAATTGGGCGTGGACATTCAATGCTGGACTTACTCCATTTATTCTTGGAGAAGTTCTAAAAATTGCAATAGCAGGAAGTTCATTTCCGATTCTTTGGCGCTTTGCCCAGAAAAAGATTTCATAACTCTTCTTTATGACACCTTCTATCCCCGTTACAACTTCGCGTCTCAGTGAGCATCTACCTCTTCTAGATCTCTTACCTGAGAATCATCCAATTGCATGGGTGCGCGGTGGCGATGGACTTGTTGGTTGGGGAATCTTTGCAACTACAACAGTGAGTGGGCCTAACCGATTTGCTGATGCGAGACATTGGTGGCAAGAGCAATTATCAAAAATGCAGATCAATGACGGTGTGCACGCAAATGGCACAGGCCCAATTCTCTTTACTTCGTTCTCTTTCTCCCCCGAAGATGCATCCGTATTAGTTATTCCAGAAGTCGTTGTTGGATTGCGTAATGGAAAGTCATGGGTAACTTGGATTGGGGATGGCCCACAACCCATATTGCCAAATACTGCACCCGATTTTCCAGCAAATTCAGTGACTTGGCGCAAAGAGTTTGATGTCGATGATCAATGGAAAAACCGCGTTTCGCAAGCAGTCTCGCGAATTCAAGCCGGAGATGTAGAGAAAGTTGTTTTAGCTCGCGAAATAAAAATGAGCGCCGAATCGATAATTGATCCGCGCAGAGTCCTTCATAAACTTTCTATCGAATATCCCTCTACATGGAACTTTGCAATCGCAGATCTTGTGGGAGCTACACCAGAATTATTGATGAGACTCACTCACGGAATGATTACTTCGCGTGTACTTGCAGGCACAATTAGTAAAACAGGCAATGATGAAAAAGATCTAGCCCTTGCCGCATCTCTTGCTCGTTCTTCGAAAGATTTAGAGGAACATGAATATGCAGTTCGTTCAGTTGCAGATGCAATAGCTCCATTTTGTAAGTCGACTAACGTTCCTGAATCGCCATTTGTTCTACATTTAGCAAATGTCATGCACTTAGCAACCGATGTAACTGGAGCACTTGTTGAAACACTCAATAAGGTTGATTCCTTTTCGGTATTGGAAAAACTTCACCCATCGGCTGCTGTTTGTGGAACGCCTACAAATAGAGCAAGCGCACTGATCAATGAGATCGAAGGTTTAGCGCGTGGGCGTTATGCAGGTCCCGTTGGTTGGATAGATGCATCAGGAGATGGAGAACTTGGGATTGCGTTGCGTTGTGGACAGATTCAAGGGAATTCGATTCGCCTTTATGCGGGATGCGGAATTGTTGCAGGTTCAGATCCAGAACGTGAACTTGCTGAGAGTCAAGCAAAGTTTGCACCGATGAAGAGTGCGCTTAGCTAAATTCCCTCTATTAGTTGATAAATTTTCTTGAGATTTTCTCCGTTAGATTCACGCGATGGTGTATTGATAACTACAACTGAAATTCCAGTAACGGGTTTCTCGATCTCATTTTGCAATTCCTTGTGATTTGAAACCGAAGTTGCAGAAATTCCCATCGATGTTGCAATTGCAGCTGGATCCAAACCATGCGGGGTTCCAAAGACTCGTTCAAAGCCTGCAACACCGCTCTGGGGAAGCGTAGAAAAGATACCTCCACCATCGTTATTGATAACGAGTATTCTACAATCAATTTTCTCATTTGTTATCAAACCGGTGATGTCATGAAGAAAAGCTAAATCTCCAATGAGTGCGTAGGAATTCTTGCGTGCAATTGCCATACCAAGTGCACTTGAAATATTGCCATCAATTCCTGCTAAGCCACGATTCGCAAAAGTTTCTACTCCGTCTCGAGGTGTAGCAAATGCTTCTATATCTCTAATAGGACGCGATGACGAGATAAAAAGAGAGGAGCCATTAGGTATGAGCTTTGAAATTTCTCGAGCAATTGTGGCTTCATTCCACCCATCAAGTTGGGCAACAACCTTTGCGCTTCTTTCGCCAAACTTTTTCCACGTTGCTATCCAATCCTCATCAGGGTTGGATTTATCTAATTCTGGAATAGCAATAAAGCGTTTGTCGGCCGTTCTGTCAGAATCAACCGTAGCTATTCGAGGATCAATGACATAGGTGATAGGTGAAGAAGCAATAAATGAATTTATGGAACGTGAAAGCGTTGTACGACCAATAACTACTACTGCTTGAGGAATAAGTGATTGACGAATCTTTCTAGAAGTAAGAAATAGGGATGCGTGTGGTGTCGCAGTCGGAAATGAGAGTGGGTCTTCGGCAATAACTGGCCAACCCAATTTTTTGGCAAATTCTTGAACTTCTCCAAGGGCGAGACCACCCCTATCGTGGCCGATAACTAATACACCACGTGTCTCGTTGATTCTAATTTTCCCTGGACCTTTACGATTAACAAAATCTTTTGGAGCAATCTTGATTTCGTCTAACCAGGAATTATCTGTATCAGGCAAGAGCGGTTCATCAAATTGAATATTGAGATGTACGGGGCCTTGTCGCAAGCTGTCTAGTGGGAGCTCCATTGGGAAAACAGGACCATCAACATCAGCAAAATATCGAACTGCTTTACCAAAGATTCTTGCTTGTTCTGTTGTTTGATTTGCACCTGTGCGACGAAGCATTGCTGGACGATCTGCAGTTAGCACTAATAATGGCTGATTTGTATGGTGGGCTTCCAAAACTGCTGGGTGATAATTTGCAACAGCTGTTCCACTTGTACAAATGATTGGAACAGGGCGTTTGGTTGATTTGATCAAACCAAGTGCAAAAAAAGCAGCGCTACGCTCATCAATTCGAATATGCAATGTAATCAATTTCTTTTCTTCGGCAGCAACAAGCGCTAGCGAAAGCGGAGCATTACGTGAACCAGGTGAAATAACAGCATCTTTTATTCCGGCCTCAATCATCTGGCGCACAATTACTCGAGCAAGCTGCGTTGATGGATTCATACCAAGTGCTCCGCAGTCTTCATAACGCGATTCTTCCACCATTCAAAGCGATCAGGTGCCACTTCAATATGGTTGAAGTTAGGCTCAAAATCAGTTATTTGAATTTCGCCATTGGTAATAGGTAAATCGGCAACATCTGCATTGAGTAGCGATCCAGTTCCAAGCCCGCAATCAAAATTCATTTCAGGAATAGATGCAGCCAGGATTAATCCATAATTGATTCCAACCGCACTTTCTAGCGCACTTGAGATAACTACTGGAAGATTGTGATGTTTCGCTAATTTGTGTGCACGTGCAATTCCTCCAAGTGGCTGCACCTTGAGCATCACAATATCAACTGCGCCAACAAGATCCACTGCAAACGGGTCGGCTGCTTTACGTAACACTTCATCTCCAGCTATTTTAATATCCAGCTTTAGTTTTTGCTTTAACTCGCGCAACTCTTCTACCGTTGCACATGGTTGCTCGACATAATCAAGAGGGCCAATGTTTTCATAGATTGCTCGTAAATTTGTCACAGCAGTTGCAACATCCCAATTGCCATTCACATCGATACGTACTTTCGCTTTAGGACGTAATGTTCTAACTCTGGCAAGGCGAGCAATATCTTCTGGGAGGTTTTCACCAACCTTTACTTTGAAGGTATCTACCCCAGGAAATGAATCAACAATTTTTTCGATATCTAATGGATCGTTGAGAGCGGGAATGGTGCCGTTGACTCTTATTGAGTTGCGATAGATGCGTGGTCGAGGTTGCGTTGCAGCCTCAATAGCTGATGACAACCATGGAGCGCATTCTTCATAACCGTATTCGAGAAATGGTGAAAATTCTCCCCAGCCATATTCGCCTCTAAAGAGTGCAACTTCGCGGATATTTATCCCGCGAAAATTAGTCTTTGTTGGTAATGCGACAACACGCATTGTGGAGAAGAGATCTAGCAACATTGATTAGGGACGCTTTGGAAATTTCTTGAAATCTGGTTCACGACGCTCTTTATAAGCATCGCGTCCTTCTTGTCCCTCTTCTGTCATATAAAAGAGAAGCGTTGCATCGCCTGCAAGTTGTTGAACACCGGCAAGACCATCATCGGCCGCATTCAAACTTGCTTTGAGTAAACGCAGCGCCAATGGAGAATTGCGTAACATTTCGCGACACCATGAAACTGTCTCTGCTTCAAGATCGGCAACAGGTACAACTGTATTCACGAGGCCCATTGCGAGCGCTTCCTTCGCATCATAAGAACGAGTCATAAACCAAATTTCGCGAGCCTTTTTCTGGCCAACACTTGCAGCGAGTAATCCCGAGCCGTATCCACCATCGAATGAACCAACCATTGGACCAGTTTGACCAAAGAGTGCGTTATCGGCTGCAATTGTTAAATCACAGACAACATGTAAAACATGGCCACCGCCAATTGCCCATCCTGCAACCATTGCAACAACTGGTTTTGGTGTGCGGCGAATTTGTACTTGTAGATCTAAAACATTGAGGCGTCCGATTCCTTTTTTAGCAAGTGAATCATCGCCAAGGTATCCATCGTCACCGCGAACGCTTATGTCGCCACCTGAACAGAATGCTTCTGTGCCTTCGCCAGTCAAAATAATGACGCCGACTTCCTCGTTATCGCGAGCGAGTGAGAATGCAGATTGCAATTCAATAATTGTTTGAGGTCTAAATGCATTGCGAACGGAAGGACGATTGATTGTTATCTTGGCGATTCCGTCACCGATTTCATATTTCACATCGGTAAATGCTTGCGCTCCAGGAGCGCTCTTCCATTGTGGAATCTCGCGACTGCCAAAATCACGCTTGATCGGTCTGCTCACATTTCCTCCATCTTCGTTGCTAGCGATAGCCTACGATGGCAATGGATATGAAGTCACAACGAGAAGTGAGCCTCGTAGGCTCGGAAGAGCCCCTTGCCGAAATAATGGCAA
>CAMCCH010000028.1 GCA_945873335.1 Bifidobacterium breve | reverse complement strand
GGCGCTCTGTGGTTGCTTTTTCTTGCGAAGCATCATTAGCTTTATTACTTTTTTCAGTAGCCACTTACTTTCCTTTCGATAGAACGTCATATGACGTTTGGGTCTGGCCCAGAAGGTACGGAGACCCATCGACGGCCCTGTGGCTTTTTACAAAGCCTGTGGGCGGAAGATAGAACCGCTCTGGTTGTACGGGTAAATAGTATCCGAACACCTGTTCGAAACCTAGCTGAGACCACTGACATTGCGAGCGCGTGTCGCGCCCATGGGGGTCTAAACTCGCTCATCTAACGAAGGGCTCAACATGTGTAGCAAAGTGACCTGTAAGCAATGCGGCAAGGCAACATGGAGTGGTTGCGGCGAGCATATTGAAGAGGCGCTACACGGGATTCCAAAGAGCGAGCGCTGCCCTGGCCACGCTGGAGATGCTGTTACTTCCTCCCAGCCAGGCTTCCTCGGAAAACTATTTGGCAAGAAGTAGTTGGTGCTGATCCTCCTACCTCCATCGGAGAAAAAGAAAGAGACAACTTCGCCTACTCCCGCAATCTCGGTCTATAGCGGGGTTCTCTATCAAGCCCTGGATTGGCCATCACTGAGTGCGAGTGCGAAAAAGCGTGCATCCTCATCTGTTGTAATTATTTCTGCCAAATATGGGGCAATCACACCTGATACTCGCATCGAAACGTATAAAAAGAAGATCAATAACAAGGTTATGGCCGCGCCCGTTGCGAAGGTTTTGGATGGGATCACGACGGATCTCATTATTGATTGTCGCTCATCCACATATAAAACCGTATGGGGCGCCCCCATTGATAAGACTGTTGAGATTCATGTCTCTACTGTTGTCGATGGGGAGCGCGTTGTCGTTACACATATGTCTAAAAAGATTAGAGGCGAAATAGCACGCCTTCTGCTGCAATCACGATCTAGTGCGAAGAACCCCGAAGACTTATATGCAATCGTTTCAGAGAAGTACCCCTGCGCACTTAGCCCAGCCGATGATAAGAATCCGTGGGTCTTAGAAGTTATAGCTGTTTAGTAAAACCTGCGGGGCATACTGGATTTATTCCGTGGGCAATACGTGTTGAACGTGGTGGCTTCGTACATTTTATATATGTAACTTTTTTACTTATGACCGGCTTTGGTGGTAGTGACGTGAAAGTAAAGCTTTGCTCTTTGAGAACAGGCGCTGATCCGTTATATAACTGAATCGAATAAGTCCCAGCAGAACTTCCTGGAAGGGTAAAAGTCACAGTAGAGGTATCTTGTACCCAGTTTTCAGGGGCGAGAACAATGCTGTTTGCATGAATACCAACAACCTTTTCTACAAAAATGCCCGTGATGACCACTGTTGTTAGTGAGTCTGCAGGTGTAGTAGTTGGCGTCATTGAAGTAATACTCGACTTTTGAATTGGATCAGGTACTGGAATCGAATCAGTAAGTATTGAATAATATAAATGCATCGTTGCTGCTCCGACAATATTATAATCAGATAGTGTCTTGCCATCATCGAGGTACTTACCCGCGAAATATAAGTATTGGCGATCCGGGGGAATTCCCTCTACGTCCTGAACCTTAGTTTTTACGTTTTCGATTGTGTCACTTGGTTCTGCATCCAAAGTGACGGTTCTACCCTCAGGTAGTCTTACAAATATTTGCATTGCATTGGTAATAGTTGTTCCAGCAAATGTGAAAAATATTGCTAAGAGGGCAACGCTGACTGCACTACGAAATCGTTGCGACATTAAACGATAGTAGGGGTATATCTCTAGTTGATTTTACCTATCTAAACTTTTCGGTCTCAACTGGATGTTCTTTACAGACGGCTTTCCAAATTTCATCTGCCTCATAACCATCTTTGAGCGCTTCGTTGACGCTTCTGCTACCCAATAGAGAGATTGCAATATCTGCGCTAAATGATGGCGCCCACGCTTCACCAAATGAGAGCGTGAGGCGCTCGCGAAGATCAGAGATACGCACTTTAGCTAAGGGCCTCTGACTGAATTTTGGATTGCTCTGGAGTAAGTGGTGCAAAAACTTGACCGATAAGCCAACGCAATGATGTTGCTGCAAGTACATGATTTGGAATCAGTTGTGAAAATGAATGCAGGAAAGTCGACCATAACTCATCACTTTGGTGAGTAAGTATTTGAGTCAATAGCGCAGGATCTGTTATGCGCATAGTTGCTAGGGCGCTATCAGTTGAAATTTCTTGTGAAAGTAGTTGCAGAATTTCTTGTGAAGTCGTTCCTTTTTCTGCCACTGTAATGAGTCGTGCAAACTCTGATTCAGCCAATGCACGCAGCACACTCTCTTTATCGCGATAATGGTTGTAAAGAGTTGCGCGAGATACTTCTGATTCATCAGAGATTTCAATCATGCTGATCTTTGCAACGCCAGAGCGTGCAATGAGTTCTTTGGTTGTGGAAAGAATTGCGGAAGTTGTACGACGATGAGTTGCTACTTGAGGAGCGTACTTCTCTGTGTCAGCGGATGACATATGCCGAAATTAGGCAGCGTCGACAACAGTAAGCGTTACAGTCTCGCGGCTCTTGAGTTCGTTAGTGACATCAACCATGACATCAGAGAGAGCTAAACCAAGTGCTGTACAGATTGCATTGAGAAGTTCTGATGATGCCTCTTTTTGTCCGCGTTCCACTTCAGAGAGATAACCAAGTGATACGCGTGCATCTCGTGCAACTTCGCGAAGAGTGCGGTTCTGCGATGTGCGAGCAGCGCGAAGAGATTGACCTACGGCGTGACGTAACAAGACCATGATCAGTATCCCTTCTCTATTTGCGTGCTCTAAGAATACGGGCAAATGCGGCCATTGCGCTTGCTGTTGTCGCGTTTCGCACAGAATCGCGCTCACCAGAGAGAGAAAGTTCGATTGCTTGGGTAACTGGGCCCTCAATTGCAACCCATACAGTTCCTGCGGCAACTCCATCAGATGGACCGGGGCCGGCAACACCGGTAGTTGAAATTGCCCATGTTGAACCAAAACTTTTGAGTGCACCTTTTGCCATTGCGATTGCAACTTCTTCACTAAAGACAGTGTGCTTTGCAATGAGTTCTTCGCTCACACCTAAGTGCGAACTTTTGACGGAACTTTGATAGGCGGTAATTCCACCTAGGAATACATCGGATGATCCTGGAATCGATGTAATTGCAGAACTCAAAGATCCAGCAGTAAGTGATTCAGCAGTGGAAAGAGTTTCACCTTTTTCGCGCAACACAGCGAGTGCATCTTCTACTAATGATGCAATCTCGGAAGCAAGGCTCATATCAGTTCTCTCTCATTTGTGGCCACTTGGTCGACCAAATGCTGATTTTACATAATATGCACCTGTAACGATAGTTAGAGCAATTGCGATTGCCATAAAGCCATCACGGAACCAGAACAGGCCTGTAGGAAGTGGTAGAACATAGAAACCAACACCAAAATTCTGGAATGTGGCTTTTATCTTTCCGCCCTTGTTTGCAGCAATAACACCTCTGCGAATAATGGCAAGGCGAAGCAAAGTAATTCCGACTTCGCGTCCCATGATGACAATTGTGATCCACCATGGCATTCTGCCCAGAATTGATAGTGAAATCATTGCGGCGCCAATCATCACTTTATCGGCGACTGGGTCTAGAAATTTACCGAACTCTGTAATTTTATTTCTGCTACGTGCAAGATTGCCATCTAAAATATCTGATAGACCTAAGAAGAAGAAAATAAACCAGGAGATTATCTGCCAAGTCGAATCATCCCCACCATTTTTGAAGAGTGTATATACGCCGCAAGGAACTAGAAGTAGGCGAGTAACTGTTATGAAATTTGGAGTTACAAATCCTGGAAGATTCATATTACTTGCGCTACCAAATCTGCGCCCATTGATTCGATAACCACGGCATCAACATATTGACCAACTGCAAAATTTGTCCCGATAAATGAAGTGGTTCCATCGACTTCGGGGCCTTGGTGGGCCGCTCTTCCCTCTTGTAGTTCGGCATCTTCAATGAGTACTCGAACGCTCTCACCAATACGCGCTTGAGCACGTAGGGAGACCATTTCATCAGCAAGGGATGAGAGTGTTTCTACCCGCTGCGCAATAACTTCTGGAGCAACTTTGTCCTCTAACTTCAAGGCTTCTGTGTCATCTTCATCGGAATAGCCAAAGATTCCAACGGCATCTAGCTTTGCCTTTGTAATGAAGTTGGCAAGATCATCGAAATCTTCCTGCGTCTCCCCCGGAAAACCGACAATAAAGTTAGATCTAATTCCAGCCTCTGGCGAGAGTGCACGAATTTGTGAGATGAGGTGGAGGAATTTTTCGCTATCTCCAAAGCGGCGCATACGGCGCAATACCGTTGCACTTGTGTGCTGGAACGAGAGATCAAAGTAGGGCGCAACATTGGGAGTTGAAATCATCGCTTGTAATAGTGAAGGGCGCATTTCAGCGGGCTGTAAATATGAAAGTCGAATACGCTCTACTCCAGCAATTGCTGCAAAGTCAGGCAATAGTTTTTCCATCAATGTCAGATCACCAAGATCTTTGCCATACGAAGTTGTATTTTCACTAACTAAGAAGAGTTCGCTGACGCCATTAGTAGATAACCAGCGCGCTTCATCTAAAATTTCAGTTGGGCGCCGTGATACAAATGCACCACGAAAATATGGAATAGCGCAAAATGAACAGCGACGATCACAGCCTGACGCAATTTTTAGTGGAGCCCACGGAGCATTCCCTAGTCTTTTGCGAAGAGGAGAACCACCAGCACCTAGCGTTGATTGAAACTCTTCATCTCGAACTGCTGCGCGATCTGCTGGAGCAATGGGCAAGAGAGAACGGCGATCACGAGGAACATGTGGCGTATGTGCATTTCCAGCCATGATTGATTGCAAACGCGCAGAGATATCTTTGTAATCATCAAAACCTAAAATTGCATCTGCTTCGGGAAGTGCCTTTGCAAGTTCTTGACCGTAACGCTCGGCCATGCACCCAACAGCTACTACTGCGCGCGTAACACCATGTCCCTTGAGCGAATTTGCCTCAAGGAGTGCATCAATTGAATCCTTCTTTGCCGATTCAATAAAGCCACATGTATTTACAAGCGCTACTTCTGCTAATTCAACATCATCGACGAGCGTCCAGCCATCGGCTGCTAAGCGGCCCGCTAGTTCTTCAGAGTCGACCTCATTGCGAGCACAGCCCATGGTGACGACTGCAACTGTGCGCTTCATTGAAGGAATCTTATCGTGCGTTAGCGCTACCTAAACTCACTCTAGGAATTTTCATCGAAGGAAAGGTTTACTACCTCGCCATCAGCCCCAATCGAGTCCATTTTTTTGCCATTGACAGTCAGATCTAAGGCGCCTGCATTGCCTATTCGAAGACTAATGATGGCATCACTTGCAATTGTGCGAGTCGAACCTGATCGCAATTGACCACTAAAGAGTGTTTTTCCAGTGGCATCATTTGCAAAAATCCAACTCTTACCTCGGCTAGCACTAATCTCAACAACAATTGCACCAGTCATTGCAACTTCTACTGGCTCAGCATCTGCAGATGGGGAGGCTGACTCTGCCGAGGATGCACTCTCTGAAGGAGAAAGTGATGGCGTTGGTTTTACACTTATTCGCTCAACTGTGACAGTTTTTGAATTTGAAATAACTATTTGAGCAACGCCGGCAATTACGATGCATGAAAGTGAGATGGAAGCTAACGTTTTCCAAGAGACGCTCTTTCTCTCTTTTGGTGGCTTCAAAACATTTGTCTCAGTAAGTAAATCCTGCATCTTACGATGTTCTACAGACTGTTCCTCAACATAGAGAGATAAAAAAGTTTCTGGATTTACTTTGAGTGCCACTGCAATATTGCGAAGATGTCCCCGTGCATATGTCTCGCCACCGCAATTGACGAAATTATCATTTTCCATTTCGCGAAGTAATCCTGGCCGAACACTTGTCGCATCTGCTAATTGATCGATAGTCATGCCGGCAGCATTGCGCGATGCGCTAATAACTGAACCTAGTGACATGTAAACCTCACAAATATTGGGAAAGGGTGAGTGCTAAGTGTAGAACTGTCGTGGGGTTAGCAATAGCCCTTGCGGCCAGGAAAAGTTGATATCACCCCTAAAGATGACCAGTGGGGGGACTCATTTCTCAGAATTAACTTGTTAGTCACCCAGCGTTGCGAGTACAGAATCTAGTTCATCAGGCTTGACCATGACAGTGCGCGCTTTAGAACCCTCTGAAGGTCCGACGATTCCGCGAGATTCCATCAGATCCATCAGGCGACCAGCTTTTGCAAAACCAACTCGCAACTTTCTTTGCAACATAGATGTCGATCCAAATTGTGTGCCTACAACTAATTCCACCGCTTGAAGTAATAAATCTAAATCATCACCAATTTCTTTATCTACCATTTTATTATTCTTTGGAGCAACCGTGACATCGTCGCGATATCTCGGTGAGAGCTGCTTCTTTACATGTGAAGTAACTGCTTCAATTTCGCGCTCTGAAACATAGGCACCTTGAATACGTATTGCACGGCTAGCACCCATAGGGATAAATAGAGCATCGCCTTGGCCAACAAGTTTTTCAGCTCCTGGGCTATCTAAAATCACACGGCTATCAGCTAGCGAACTTGTTGCAAATGAAAGACGTGATGGAACATTTGCTTTGATCAGACCAGTTACAACATCCACGGAAGGTCGCTGCGTTGCAAGGACTAAGTGAATGCCCGCAGAGCGTGCTAATTGGGTAATTCGAACAACAGATTCTTCAACTTCTTTCGCTGCAACCATCATCAAATCTGCAAGCTCATCAATGATTACTAGCAGATATGGATAAGGCTCTACAGTTCGATCGCTTCCCGGTGGCACTATTACTTTTCCAGCGCGTACTGCTTTATTGAAATCATCAATATGTCTAAAACCAAAGGTAGAAAGGTCTTCATAACGCAGATCCATTTCACGCACTACCCATGTAAGCGCATCAGATGCTTTCTTAGGGTTAGTAATAATTGGAGTAATGAGGTGCGGTATACCTTCATATGCAGTTAGCTCTACGCGTTTTGGATCAATGAGAACTAAGCGAACATCATCAGGAGTTGCACGCATCAAAATAGAGGTGATCATGGCGTTGATCATTGAAGATTTACCAGCACCTGTTGCGCCCGCAACTAAAAGGTGAGGCATTTTCGCTAAGTTTGCACAGACAAAGTTTCCTTCTACATCTTTACCCAGGGCTACAAGCATTGGGTGATGATCTTGACCAGCAACACTTGAGCGCATTACATCGCCTAAAGCAACGATTTCGCGGTCAGCATTTGGAATTTCTATACCCACTGCCGACTTACCAGGAATAGGAGAAAGAATGCGAACGTCACCACTTGCTACTGCATAGGAAATATTTTTAGCAAGGGCTGTAATGCGTTCAACTTTGACAGCATTGCCTAGTTCTACTTCATAACGTGTCACTGTTGGCCCACGCATAAAGCCAGTTACTTGAGCATCAATTTCAAATTGTGCAAAGACTTCTGTTAGGGCTGCAACCACAACGTCATTTGCCTTGCTCTTGGCCTTTGCCGCAGGACCTGTACGCAAGAGATCCTGCGGTGGAAGTTCGTAATTACTATCTGGTGAAAGAAGCAATTGCTCAGGGCGCTTACCTTCAGTAGATGGTGTAACTATTGGCGTGACAGGTACTGGAACCGTGAACTCTTCATCAAAGCTTGCTTCGTCGAGTTCCTCTTCTTCATCTGGTTCAGGTTCATTCCAGGCGGCAACTACTGGTGTTTCAAATGGAGGTGTATCGGTAATTTCGAAATCATCATCGCGTTCTGCGCGCTCGGGACGCTTTGACCATAACCATTTTGATGTATTTTTAATGCGAGTCAGTATTTCAGAGACTGGAGTTGCAGTAACGACTAGGAGTCCAAAGATCAAAATCATGATGAGCACTGGATATGTAAGTAGTGAAGTCATAAGTGCAACTAATGGAGTGCTTACTGCGTAACCAAACCAACCACCGCCATGTCGCATTGCGGTAGCACCCGTACCAGTTGACCCATTGAGTAGATGGGCAATGCCAGTCGTGCTCAAAACGATTGTCAGTGTTCCAACAATGATGCGCCCGGTCGCTGCTTTCTCATCAGGTAATCTAAATAAGCGAAATGCGAAATAGATAAGTACTAATGGAATAAAGAATCCGATTCGCCCAAAAGCTCCGTAGACAAAAGAGTAGAGCGCGCGACCTACAAAATTATCGGCTCTAAACCAGGTGCCAGCAGTTGCGGTCAGTGCAAGAATAAGAAGGAGAAATGCAAAACCATCGCGTTGATGTGCCGGATCTAAATCTCGAGCACCGCGAGCTAAGAAACGAACCGCTCCGCCAAGGGATCGAGCAAAGAATTTCCAGATAGCCGATAGCCCTCTGCCTATGGCAGAGCCGACGCCTGCATTCTTTGCCTTTTTTCTCTTAGCCACACTGACGATAATAATTGTTTAGTAATTGCGCGATGGCTAGGCGCGCCGTTGAAACTAGACCTCAATAACTACAGGAACAATCATTGGGCGACGACGATGTGTTGTGCCAACCCATTCGCCAATAGTTTTGCGAACAATTTGTGAAAGTTGATGAGTGCCATTTATTCCTTCAGCAACTGCGCGCGCTAAGGCCTTTTCAATTTTTAGTTTTACTTCATCAAAAAGAGCTTCGTCTTCAGCGAATCCACGTGCATGAATATCTGGTCCAGCAATAATTTTTCCGCTTTGAGATTCAATGACAACAACACAAGAAATGAATCCTTCTTCTCCAAGAATGCGACGATCCTTGAGCGAACTCTCTGTGATATCACCAATACTTTGGCCGTCAACATAAACAAAGCCACATGGAACAGATCCGACAACGGATGCTTCATGATTGATCAGATCTAGAACAACTCCATTTTCAATGATGAGTGCGTGCTCGCGAGGTACACCTGCAGAAATTGCAATTTCTGCATTCGCTACTAGGTGTCGCCATTCGCCATGTACTGGCATTACATATTTAGGTTTGACGATGTTGTAGCAATACAAGAGCTCACCTGCAGCGGCATGACCAGATACGTGCACCATCGCATTTGCTTTATGAACAACTTTTGCACCAAAGCGGGTGAGTTCATTGATAACTCTAAATACAGAATTCTCGTTACCGGGAATTAGGGAAGAAGCAAGAATGACGGTATCCCCCGCGCCAACGCGAATCTGATGATCACCATTTGCCATGCGTGATAGCGCAGCCATTGGTTCACCCTGTGAACCTGTGCAGATAAGAACAACGTTATCGTCGAAAGAGTCGAGATCTTTTACATCAATGAGTAAGCCAGATGGAATCGTTAGATATCCCATATCTTCGGCAATCTTCATATTTCGAACCATTGAACGACCGATGAAGACAACCTTGCGTTCATGCTTTGCAGCAATATCAATTACTTGTTGTACGCGGTGAACATGTGAGGAGAAAGAAGCAACGATTACTCGACGTTTTGTTGCTCCGATAACACGGTTGAGCGCCGGCATAATTTCGCGCTCCGATGGAGTAAATCCTGGAATATCAGCATTTGTTGAATCGACGAGGAATAAGTCAACGCCTTCTTCGCCAAGTCGAGCGAATGTACGTAAGTCAGTTATGCGACCATCGAGTGGTAATTGATCCATCTTGAAGTCACCAGTATGTAAAACAGTTCCAGCTCCAGTATGAATTGCAACAGCGAGTGCATCAGGAATTGAATGATTTACTGCAACGAATTCAAGTTCGAATGGACCAATATCTTCGCGCATTCCCTCTTTTACTTCACGAGTAAGAGGTGAGATGCGATGCTCTTTGAGTTTGGCAGTAATCAGCGCCAAAGTTAGAGCAGAACCATAAATTGGAATATCTCCACGTTCACGCAATAGATAAGGAACAGCGCCAATATGATCTTCGTGGCCATGTGTTAGAAATATTGCAATTACATCGCCTAGGCGTTCGCGGATGTATGAAAAGTCAGGCAAAATCAAATCAATACCTGGTTGATTCTCTTCAGGAAAAAGTACACCGCAATCAACGATAAGCAACTTCTTCTTATACTCAAAGACGGTCATATTGCGACCGATTTCGGCTAAGCCACCGAGTGCGACGATGCGCAATCCACCATCTACTAGAGGTGAGGGCGTTCCGAGTTCTGGATGGGGATGGGTCATTAGGAAATTGCTACGCCACCTGCGCGTAGATCTTCACGCAACTGTGCAATTTGTGCACTCGTTGCATCAACTAAAGGTAGGCGCGTATGGCCACCAGGTAATCCCATTAATGTCAGTGCTGCCTTTGTCATGATTGCACCTTGGGTTCTAAATGTTCCCGTAAATACTGGAAGCAACTGTTGATGAATCTCTAGGGCACGCGCTGTATTGCCAGCAAACCACGATGTGAGCATCTCTTTGAGTTCATTTCCAACAGTGTGACCACACACAGATACAAAGCCAACTGCTCCAACTGAGAGCAATGGCAGATTGAGAATGTCATCACCTGAATAGACAGGGATTCCGCAACGCTTGATGACCCATGATGTTGCAGCAACATTTCCTTTTGCATCTTTGAGAGCGACAATTTGTGGATGCTCAAAGAGTCGAACAATTGTGTCTGATTCAATTTCAACACCTGTGCGACCAGGGATGTCATAGAGCATCATTGGCAATGCTGTTGCATTAGCCATTGCAAGGAAGTGAGCTTCAATTCCTGCCTGTGGTGGTTTGTTGTAATACGGAGTTACAACCAAGATTCCGTCAGCGCCGGCTGCTTCAGAGCGCTTGGCTTGGTTGATTGAATAATCAGTTTCATTATCGCCTGCACCTGAAATGACCTTGATGTTGGGGCCAACTACCTTCTTTACAACTTTGATGATCTCTTCTTTTTCAGAAGACTTTGTCGTTGGTGCTTCACCTGTTGTTCCGTTGACAACGATTCCATCGTGACCATGTTTTACTAAATGATCAGCAATTGTTTCGACGCCATTCCAATCGATTGCTCCATCTTTAGTAAATGGAGTAACCATCGCGGTCAACATGCGACCAAAAGGCGCTGGGGTACTCATGCGCCTAACTCTACCCGTTTTAGGGGGCTATGCGTCCAGATTTTTCGAAGGCTCCGTATGTAAGTGGCATTAAACGTGCGAATTCTGCCTCCATTTTTTCGGCGACCATCTCAATTTCACGTTGAGGGTAACTTGGAAAATGTGAACCTTCGCGCGAAGTTCGTAGTGATAAAAAGTTCATCAGTGCGCGGGCATTCATCGTTACATACATCGAAGAGTAGAGACCAACGGGTAAAACTACTCGAGCAACTTCGCGCGCAATTCCTTGATCAAGCATTATTTTGTATTGCTCGTAAGCAACAACGTACGCCTTCTTCATAGCTTCAACTGAAACTTTGAACTGTTCTGGTGTCCCATCGACGAATGTGTATGCACCTGTTTTCCCAATTTGGATAAGTTTGCGATTTTCATCAGGTACGTAAAAAACTGGGTTGAGTTCGCGATAGCGACCGCTCTCTTCATTGTATGAAGCGATTCGGTGGCGCATGAATTCACGGAAAACAAATATTGGAGCAGATACAAAAAAAGTCATAGATGTATGTTCAAATGGTGAACCATGGCGTTCGCGCGCTAGATAGTTGATAAGACCTGCGGACTTGGCAGGATCTTGACCAATCTCATCCATTGATTGCTCACCGGCTGTCGATACTCGCGCAGCCCAAATAACATCGGCATCGCTTGCACTCGATTTTACGAGCTCAACAGTTACATCACTTCTAAATATGATTTCATCAGACATATCGAGACCCTATCTATATGAGCTCCCCCGATAATGGATTTCTAAGGCAGAATAGGCGCGTGTCCAAAGTTGCCTCCACCACATTGCGCGATTCCCTCAGCGTCTCACTCACAGTTGGCGCTTACGGAGTGGCATTTGGAGCCGCAGCGGTAGCAAATGGATTTAGCGTTCTGCAAAGTTGCCTGCTCTCACTACTTACCTTTTCTGGAGCCTCACAATTTGCAGTAGTTGGCGTTATGGGCGCTGGTGGAAATCCAATAAGTGCAATTGCAACTGCATCTCTATTAGGATTTCGCAATGGGCTCTATGGAGTAATCATGGCTCCGCGCTTGAAAGTTCGCGGAATCAAAAGAATTATTGCAGCGCAAATAACTATTGATGAATCAACAGGTGTAGCACTCAATCAGGAAAGTCGCGGCGAAGATGCAATGCGCCATGGTTTTTATCTGACTGGCTTTGGTGTCTTTATTTTTTGGAATCTTTTTACTCTTGCAGGCGCACTTGGTGCGCAAGCAATGGGAGATATTCGTGCATGGGGCCTCGATGCAGCTGTTCCTGCAGCATTCCTAGGGTTGGTCTGGCCACGCCTTATTACTAAGCGAGATCGCGCCATTGCGATATCTGCAGTTGCACTCGCTCTCGCTCTTACGCCAATACTTCCCGCCGGCCTGCCCATTATTGCAACAGCCTTTATTGCAATCGCTGTGGGGCTTCGACGATGAGCGCGATATGGATTGCAACTATTGGAACGAGCGTTATTGCATTCTTGCTCAAATACTCTGGTCACTCCATACCTGAGCGCTTCTTATCTAATCCAAAAATTCAACGCATCAACGCACTGATTCCTATTGCGCTGCTCAGCGCACTTGTAGGCGTTCAAACTCTTACAGAGAAAAGTTCGCTGATAATTGATCACAGGCTTGCAGGCGTCGGAGTTGCAGTTATCGCACTCATTCTCAAGGCACCTTTTCCAGTTGTAGTTCTCTCTGCCGCAATAACATCAGCAGCGATCTATAACTGGTTCTAGATAATTTTGAGAGCTTGTAACTTAGCTTTCAAATCATTATCAGATGGCTCAGTGAGGTGAGTTCCATCAGAGAAAACAATGACAGGAATTGATTGTGCTCCCCCATTTATTTCTTTGACTTTATCTGTAGCACTCAAATCATGTTCAACATCGACGAGTGTGTATTCAACATTGAGTTCTGCTAGTAATCTCTTTGAGCGACGGCAATCTCCACACCAGTCAGCTCCATATAGTGTGATTTGATCTTTACTCATTTTTTTACCCCTCTACATAAATTTATCGAGGCCATGTGTTAGGCCAGGATGTGTCAATACTTTTCTAACTCCAAGAAGAACTCCTGGCATAAAACCAGCGCGATCGAGTGAATCATGACGAATCGTCAGAGTCTCACCGAGGCCACCCAAAATTACTTCTTGGTGTGCAACGAGACCACGAGCACGGATTGAATGCACAGGTATATCTCCAACTTTGCTTCCACGAGCACCATCGAGTGATGTTGTTGTTGCATCTGGCATCGGGCCAAGGCCTGCATCTTTACGAGCTTGTGTCATCAATTCAGCAGTGCGCGCTGCAGTGCCACTTGGTGCATCTACTTTTGCAGGGTGGTGTAATTCAATAATTTCTGCAGATTCAAAATATCGGGCTGCTTTTTCTGCAAACTCCATCATCAGTACTGCGCCTATTGCAAAATTTGGGGCAATAAGAAGGCCGACTTTTGGATGCGCTGCTAATAGTTTCTTTACCTGCGTAACGCGTGCATCATCAAAGCCTGTTGTACCTACGACGCCGTGAATACCATTGGTAATCAAGAATTCTAGATTTGTCATCACGCTATCAGGGGTTGTGAAATCGACAACGACCTCTGCCTTATTTGTTAGTAGGACGTCAAGAGAATCACCAAGATCAAGTGCAGCAACTAATTCACAATCACTAGCTTCGTTGATTGCGCGAACAACTTCAGCGCCCATGCGGCCCCGAGCGCCAAGGACTCCAACCTTAATCATTAGTGCGCTCCTTTCGCCAAAACTTTCTCAAACTTTGACTCACTCTTGAATGGTCCTACAAGTGCAAGAGTAGGCGTTTTAGTCAGATACTCGCTGGCAATTGCTTTGATGTCTGACTCATTTACGCGTGCTACCGAGGTAAGAATCTCATCGAAACTCATAATTGCGCCATAGACAATTTCGCTCTTACCGATTCGACTCATGCGCGCACCAGAGTCTTCTTGGCTCAAAACTAATGACCCGCGAACAGCGCCTTTGGCGCGTTCAATCTCTTCATGGCTCATTCCATTATCAGCAACATCGGCTAGGACTTCACGAATGATTTCAACTACTTCAATCGCCTTTGTTGGATTACATCCGGCATAAAAACCGATCTGACCAGAGCCTGCAAATTGTTGTGTGTATGCATATACGGAATAAGCAAGACCGCGCTTTTCACGAATCTCTTGGAATAACCGTGATGACATTCCGCCACCAAGTGCTGCTGAAAGGACTCCCATTGCAAAGCGGCGATTATCAGAACGTGTTACGCCTTCCATGCCATAGAACATATGTGCTTGTTCGCTAGGGCGATGAATGAGGCCAACACTTCCTTGTTTCGTGCGTTTGATTGGTGTGTTCTCTCGTACAACTGGTGCACCTTGAACATCTAGGAAGTTATCTCGTGAGAGCGCTTCTTCAACCATTGCAACTACACGCTTGTGCTTGATATTTCCAGCAACAGATACGACGATATCTTGAGGAAGATATTTCTTCTTGTAATAGTTGAAAACACTTGCCCGCGTCATATTGTTCATTGATTTGATTGTGCCAAGGATGGGGCGGCCAAGAGCGGTATCCCCGTAATAGGTTTCAGCGTAAAGATCGTGAACTAGGTCGCTGGGATCATCATCGCGCATTGCAATCTCTTCCAAAACTACCTTGCGCTCTGCATCGACATCGAGTGCCGTGATGATGGAGGATGTGATGAGATCCGAAACTACATCAACAGCCATAGGTAAATCTGTATCAATAACCCGTGCATAGAAGCAGGTGTATTCCTTGCTTGTAAATGCATTCATCTCGCCACCGACAGATTCGATAGCTGAAGAAATTTCTAGAGCG
>CAMCCH010000027.1 GCA_945873335.1 Bifidobacterium breve | reverse complement strand
AAGACAATTCTTGAAATTGAAATCGGTGTTGTCGGCGGAGAAGAAGATGGCGTTGAAGCAAAGCATGATGCAAAGTTGTACTCAACTCCTGAAGATGCACTCATGACTATCGAAACTTTGGGTTCTGATCCAAGTACTCGTTACATGGTCGCTGCAACATTTGGAAACGTTCACGGTGTTTACAAGCCAGGAAACGTTGTATTGCAACCAAAAATTCTTCGCACATTACAAGATGCTGTTTCTAAGAAGCTTGGCCTTCCTCAAGGAAGCAAGCCAATGGACCTTGTTTTCCACGGTGGCTCAGGCTCACTTCTTACTGAAATTCGTGAATCACTCGACTACGGTGTTGTGAAGATGAATATTGATACTGATACTCAATATGCATTTACACGTCCTGTCGTGGATCACATGATGAAAAATTACGACGGCGTTCTCAAAATTGATGGCGAAGTTGGAAATAAGAAGTCTTACGATCCACGCGCATGGGGCAAGGCCGCAGAAGCTGGCATGGCTGCACGTATTGGTGTTGCTTGCGAAGATCTTCGCTCAACTGGTACATCACTACTCAAGTAATTTCACTGTAAGAGAAAGGCTTTATCAATGCCTGCGATAGTTCTTCTTGGCGCTCAATGGGGCGACGAAGGCAAGGGTAAAGCCACGGATATTCTCGGTGACCGCGTTGATTATGTTGTTCGTTATCAAGGCGGAAACAATGCGGGTCACACAGTTGTTATCGGCGATCAGAAATATGCACTGCATTTATTGCCTTCTGGAATCTTGAGTCCGAATGTAATTCCAGTTATTGGTAACGGTGTTGTGATTGATCCAGGTGTATTACTTGAAGAAATCAGGGGATTAACAGAGCGCGGTATTGATTGCAGCAAATTAGTAATTAGTACAAATGCGCATTTGATTACTCCGTATCACCGCACCATCGATAAGGTCTCAGAGCGCTTCTTAGGTAAAGCAAAGATTGGAACAACTGGTCGCGGAATTGGACCAGCCTATGCTGACAAGATAAACCGAATCGGTATTCGTGTTCAGGATCTATTTGACCCATCGATTTTGCGTCAAAAACTTGAAGCTGCTCTTCGCGATAAAAACCAAGTACTAATCAAGGTTTTTAATCGTAAAGATATTGAAGTAGATGAAGTTCTCACAGAGTATTTGGCATATGCAGAAATTTTGCGACCATATGTTGCAGATACCGTTCTGCTTCTAGATCAAGCGCTCAAAGCGGGTAAGCAAGTATTGCTCGAAGGATCGCAAGGAACCCTTCTCGATGTTGATCACGGAACATATCCATTCGTAACATCAAGTAATCCAACTGCAGGCGGCGCCTGTACAGGTAGTGGAATTGGACCAACAAAGATTGGTCGCGTTATTGGAATTGTTAAGGCATATACAACTCGCGTTGGCAGTGGACCTTTCCCAACTGAATTATTCGATGAAGATGGCGAAAAACTTCGCACTATCGGTGGTGAAATCGGTGTAACTACTGGTCGCGCACGTCGCTGTGGTTGGTATGACGCGCCTATCGCACGCTATGCAGTGCGCGTCAACGGCCTTACTGATTTCTTCCTAACAAAACTAGATGTACTTACAGGTTGGGAAAAAATTCCAGTCTGTGTTGCCTATGACATTGATGGCAAGCGAGTTGAAGAACTTCCATCATCACAATCTGATTTTCACCACGCAAAACCAATTTATGAATATCTAGATGGCTGGAAAGAAGATATCTCTGGGGCGCGCAAACTTAGTGATCTTCCAAAAAATGCTCAGGCGTACATCGCATTCCTTGAGAAGATTTCTGGTGCGCCAATGAGTGCAATCGGTGTTGGGCCTGGTCGAGATCAAACAATAGTTGTAAAGGATTTCATCTAAATATGAAAATCCTCCTAGTTGGAAGCGGCGGGCGAGAGCACGCACTTGCACTAGGACTACAGGCAGACCCAGAGTGCAGCGAACTCCACGTTGCTCCAGGTAATCCAGGTATCGCGCAAATTGCAACAACACATCCACTTGTAATTACTGATAATTCAGCAATCGTTGCACTTGCTCAAAAAATCGGTGCAGAGCTTGTTGTAATTGGTCCCGAAGTTCCGTTAGTAAATGGTGTGGCAGATGAATTACGTCGAGTAGGAATCGCAACATTTGGACCTTCGAAAGTAGCAGCGCAGCTAGAAGGCTCAAAAACTTTTGCAAAAGAAGTTATGTCAGATGCAGGAGTACCAACTGCTAAGAGTTTTACATGCACAACACAAGCCGAAATTGAAAAGGCACTAGATGCATTTGATGCGCCATATGTTGTAAAAGATGATGGTTTAGCTGCAGGCAAAGGTGTTGTTGTCACGCGCGATCGTAGGGAAGCGCTCAATCACGCGCTTGCCTGCCAAAGAGTTGTCATTGAAGAATATTTAGATGGCCCTGAAGTTTCTTTATTTGGAATTAGTGATGGGCACACAATTCTTCCAATGCATCCGGCGCAAGATTTCAAACGCGCTGGCGATAATGATGCTGGCCCAAATACTGGTGGAATGGGTGCGTATTCACCTTTGCCATGGGCACCAAGTGACATTATTGAAGATACATACAAACAAGTATTAGCTCCGATGATTGCAGAGATGGCAGCGCGAGGAACTCCCTTCATTGGACTTCTCTACGCTGGTCTTGCACTTACCGATCACGGAACTCGCGTTATTGAATTCAATGCACGTTTTGGAGATCCTGAAACTCAAGTACTGATTCCGCGATTAGCGACGCCACTTGCTTCACTTTTGTACAAGGCTGCAATAGGAAATCTTGGAGATACACAATTGCAATGGCGAGATGATTGCGCGGTCACAGTGGTCCTTGCTGCCGATGGATATCCAAGTGCGCCAAAGAGTGGTGCACCGATTACATCAATTCCAACAATCGATCAGGTACAAATTTTCCACGCAGGTACTGCAATGAATGGAAATGGACTTGTTTCAGCAGGTGGACGAGTCATGACAGTGACTGGAATTGGCTCGGATCTAACCGAAGCCCGCAATCGTGCATATCGAGCAATCTCACAGATTGACCTCGAGGGCTCCTTTTATCGAAGCGATATCGCCCTCAATGCGTCGGTGGCGGAGAAGGGCAACTAAATGGCAGATAATTCATCAGTGAGTCTTCTAGCAAATAGGTATGCATCGAGTGCGATGCGCGAAATATTTGCCCCCGAAGCCAAAATAATTGCTGAGCGTAAATTATGGATTGCGGTCATGCGTGCGCAATCAAAGCTTGGACACAAAATTTCCAATGATGTAATTACAGATTACGAGAAAGTAATTACAAAAGTTGATCTCGCTTCAATTGATGAAAGAGAAAAGCAGACACGTCACGACGTGAAAGCGCGCATTGAAGAGTTCAACGCCCTCGCTGGCCATGAAGCTATTCATGCTGGAATGACAAGTCGTGACCTCACTGAAAATATTGAAGCGCTACAAATAAAGAACGGTCTTGCACTTGTCCACGATAAGACCCTCTCACTTCTTGCTCGACTTGGTGAACGCGCACTCCAATACAGCGACCAACCAATTGCTGGTCGCTCACATAATGTGCCAGCGCAGATAACAACACTTGGAAAAAGATTTGCCTCCGCAGCCGAGGAATTACTATTTGCATACTCACGACTTGAGGCGCTACAAGAGCGTTACCCGATGCGCGGAATCAAAGGCCCAGTTGGAACAGCGCAAGATTCAATTGATTTACTCGGATCATCGAAGCTTCATGCTGATTTAGAAAGTGCTATTGCGCAAGAATTAGGTTTTGATCACGTTTTAGATTCAACAGGTCAAATTTATCCACGTTCATTTGATTACGATGTTGTGACAACACTTGTGCAATTAGCGGCAGCACCTTCATCTCTAGCTACATCAATTCGATTGATGGCAGGGGCAGAGTTAGTTACTGAGGGATTCAAAGCTGGCCAAGTTGGCAGTAGCGCGATGCCACACAAAATGAATACTCGCTCCTGCGAACGCGTTAATGGTTTATCAGTTGTCCTGCGCGGTTATGCATCCATGGTGAGCGAACTTGCCGGTGATCAATGGAATGAAGGCGATGTTTCATGCAGCGTTGTGCGCCGCGTTGCAATTCCTGATGCTTTCTACGCACTTGATGGATTACTCGAAACCATGCTCACTGTTATCAATGAATTTGGCGCATTCCCTGCAGTAATCGATGCAGAGATTTCACGTTACTTGCCATTCTTAGCAACTACAAAGATTCTTATGGCTGCAGTAAAAGCTGGGGTTGGACGCGAAGTTGCACACGAAGTAATCAAAGAACATGCAGTCAAAGCAGCGCTACATATGCGCGAAGGCAAGAGCAATACTCTTCTTGACGCACTCGCTAATGACACACGTTTACCTCTAGATAGAGAAGCACTCGATGCACTTTTGAGTGATCCAATTGAATTTACTGGCGATGCTCGCCAACAAGTTGCTCGAGTTGTTAGTCGCATTGAAGCGATTACTTCCGCGCATCCTGCAGCAGTGCAGTACAAGCCCGGCTCTATTCGGTGAGCGGCTTCGGCATAGCTGGCCCACCGCCAGCGCCTTCAATACCTGGGTGGGCACATCTGCGTACCGGAAAAGTTCGCGATCTTTATACAAATGATCTCAATCATATTTTGCTCGTAGCATCAGATCGTATTTCTGCATTTGACTGGGTTATGCCAACAGAGATTCCTGGCAAAGGCGCAGTACTTACTCAACTTTCACTATTTTGGTTTGATTTACTTGAAGACATAATTCCAAATCATGTTGTATCGACTGATGTTCCTGATGAAGTTGAAGATAGAGCAATCATTGTTGCGCCATTAGAAATGTTTGAAATTGAATGTGTTGCTCGTGGATATCTAACAGGTAGTGGCTGGGGTGAGTACCAAAAGAATTCTGCAGTTTGCGGAAACTCACTTCCAGCAGGGTTACTAGATGGCTCCCAATTACCTACGAGCATCTTCACGCCTGCTACAAAAGCTGACATCGGTGATCACGATATAAATATTGATTTTGATTCGGCAGTAAAAATAGTTGGTGCAGATGATGCGCAAACTCTCAAAAATCTAACCATCAAGCTCTATGAGACAGCAGCAGAATTTGCACAATCTCGTGGAATTATCCTTGCTGATACAAAATTTGAATTTGGCAGAAATAGCGAAGGTGAGGTTCTTTTAGGAGATGAGGCTCTCACTCCTGACTCATCACGCTTCTGGGACCAATCAACGTGGAAACCGGGTGGCGCGCAGCCTTCCTATGACAAACAATTCTTACGTGATTATCTAGTAACGAGTGGATGGGATAGAAATAGCCCGCCGCCAGAATTACCAGATGAGATCGTAGAGAAGACAGCCCTTCGTTACGAAGAAGCATTTTTTCGAATTACCGGCAGTAAGTTCTAAGAAAAGGGAGCGCACAATGGCAAAAATCGTGGTGGATGTAATGCTCAAGCCAGAAATTCTTGACCCACAAGGAAATGCAGTTGCATCAGCGCTTCCACGTCTTGGATTTACCTTTGCAACATCAGTGCGCCAAGGAAAACGATTTGAAATTGAAGTAGCGGGGGAGCCAACACCTGCACAGCTTGCAGAGGTAGAAAAGGCTGCAGAAGTTTTACTCTCCAATCCTGTTATTGAAAACTATGTTGTGAGAGTAGAGAAGTAATGAGAGTTGGCGTTGTAACTTTTCCCGGCACACTCGATGATCGCGATGCCGCTCGCGCAGTGCGCGCAGGCGGATCAGAGGCTATTGAACTCTGGCATGGAGATGCCGATCTAAAGAATGTAGATGCAGTTATTTTGCCTGGCGGATTTTCTTACGGAGATTATTTGCGTTGTGGCGCAATATCTCGCTTTGCACCGGTAATGACATCAATTATTGAACAAGCAAATAAAGGCATGCCACTTCTTGGAATTTGTAATGGTTTCCAAGTTCTTTGCGAATCACACTTGCTACCCGGTGCACTTACTCGTAATTCGGATCTTCATTTTCTCTGCAAAGATCAAGTAATCTTAATTGAAAATACAAATACACCATGGACTTCATCCTTTTCCAAAGGTCAAGAAATACTTATTCCACTCAAAAATGGTGAAGGTTCATTCCAATGTGATGATGCGACTCTGGCTTTACTTGAAGGAGAAGGGCGAATCATTGCGCGCTATGTTGGCGAAAATCCAAATGGCTCACGCAACCTGATCGCAGGAATTACAAATACTCGTGGAAATGTTGTTGGTCTCATGCCACACCCAGAACATGCAATCGATACTTTGACTGGGCCATCTGCTGACGGTCTCGGATTCTTTACTTCAATTCTGAACGCGATGGTGAAGTAGTGTCACTCGATACCGTCGCCCAAGCAGTTGCAGATCCAGATACGGCTCAACCATTCAAAGAATTAGGGTTGAAGCCCGATGAATATGCTCGTATCAAAGAAATTTTAGGACGCCGCCCAACCTCTTCAGAATTAGCAATGTATTCGGTGATGTGGTCAGAGCACTGCTCATATAAATCTTCGAAAGTTCATCTCAAACAGTTTGGCGAGAAAGCCCCTAAATCTGATGCTTTATTAGTAGGTATTGGTGAAAATGCTGGAGTTGTTGATGTTGGCCAGGGATATGCAGTTACATTCAAAATTGAATCTCATAACCACCCATCTTTTGTTGAGCCATACCAAGGCGCCGCAACTGGAGTTGGTGGAATCGTGCGCGATATTTTAACAATGGGTGCTCGCCCAATTGCAGTGATGGATCCGTTGCGATTTGGTCCAGCCGATGCCCCAGATACACGCCGTGTATTACCAGGAATCATTGCTGGTGTTGGTGGATATGGAAATTGTTTAGGGTTACCAAATATTGGTGGCGAAGTTGTATTCGACGAAACATATATTGGAAATCCATTAGTAAATGCACTCTGCGTGGGAGTTATGCGCCATAGCGATATTAAATTAGCTAAGGCTGCAGGTGCTGGAAATTTAGTTGTTCTCTACGGTGCTAAAACTGGTGGCGATGGAATTGGTGGAGTATCCGTACTTGCCTCAGAGACATTTGGTGATGGTGGATCAACCAAGCGTCCAAGCGTTCAGGTAGGAGATCCATTTGTAGAGAAAGTCCTTATTGAATGCTCTCTTGAAATCTTTGCAGAAGATTTAGTTGTTGGAATTCAAGATTTAGGTGGCGCTGGGCTTTCATGTGCAACATCCGAGCTTGCATCTGGTGGCAGCGGTGGGATGAAAGTACAGCTCGACAAAGTTCCCCTTCGCGACCCATCACTTTCTCCAGAAGAAATTTTGATGTCAGAATCGCAAGAACGCATGTGCGCCATTGTTGAACCATCCAAGATTGCGCGCTTCTTAGAAATATGTAAGAAGTGGGATGTAACCGTCACGGTTATTGGCGAAGTAACCGATGGAAAGCATTTAGAAATTACATGGAATGGCGAACTTATTGTTGATGTTCCACCGCGCACCGTCGCCCACGATGGACCGGTCTATAACCGACCACTTGCTCAGCCTGAATATATTGATCGCGTTAATGCCCAAACAATTTCAGTACCAATGCCACACAGTTCTACTGAGATAAAAGCAGCACTACTGAAATTAGTATCTGCGCCTAACATGGCAGATAAGAGTTGGGTTACTGCGCAATACGATAAATATGTTCAAGGAAATACAATTCAAGCCCAACCTGATGATTCAGGAATGGTTCGAATTGATGAAAAAACCCATCTAGGCGTGGCGATTGCAACAGATGCGAATGCAAATTGGTCTTATCTCAATCCTTATCAAGGTGCGAAGTTGGCACTTGCAGAAGCTGCTCGCAATATTGCAACGGCAGGCGCGCGTCCGTTAGCAGTAACAAATTGTTTGAACTTTGGCTCACCTGAAGATCCAGGAGTTATGTGGCAATTCGCTGAATCAGTGCGTGGTTTAGCAGATGGTTGTTTAGAAATGGGATTACCTGTTACGGGCGGAAATGTTTCGTTCTATAACCAAACGGGTGATGTTGCGATTTTGCCAACTCCAGTGATCGGCGTCCTTGGTGTAATCGATGATGTACGAACACGTACACCAATGTCTTTCAACAAAGCAGGCTTAGAACTTTACCTATTGGGAACCACACGCTCCGATTTAGCGGGCAGCGAATGGGCATTTCTGCATGGTCAACGCGGTGGAAATTCTCCAACGGCAGATCTTCAGAACGAAATGAATCTGATTGAAGTTTTACTTGCAGGGCGAAGTGAAAAAATATTTACAGCAGCTCATGATTTGAGTCAAGGCGGATTAGCTATGTCAATTACTGAAATGGTCTTGCGCCACATGGTCGGTGCAACTATTTCACTCAAAGATGTAGCAATTGATTTATTAAGCGAGACACCGGGAAGAGTGATTGTTGCAATTGAACCCTCACAAGTAAGCGCACTTTCAGATCTCTGCGCCAAGTACAAGACTTCATTGAGCAAGCTTGGAACTACTGGCGGAGACTCCCTTGTTATCAATGAGACAACTATTTCCCTTCAGGAATTGAAAACAGCGCACACCTCAACATTTCCGAAAATGTTTGGATAAAAATGCGCGATACAGCAGTTCTCGAAGAGGTGAAGGCAACACTTTCACAACTCACTGCCATCGCACCTGGGCGTGCGATTGAAGTTCGAATTCCACCCTATGCAGCTGTGCAATGCGGGGAAGGTCCAACACATTCTCGAGGTACACCACCGAATGTTGTCGAGATGGATGCGCAAACTTGGTTAGCACTTGCTAAAGGTGTAATCACATGGGAGTCAGCAATGAATAGTGGTGCAATAAGTGCGTCGGGAGTGCGCGCCAATCTTTCGCAATATTTACCACTTAGGATTACATCATGACGCGGCGCCCAGATGGAATGCTCAATCACAATCTTTTTGATGAAGATAAAGGGCCTCAAGATGCATGTGGAATCTTCGGTGTGTGGGCACCCGGTGAAGAAGTAGCAAAACTTTCTTTCTATGGCCTTTACGCGCTACAACATCGCGGCCAAGAGTCTGCGGGAATTGCAACAAGTGATGGCGATCGAATTCTTGTTTATAAAGATATGGGCCTTGTCTCTCAAGTCTTTACTGAAAGTGATTTAGCGGTCCTCAAAGGAAACCTTGCTATCGGTCATTGTCGATACAGCACAACTGGATCGAGTACGTGGGTCAATGCTCAACCGACTCTGCGTCCAACTAAATATGGAACATTGGCACTTGCTCACAATGGAAACCTTACGAATACGGGAGATCTTTCAGAGCTCGTACAAAAACTTGAAGCAGCTCCGACAAAGAGTGAGCGAGTTGCAACAACTGATACCGAAATTATGACAGCACTCATTGCGTTGCAAAATGAGAAAAATGTTGAAGCGAGTGCCCTTGCAGTACTACCTTTATTAGAGGGTGCGTTTTCGATTGTATTTATGGATGAGAACACACTCTATGCAGCGCGTGATCGCCATGGTGTGCGCCCACTTGTAATTGGAAAATTAGAACGTGGATGGGTAGTTGCATCAGAGAGCGCCGCACTAGATATTGTCGGTGCATCCTTTGTTCGCGAAGTTGAACCAGGTGAATTCCTTGCAATCAATGAAGATGGAATCCGTTCACACCGTTGGTCGGAGCCAGAACCAAAGGGATGTCTCTTTGAATATGTTTATTTAGCGCGACCAGATACAACAATTGCCGGTCGCGGTATTCATGCAACGCGTGTGCAAATAGGCGCACAACTTGCGCGAGAAGCGCCAGTCGATGCCGATCTTGTAATTCCAGTTCCTGAATCAGGAACCCCAGCTGCAATTGGATATGCAAAAGAATCTGGAATTCCTTACGGACTAGGTCTTGTAAAGAACTCTTATGTTGGTAGAACATTTATTCAGCCGTCACAAACTATTCGTCAATTAGGAATTCGCCTAAAGTTGAATCCATTGCGCGAAATTATTGAGGGCAAGAGAATTATTGTTGTAGATGATTCAATCGTTCGTGGAAACACACAACGCGCAATCGTTAGAATGCTCAGAGAAGCAGGTGCTCGAGAAATTCACGTGCGTATCTCTTCACCACCAGTGAAATGGCCATGTTTCTACGGAATTGATTTTGCTACTCGCGCCGAACTGATTGCTAGTGGCTTAGATACGGAGGAGATTCGCCGCTCTATTGGCGCAGATTCCCTCGCCTATGTCTCACTAGAAGGCCTTGTTGGTGCAACTGAGATTGCATCAGATCGCCTTTGCAGTGCGTGCTTCACTGGTCAGTACCCAATCAAAATTCCAGAAGATATGTCTGAAGGTAAGTTGCGCCTAGAAATAACGGAAGTCCACGGTTACTAATGTCTACATATAAAGATGCAGGCGTAGATATTGATGCAGGGGATCTTGCTGTTGCGCTAATGAAGGCATCGATTGCAAAAGCATCACGGCCTGAAGTTATGGGCGGTATTGGCGGATTTGCAGGATTATTTGATGCAAGCGCACTGAAAAAATTCAATAAACCATTGCTTGCAACATCAACTGACGGTGTGGGAACAAAGACAGAGATAGCTCGAGCCCTTGGTAAGTACGACACGATTGGCGAAGACCTAGTTGCAATGGTTGTCGATGACTTAGTGGTCTGCGGTGCAGAGCCATTATTTATGACTGATTACATTGCAGTGGGCAAAGTTATCCCAGAGCGAATTGCAGAAATAGTCGCGGGTATTGCACGTGGATGCGAGAAAGCGAATACAGCACTTATTGGTGGTGAAACTGCGGAACATCCAGGACTACTCGACCATGACGAGTTTGATATCGCAGGGGCAGCAACTGGCGCAGTGGATGCAGATAAGTTGCTCAGTGCAGATCAAGTACGTAAAGGCGATGTGATTATTGCAATGCCATCGAGTGGCTTTCATGCAAATGGATTTTCACTTGTGCGTCATATTATCAAAACAAAGAAATTGAGTTTAGAGGCGCACGTTTCTGAATATGGAAAATCTTCTGGAGAAGTCTTTCTAACTCCAACTGAAATTTACACACTTGATTGTTTGGCGCTTATCAAGGTGTTAGAGAAAAACTTACGTACTTTCTCCCACATTACTGGCGGTGGTATTGCTGAAAATACTGCGCGAGTAATTCCACAAGGGCTAAGTGCAAGATATGATCGCTCAACATGGTCACTTCCTGTTGAAATGGAATATATGGCTGCAATTGGTGGGGTGCCACAAGGTGATATGGAGCGAACTTGGAACTGCGGAATCGGAATGGTTGCAATTGTTGATCCTTCCGTTGCTGATCTAGCAATAAAAAGCTTGTCTGCTCGCGGAATGAAGGCATGGATTGCGGGAGATATTCAAAGTTCCCAAAATTTAGGCTCACACTCGTCATACTTAGAGGGTTCATATAAGAAGTAAGGAATCGCATCAGATGGCTAAACAATCTAAAGGTCGCAGAGCTGTAGTCGCTAAGAAAAACGATAACCGCCATATTTGGCTAATCGTCCTGCCTGCCCTTGCCTTCTTTATCAAAATGATTGTTATGAGCAACACCGTGCAAGGCGGCTGGCTTGGCGCTGATGGCGAAAATTATTTGAGTGCAGTCGATGGTCTCAAAGCTGATGGATTCTTCTCTGAAGTTAGAAATCTTCATTACTGGCCAGCTGGATATTCAATATTTATTTGGTTACTTGTAAAGATTGCCGCTGGAAATTTCCTTTATCTACTTTCAATTACACAAGGTCTGCTATTTGCATATGCAACATATTTTTTCACAAAGCAACTACTTTCAAGTCGAATCGCATTTTTAGCTGTAGTTGTATCTTTCTTCATTAGTTTCAACCCAACTTTGTCACTGAGCTCAAATGTTGTTGGCTATGAAACACCTGCCGCGGCACTCCTGCTTATTTCAATCGCGCTTCTAATAAAGGATAAGTTGGAAAATCCGCTTGGATATTCTAAAAAACTAGTTGCGCTTTCAGCACTTGCAATCGGTCTTTCATGTTTCTTCCAGCCTAGAAATATCCTTTTTGGTATTGCAATATTCTTTATCTATTTCCTAACATTGGCTGGAAAGAAATCCAAAATACAGTTCGCTGCTATTTCCATAGTTGTGCTCATGGTCTTTCCTGCAGCATTGATGGGCAGAAATATTGGTGCAATAAATAGTGCAACTATTTCTACTAACTTAGGCACGACGATGTTTATTGGAATTGGCGATGGTGCAACAGGTGGATATAACGGAAAATATAATGGCGTTCCCTGTCCAGCATCTGAAAAAGGCACAGAAGCAGAAGTCGATAGCGCTAAAGTAAAATGTGCTCTCATTTGGTATGTAAAGAATCCAGATAAGACTGCGGTTTTAGCAGCAAAGAAGACTGCATTTTTCTGGTCACCATGGTTTGGGCCAGTAGCCAATGGAACAATGGCGAGAAATCCTTGGCTAAAAATCAATCCAGTAAAAACAGGTATCAAAACACAAGAAAATTATGATTTTGTCTTTGGTGGATTTGGAAAAACAGTTTCATGGTTATGGGTTGTTGGCCAGCTTGTACTTCTCTTCTCAGGTCTTATCTGGCTCTGGAAGATGGGCGGGAATGAGAAATTGCTGGCAAAGCTCGCTGGCGCACCCGTGATTCTGGGTTGGCTCATCTCTATGGGAACTATCGGCGATCACCGTTTCCGCCTCCCACAGATGGGCTTGAGCCTCTTTCTCCAGGTTGTGGGCTTCTACGCGCTCAGAAAGCGCCTTTCAGTAGCCACAATTTCGCCCGCTTTGGAAGGCGGCACCAAGGCGCGATAACCTTCGCGTCTGAAGATACACGTACACAGTAAGGAGGTCGCACATGGGTCGCGGCCGAGCAAAAGCAAAACAAACCAAAGTTGCACGAGATCTCAAGTACAACTCACAAGAGATGGACCTTGATCGTCTTGCAAAAGAACTCCATGGCGAAACTCCAACTCAGCAAAATCAGGATGATGAAGATCCTTATGCTGAAGGCAATTACATTCCACGCGCATAAAGCGTGTGAGTAAATAATTTCGAATTCACTGTGAGACCAACTCCCTACGTAGCGTCACTTCGTATTTACGAGCCACTTTCATCCTTTGATCCTGCAGATCAATTACGGTGGAAAAATTTATCGGCAACAGAAAATACTGCTCGCGCCGAAGAGGAGTTAGCCCTTCGCAGAATTATTTTTCCTGAACCACCCAGTGGCCGCCCTGATGGGGCGCACGTTATTGATCTCGATGGCATTCGCTATGTTTGCCCGTGGGCAACAGCTACGCGTTGTTGGGCAGCGCTAGAAACTTACAAAGATAGATTGCCTACAAGTGTTTTTCCACTATTTGTTTCCCCTGCGATGGAAGAAGTTATTACAACAGGTATTGATTTATTAGAAGATAAAGTTCCATATATCCTCAATGAGACCTGGGTTATTCCACCGCGTTGGTTCTCACTCTTTTTACCTGAAGACCGTCTACGAGGTAATAATCAAGATGGCGCTTTTACTGTTCTATGTACAAAGATTTCTGATGCACGTGCGCGATGCGAAGTTGCACATAACACTGTAGTTGGAGCATTTGGAGAAGGTCCGGTAGAACAAGAGATTGAAAACTTGCTTGACTGGCTCGATATGTTCCACCCGAAATCTTTAGTAGAACTCGATTACGGCGGCTTAGCGCAATATCTTGAAAGTGCATTGCTCCAATCTGGTGAAGATGGATTAGAGGCCGACACATCAGTTGAAGATGTCCTGCATTCACTCGCTGGTCTTGCAGCAGGAGATGGTTCACTCGCAGGCCAGGGATATGAGCGCTTGATTACGCGTTGGCGCCGTGTGCAAGCCTTCGAACAAGCAATGTAGGTAGATTGCAGAATAGAAAGTTAGGCGCGATACTTGCCACTAATTAGGGCAATACGGACATTAGTTATCTATTGGGCGAGGTGAGAGATGGATCAGTTTCCTGATGCAGAAGTCCTCTTGACCCCCAAAGAGGTTGCAAAGTTTTTCCACGTCAACACTAAAACAGTAACTCGCTGGGCCATGAGTGGTGAGCTAACTCCAATTCGCACACTTGGTGGACATCGCAGATATCGCCAATCCGAAGTGTTAGAAAAATTGCGTAACTATAAGAAGTGGCAGCGCAAAGAAGAATGACCTATTCAATTACGCAGTTTTTACTCTTAGGTTTGCTCACACTCGTTTTTGTTGGAGCAATTACACCAGTCATGCGAAAGTTTGCAATCAGGATTGACGCAGTTGATGCTCCTAACCTTTCACGCAAATTGCAGAAAGCCCCAGTCCCATATTTGGGTGGAGTTGCAATTGCACTCGGAATTCTTTGTGCCTCCTATGGCGCACTTCTTTATGCAGACTTTTCAATGGAGACTCTCAAACTTGCATCATTTGTTTTAATCCCTGCAACTGCCATTGCGATTATGGGATTAGTCGACGATCTCAAAGGTCTGCAACCTTGGCCGCGACTTATCGCACAAACCGTTACCGGAGTTGTAGTTGCTTCAATTCTCATCTCCACTGACACTATGGGTGTTGCATTTAGCAATAGTTATTTGAATGCATTTGTCTCCGTTCTGTGGATTGTCGGGGTGTGTAATTCCATCAACTTCTTCGACAATACAGATGGTGGCGCTGCGGGAACAGTTGCAGTCATTACATTCTTCATGTTCTTTATTGCCTATGACCGCCAGCAAGTACTTGTGAGCGCACTAGCAATAGTGACATGTGGTGCAACCATTGGTTTTCTTTACTGGAACCGCTCACCAGCAAAGATTTACATGGGCGATGCAGGCGCACTCTTCTTAGGAATTATTATTTCTGTGCTTACAATTCGCCTAAACCCAGGCATAACACCTTCTTATAAATCTTTTGCAATTCCACTCATCCTTATGGCGATTCCAATCTTGGATACAACCGTTGCAGTTTCTTCGCGTTTATATAGAGGTATTTCACCTTCCCAAGGTGGCACT
>CAMCCH010000026.1 GCA_945873335.1 Bifidobacterium breve | reverse complement strand
GATACATCCATAAAATTAGGTGCAGTTGTAGTTATTTTGTGGGTAGTACTTATGGTTTTGGCTACAAGTAATGGAGTAAATCTCACAGATGGCTTAGATGGACTTGCTACAGGTGCTTCAGTAATGACATTTCTTGCATTCTTACTTATCGGCGTGTGGGAGTTTGGTCAGAGTTGTGCAATCACCGCTACGCCTGGTTGTTACGCAGTGCGAGATCCGCTTGATATGGCAGTGTTCGCAGCAAGTTTTGCAGCTTCATGCACAGGTTTCCTTTGGTGGAACGCATCTCCTGCTCGGATCTTTATGGGTGACACAGGTTCACTTGCACTCGGAGGCGCGTTGGCAGGACTTGCTACGACGCTTCGAGTAGAACTATTGCTGGTACCACTGGGTGGCCTCTTCGTAATCATGACTTTTTCCGTGATTATTCAGACTCTATATTTCAAAATAAGCGGTGGTAAGAGAGTTTTCAAAATGGCACCTCTACAACATCATTTTGAGTTACTTGGATGGGGCGAAGTTACAATCGTTCTTCGTTTCTGGATTATTGCAGGGCTTTGTGTTGCAGTCGGATTAGGGCTCTTTTATGCGCAATGGGTGGCGAAGTAAGAGAGATGGCTACACCTTATTCAAATCAAAAAGTACTGATACTCGGTGCGGGTGTTACAGGAAATGCTGTTGCGAAGGCACTATCCAAAAGAGGCGCTCTTATTGGAATTGTGGATGAGAATAAGGATTCAGTAATTGATTATCCGAGAATCGATTTGGATTCAATCGACCTTGCTCAATGGGATTCAATCGTTGTTTCACCAGGATGGAATGAGTCGCATCCAATAATTCAAGTAGCCTTGGCAGATGGAAAGCCACTATTGAATGAAATCGATATCGCCTGGGAGCTTCATCTTGAATTGGCGCCATCTCAAAAATGGGTTGCAATAACTGGAACTAATGGAAAGACAACAACTGTTGAAATGGCAGCAAGCATGCTGCGCTCTGGTGGTTTTCACGCAGTTGCATGCGGAAATGTTGGCGAGACCGTTATTTCGGTTGTGGATCAAAATGATCCCTTTGACTATCTCGTTGTTGAACTATCTTCTTTTCAATTGTATTGGTCAAAAAAAGCACAGTTTGTATCCTGCGCCATACTCAATATTGCCGATGACCACACAGATTGGCATGGTTCTTTTGAGAAGTATGCACAAGCAAAAATTTCATTACTAGATCGCTCATCAACAGCGATACTCAATGGAGATGATGGGGTAGTTGTAGAAAAGAGCGCCCATTGGCAAGGACGAAAGATATTTTATGGATTGGACACTCCAAATCCAGGAGAACTTGGCATAGTTGAAGATCTATTGGTCGATCGTGCTTTTGTACTTGATCCCCAAGAAGCAGCGATGATTTGCGAGCTTGTTGATGTGAAGCCAACTGCCCCACATAATGTTTCAAATGCTCTTGCCGCTGCAGGAATCGCACGATCACTTGGTGTTACACACGAAGCAATACAGAAAGCCCTTCAGAATTTCACACCTGGACGCCATCGCATCGAAGTAGTGTGCGAAAAAAATGGAGTTACCTGGATAGATGATTCAAAAGCTACGAATCCCCATGCCGCTGCAGCTTCTCTGCTTTCGCAATTGCAGGTTATTTGGATTGCAGGAGGGTTAGCAAAGGGTGCGAAGATGGAAGAACTCATTACCCGCACCAAAGCGCGTATTCGCTCGGCGATAATCATTGGTAGCGATGGAGAAATAATTGCCGATGAACTTCGCAAGCACGCACCAGAAGTGCAAATTTTCAAAATAGAGGCACCAGTTGATTATCACAAAGGTGCTGAATCGAATTCTCTAATGGAAGAAATTGTGAAAAAGGCCCTCGAACTTGCCGTCAAAGGCGACACCGTACTTTTAGCGCCTGCCTGTGCATCTATGGATCAATTTATCTCTTATTCTGACCGCGGAGATCGTTTCGCAAAAGCAGTCAAGAAGGTTGTTTTACATGAAAAATAATCAGATGAAGAAATCGGCACTTACTGACTTTCTTAGTAAGCCAGTAAATTTCTATTACATGCTCCTAGGTAGCACGCTCATCCTTACATTTATGGGCCTCATTATGGTTTTTTCAGCCTCATCAATTCATTCCCTCGAAACGAAGGGGAATTCCTATGGAATTGTTTTACGACAAGCACTCGCAATTTGCGTAGCACTTCCTCTGGGCTTTCTTGCTTCTCGACTTTCGTTGAAGAAGTGGCAGGCACTTGCAAAACGATCCCTGATCATTTCGATTCTTCTTCTTACTATCGTCCAGATAATTGGGCGTAGCGTGAGCGGAAATAAAAATTGGATAAGTTTAGGAATCGTTGATGTTCAGCCGAGTGAATTCGCGAAATTCCTCATGATCTTGTGGGCTGGCTATATGCTCGCTAGCCGAGAACGTGCAGGTATCGTTCAAACAAATGTTTTGATGTTGATCGCACCTGGTTTCGCACTAGCTATGGCCCTTATCTATTATGGAAATGATTTAGGAACAGTTTCGGTCTTTGCATTCATTTTAGCTGGGCTCCTATGGGTATCTGGCGTACCGATGCGCCTTTTCACACTTGTCACAGCAGTCGGATTTACAGGGATCGCTGCCCTCATTGTGACATCGCCAATTAGAGCGCAGCGACTACTTGTTGTATTGAATCCTTTTGCAGAGGGCGATTACAAGAATGCGGGTTGGCAACCAGCGCACAGTCTTCTAGGACTAGCTAGTGGTGGACTATTTGGAGTTGGCCTTGGTGCAAGCAGACAAAAGTGGGGAAACCTTGCCGAAGCACATACAGATTTTATCTTCTCTGTCATTGGTGAAGAATTAGGACTCTTTGGAACTCTTGCAGTTCTTCTACTTTTTGCAGCGCTAATTTTTTCAATCTTCAAAATTTCAATGCGAACTCACGATCCGCTAGTGCGCTATGCCTGCGCTGGAATTGGCTGCTGGATAACAGTTCAAGTAATACTCAATTTAGGTTCTGCTCTGAGTGTCTTACCGGTTGTTGGCGTGACGCTTCCTTTCCTCTCTTATGGTGGATCTTCATTATTAGCGACGTATTGCGCAATTGGCTTTGTACTGGGTGCAGCGCGAAGAGATCCACGTATCTATGATGAAGTAAAGAGATCGAAGTTCCCATGGCTCGCATAATTATTGCTGGGGGAGGCACTGCTGGTCATATAGAACCTGGGCTTGCCGTTGCTCGACTGTGGCGAGATAAGAATCCAGGCGATCACATTGCATTCTTAGGTACCAAAAGCGGATTAGAGAACACGTTAGTTCCAGCAGCAGGCTTCGAACTTCTTTTGATTCCAAAAGTTGTTGCACCTCGCAAGATATCTCCCGCAGCACTACGTGCCCCATTCACATTTGTTGGCGCACTACTAGAGAGCCGCAAACATATTAAGGGCGCTCAAGCAGTAATTGGCTTTGGGGGTTACGTGAGTGCGCCGGCATATTGCGCAGCTAAGTTATCTGGCATTCCTATTGTTATTCATGAATCAAATGCCAAACCTGGGGTCGCAAATAGATTAGGTGCATTTCTTGGTGCTTCAGTTGCTATTTCTCGAAGCGTAGAGAGTGGAAGATTTTCTGATGCACTCATTACTGGCTTGCCACTTCGCAGTGAAATAATTGAAGCATTTAGGATCGCGGAAAAAGATTGGACACAGGCGCGCCATCAAGCAAAAATTGAATTAGGTTGCGATCCAAGTAAGAAACTCATTCTCATCATGGGTGGCTCTCAAGGGTCGATTGCACTCAATAAAGTCGTTGAAAATTCACTTGAACACCTACTCCACGAGGGTTACAGCGTTATTCATTCTGTAGGCCAGGGGAATTCTCTCCCGGATAAACGAGATGGATACTTTCCCACCCCATATGTGACTTCGATGAGTAATGCCTATTTAGCAGCGGATCTCATTATTGCTCGAAGCGGGGCAGTTACATGTAGCGAATTTCGTACGTTAGGTCGTTACGCTTTATTCGTGCCTCTACCTATTGGAAATGGCGAACAAAGTCTCAATGCTTTGGATTTAGTGGAAATAGGGAAAGCGCGGATAGTTCAACAAAGTCAGTTTGATGCTCACTATCTGAAATCAAATATCAAGAAACTCCTTGAGCAATCTGAGAAATCAGACATCAAGGGAGACTCAACGGAATTACTAGCAGCGGAAAAAATTGTAAATTTGATTGAATACGTAAGTTCAGGATCTAGATAATGCGTAGAACACTCCAAGACCTCATTGATCACCGGATACATTTCATAGGTATTGGTGGGGCTGGAATGAGTGGCCTTGCGCGAATTGCACTTTCATACGGCATCGAAGTTACTGGCTCAGATGCTAAAGATTCCTCTGTGGTTGCTGCGCTTCGTATATTAGGTGCCCATATTGATGTAACCCATGAAGGCGACCATGTAGATGGTTCAAATTTTGTTGTTTTTTCCACGGCGATTTCGCAACAAAATCCTGAATTAGTTCGAGCGCGTGAACTTGGTTTGCCTATCCTCACTCGCGCGCAATTACTTGCGATTCTTATGTCGGTTTCTAAAAGCATTGCAGTTGCTGGAACTCATGGAAAAACTACAACTTCATCCATGCTTGCAGTCGCGCTTCAATCATGTGGCTTAGATCCATCTTTTGCTATTGGGGGAACGATTACCGCCTCAGGTTCCAATGCACATAAGGGGACTGGTGAGCTATTTGTGGCTGAGGCAGATGAATCCGATGGATCTTTCATTGAGTATCACCCTTTCGCTGCAATCGTTACAAATGTCGAACACGATCATGTGGATTTCTTTGCTACCCCCGAAATGGTGACTGAGGCTTTTCGCGACTTTGCAGCAACAATCAACCCGGAAGGCTTCCTTATTTATTGCAATGATGATCCTGGCTCGCAGGCATTGGGTAGAGCCCAGAAGGTAGTTTCTACTGTTTCCTACGGAACGAATTCGGATTCAGATTTAGTAGTAGATAAAATTGAATTATTAGCCATGAGTTCCAAAGCACGCGTTGTATGGCGGGGAAAGAGCTTGGGAATGATTGAGTTACACGTTCCCGGTCATCATAATTTGCTCAATGGGTGCGCGGTATTGGCGATGGGTATGGCACTTGGTTTGGAACACTCGGCAATCATTGCAGGCTTATCAACCTTCCAAGGCACAGGTCGACGTTTTGAATTGATTGGAACCGTCCACGGTATTCGAGTAATCGATGATTACGGCCATCACCCAACTGAGATTGATGTAACTCTGCAAGCAGCACGTCGCTATGCAGGAGATGGTCGAGTAATAGTAATTTTCCAACCGCATCGCTATTCACGTACACAAGCTTTCGTCAACGAATTTGCACGAGTGCTTAGCCAAGCTGATCGAACGGTTTTACTTGAAGTCTATGCTGCTAGCGAGAAAGCAATCCCTGGTGTGAGCTCGCAGCTAATTGTGGATCAAATGACACGCGGTGAATTCATTCCAAATTTTATTGATGCAACACAGACTCTTATTGAGTCAGCTCAACCTGGCGATGTCATCCTGACATTAGGTGCAGGGGATGTGAGCTCTCTTGCTCCAATTATTGTTGCGGGATTAGATAAACGTTTTGATTCGGAGTAGGTGATCCCCATCAATCGTAAGATTTTTTCTCTTTTAGGAATCCTTATTTTCGCCCTAATTGTTTATCTCATTGCATGGTCATCACTTTTTACAGTATCTAAAGTTGTAGTTATGGGCACGAAACAAAGCTCGATTCAACAATTGAGTGGGGTATCAATCGGTGAGAAGTTGGCACGAGTTGAACCAAGGGCTGTGGGGAGAAAACTACAAGAGGAGCTCTGGATAGAAGGCGTAAAACTTTCTCGCAATTGGATCAATGGGACTGTGACGATTGAGGTGGCTCCTCGAATCCCTATTGGAATTTTTGCTGGCCAATTCATTGACAAAACGGGAACGATTTTTGATATTCCTGGTGGTTCATCTCAATCTCTACCTGTAGTTGAGGCGGACTCAACAGAATTTGGACTATCGGCTATCAAACTTTTTACGGAGTTTCCACAGACTTTTCGCTCTAAAGTCGTAACGATCAAGGCCAAGAAGCAAGATTCATTTGAGGTCAACCTCAAAGAAGGATCTCGAAAGATTGCTCTTATCTGGGGGAGCAATTCAGAATTGAATCTAAAGATCAAGGTCTATGAAGCTCTGGTTGTTTTGAAAGAGAATTCAAAGATTTCGCTAATCGATGTATCTGCTCCACATGCACCAATTGTAAAATAACAAGCAAAAACATTTATAAAAATTCTTCGAGTCGGTGTTTGCATACATGCTCAACTCGCTTTACGTTCACCTCACGCATAAATATAAGAACTATATCTCTCAAGTTGAGGTTTATAGTTCCCTAGGAGGATAACCGTGGCTTCACCGCAAAATTATTTAGCTGTCATCAAAGTTGTTGGTATTGGTGGCGGTGGAGTCAACGCAATTAATCGCATGATTGATGTTGGACTCAAGGGCGTTGAATTCATCGCAATCAATACTGATGCGCAACATTTATTAATGAGTGATGCCGATGTGAAATTAGATATCGGTCGCAAAACAACAAAAGGTTTAGGCGCTGGAATGGATCCTGATAAGGGTCGCGAAGCTGCACTTGATCACGCAGATGACATTGAAGAAATGTTGCGTGGTGCAGATATGGTTTTTGTTACAGCAGGTGAAGGTGGCGGAACAGGAACAGGTGCAGCACCTGTAGTTGCAAAGATTGCGCGCGATCTCGGTGCGCTAACTATTGGTGTAGTGACTCGTCCATTTTCTTTCGAAGCAAAATTACGTTCTGCACAAGCAGATATCGGAATCGAAAATCTTCGCGCAGAAGTTGACACACTTATTGTGATTCCAAATGATCGACTACTTGCAATTTCAGATCGCAATATAACTTTGGCGGACGCGTTCAAGAGTGCTGACCAAGTTCTTCTCTCTGGTGTTCAAGGAATAACAGAAATAATTACTCAACCAGGACTTATCAATCTTGACTTTGCAGATGTTAAAGCTGTGATGTCTGGAGCAGGTTCTGCACTGATGGGAATTGGTTCAGCACGTGGTGAGAACCGTGCGATACGTGCAGCTGAACTTGCAATCTCGAGTCCACTATTGGAGGCATCTATTGATGGCGCGATGGGAGTTCTCCTCTCTGTTTCAGGCGGCTCTGATCTTGGACTATTTGAAGTAAATGAAGCCTGCGAATTAGTTCAAAGCGCAGTTCACCCAGATGCGAAATTTATTTTTGGTACAACAATCGATGATGCATTAGGTGATGAAGTTCGAATCACTGTCGTTGCCGCAGGCTTTGCAGGCGGAGAGCCTAAGCGAGTTGCCATGCCAATCATTGATGCTGCTTCACTCAACGGAGTAGCAGATCCAATCGCTGCAAATGACCCAATCTCCTTTGCAATGGAAGCCGGTGAGGATGTATTGCCTAGGAAGAGAGTTACCTTTGAAGAACTCGTTGCTGAAGACGAGATCGATATTCCTGATTTTATGAAGTAGGGGTACTTGTTCACGTTCTTCACTGACAGGTTTGGCGGAGTTAGTGCGCCGCCCTACGACTATCTAAATTTCGGAGACCATGTCGGTGATATCCCTGACAATGTTGCTGCGAATAGAGCCTCATTGATTGCTCGTGTAGGTCCTACGGTTTTTATGAATCAAGTTCACGGTGACACGTTCCATTTCGTGCAGTCAGCTGCTGAGCAGATTCCGACGTGTGATGCACTCATTACTACGACTGCTGCAATCAACTTGGCGGTACAGGTTGCAGATTGCATTCCGCTTCTCATACATGCAGATAATGTCGTTGCTGCTGTTCATGTTGGGCGAAAAGGTTTAGTCAACGATATTGCCCTGAAGGTACTAGATGAAATGAAGCGTTTAGAAGGTAAGAATTTTAAGGCCTGGATAGGTCCACATATTTGTGGGAGTTGTTATGAAGTCTCCGAAGATGTTTTACAGGAAGTTGTTTCAAAATATCCAACATCACGTTCACAAACAAGCAAAGGCAGACATGCCTTAGATATTGCTCGCCCGCTTCGGGAGTTACTTTCCCAACGTGGTGTCAGCGTCAATGAATCAGATATCTGTACCGTAGAGAGCATGGACTATTTTTCATACCGCCGCGATGGGGTAACAGGTCGAAGCGTAGGAGTGATTTCATTATGAGTACTCGCAAAGAGGAGATCGCACACAATCTTGCGCTGGTGCGAGAGAAAATCCAAGCCAGTGCTCAGGCCGCTAATCGTAATCTCAATGAAATTGAACTCATTGCAGTCACCAAGACATTTCCTGCAAGTGATGCACGCATCCTTCACGAATTAGGTATTCGCGACTTTGGTGAAAATCGAGATAGCGAAGGGGCCGCCAAATCTCAAGATGTGCAAGGACGTTGGCACTTTCAAGGCCAGATTCAGGGAAATAAATTGAAATCTATAACTAAGTGGGCAAATTTTATACATTCCCTTGATTCACACGATCATCTTGAAAAGATTGCTTCACTATGCAAGGAACGCCAAGGTGAACCACTTGGAATTTTTATTCAAGTATCACTCGACGGCGCACATGGTCGCGGGGGAGTACCCGCACAAGAACTCACGAAATTGGCCGATTCAGTTATTTCTACTACCGGTATTCAATTGATGGGACTCATGGCTGTCGCCCCACTAGGAGTCGAGGCCGATAAAGCGTTTACAGAATTAGCAGTAATTCATGGGGCTTTTTCTGCGAATTTTCCAACCTCAACAGCCCTATCTGCAGGGATGAGTGGAGATTATGAAAGTGCAATTTCACATGGTGCGACACATATACGCGTAGGTAGCTCAATCCTCGGTTCTCGCACGCCTGAGATGTAACCTTTTAGGTATGGCTAATGCAATGCGACGCGTCGCAAACTACCTCGGACTTATGGATGACCCTGAATTTGATACACCTGTTGCTGCTCAAGAAGCTGCACGTGTACCTGATGTTCGCATCAAGACTCGCGAACCACGTCACGTAGGTTCTATGCAGAGCACGACTCTTGCACCTGCTCCTCAATTAGATCTTCCAGTATTAGATCGCATCATTACTCTTCACCCACGTTTTTATAATGAAGCACGCACAATTGGTGAGCACTATCGTCAAGGCAATCCAGTCATCATCAATCTCACTGACATGGATGAAGCTGCATGTACACGCCTTATTGATTTTGCAAGTGGGCTTGCATTTGGTCTCAATGGAACGATTGAAAGAGTGACAAAGAAAGTATTCCTACTCTCACCAGCAAATGTTTCTGTAAGTAATGAAGATAAATCAGCAGCTGCACAAGCAAGCTTTTTCAATCAGAACTAACTTGTAGCGCTATGTTTCGAATCGGTACGATTCTTGTTCTCATTCTGCAGATTTTTCTCTTTGCACTCTTGGGTCGCTTGATTCTTGATTACGTAAGAATCTTTGCGCGCAACTGGCGTCCGAGCGGAATCTCTCTCTACTTTGTTGAAGCCGTGTATTCAATTACTGAAAAGCCAATGAGTTTCGTGCGTCGATTTATTCCACCACTTCGCGTCGGTGCAGTGAGTTTAGATCTCTCTTTTATCGTACTTTTCTTTGCAATCCAACTATTGATTCCAATTGTTGGTTCGCTCTAAAGAATTAGGAATTCTTTTTTAGTATTACGTTCATACCTAATTCGTTATCAGAAATTTCGAGTGCCATATCCTGATTCATATCGATTGCTAGTACCTCACTCTTGATATGTTCTAAATCAGCAAGTACAGCCTGAGCAACCACATCGGATGCATTCCACGCAATATCAATTCGATCTGAGATATCAAAGCCATCACTCTTGCGACGCTCTTGGATAAATCGGATTACTTCGCGGACATTTCCCGCTGCAATAAGAGATGGGGTTAGTTCTAGATCGAGTGCAACGCTCTCTCCATCATGGCTGGCCACCATCCATCCGCTCTTTGGAACCTCTGTAATAGCGAGATCCTCCAATGAAATTTCCCAGGATGATGAACCCGCGGAAATCGTGCTTGTTCCTTTGCTGCGCAGAGTACGCACAAGCTCTGTTGCATCCTGTGCACCAATTGCTTTCGCAATCTCTTGAACTGCACCGCCGAATTTCGTTCCAAGAGTTCTAAAATTTGCTTTGATTGAGATATCAACTAAATCTCCATCAGCATCAGCGATATCTTCTAGCGAAATCACATTGAGTTCATCAGCGATTTGTTCTCGCATTGCCACGGGCAAAGATGCCCAACCACTTGCTGCAATGAGAGCACGCGATAGTGGCTGGCGAATCTTTACTCCAGATTCTGCGCGAGCAGCTCGTCCGAGTTCAACAATTCTCTTTGTAAGAGAGACTTCGCGACGCAAATCAAGGTTGATCATCGATTTATCTGCAATTGGGAAATCACTCAGGTGTACCGAGTGAGATGCCTTGGCATTAGTTGGACGAACCAATTCTTGCCAGACCTGCTCTGTTATAAATGGAATCATCGGAGCAAGAAGTTGAGTTAGAACCGTTAGGCATTCATGAAGCGTTGCTAGCGCACTCGCATCTCCATCCCAGAAACGTCGCCTTGAACGGCGCACATACCAGTTGGAAAGATCGTCAATAAAGCGTGCGAGTTCTTTTCCTGCTGCCTGTGAATCAAAATCTGAATATGCAGTATCTACTTCTTGAATCAGTAAATTGAGTTCAGAGAGAATCCACTTATCCATAAGCGTTCTCTCACTTGGTGCTGGTGAATCCTTGAGCTCAAAATTTGCAGCATGTGCGTAGAGAGAATGGAATGAAACAGTGTTCCAATAGGTAAGCAGTGTTTTGCGAAGTGCATCATTGATAGCGGTATGGCCTACGCGACGAGCTGCCCATGGTGAACCAGCTGCAAGCATGTACCAACGAACAGCATCTGCTCCATGTTGTTCCATCAATGATATTGGCTCTAGAACATTGCCCAGATGCTTACTCATTTTGCGACCATCTTCATCGAGAATGTGGCCAAGACAGAGAACGGTTGAATAGGAACTCTGATCGAATACAAGAGTTCCAATGGTCATAAGTGTGTAGAACCACCCACGTGTTTGGTCGATTGCTTCTGCAATAAAATCTGCAGGATAGGCCTTTGCAAATTTTTCAGCAGAACCTTCCTTGTGCGGATATCCCCATTGAGCAAAAGGCATTGCACCAGAGTCGTACCAGCAATCGATTACTTCTGGAATGCGTGTCATAACAGTCTTGCACTCGTGGCAAGGGAAAGTAATGTCATCTACAAATGGGCGATGTGGATCAAGATTAGAAAGATTTGTCCCAGCTAATTCCCCAAGCTCAGCAAGGGAAGCGATACAGATTTCATGTTTGTTCTCACATCGCCAAATTGGAAGCGGAGTTCCCCAGAATCTATTGCGCGATAGCGCCCAGTCAATATTGTTATTGAGCCAGTCGCCGTAGCGACCATCTTTAATTGTCTCTGGATGCCAATCTGTTTTCTGGTTTTCACGAATGAGTGCATCCTTGATTGATGTCGTACGGATGTACCACGATGGTTGCGCGTAGTAAATAAGCGCAGTGTGGCAGCGCCAGCAATGAGGATATTGGTGCTCGTATGGTTGATGCTTATAGAGCAGTCCTTTACTTCTCAATTCTTTTACAAGTGGCTTATCTGCATCTTTGAAAAATAGGCCACCAACAACTGCTACGTCAGGAAAAAATGTTCCATCTGGTGCAACAGGATTTACGACAGGTAATCCATAGGCGCGACACACTTGTAAGTCATCTGCGCCAAAGGCAGGGGATTGGTGAACAAGGCCTGTTCCATCTTCAGTCGTTACATAGGTTGCCAAAACGACGTAATGCGAGTCTGGAATCTCAACATAGTCAAATGGACGCAAATACGTTGTGCGCTCTAAATCCTTGCCAAGCATGGTGCGCAATACTTTGACTTCACCAGTAAGAGATGACTGAAGTGCATCAGCGACAACTAAGAGTTCGCTCGTTTCTTCATGCTTTACTTCTACTAATACATAGTCAACATCTGGATGCACAGCAATGGCGGTATTTGATACAAGAGTCCAGGGCGTTGTAGTCCATACAAGAAGTGATGCACCAAGTTCGCCAAGTTCACCTGATGTGATTGGAAAACGTACATAGACGGATGGATCTACAACGCTTTCATACCCTTGAGCTAATTCGTGATCCGATAATCCCGTTCCACAACGCGGGCAATACGGTGCAACACGATGATCTTGAACGAGTAATCCCTTTTTCCAAATTTCTTTGAGGCTCCACCAGACACTCTCGACATATTCTGGAGCCATCGTCCAATACGCTTGATCGAAGTCAACCCAGAAGCCCATTCGGTTAGTCATAGTCGCAAAGGCATCAACGTGACGCGTTACTGATTGTCGGCACTTGTCATTGAATTCTGCGATACCAAACTTTTCAATATCTCCCTTACCCGAGAAACCAAGTTCTTTTTCAACTGCAATCTCAACGGGCAGACCATGACAATCCCAACCCGCTTTACGTTCTACGAGTTTTCCTTTCATGGTTTGAAAACGAGGGAATACATCTTTGAAAACACGTGCCTCAATATGGTGTGTTCCGGGTAATCCATTTGCTGTTGGGGGACCTTCGTAAAAAGTCCACGCTTCGCCATTGGCGCGAGCTTTAGTGCTCTCTTCGAATATGGAGTTTTCTCTCCAAAATTTAAGAATTGAATGTTCCATTGCAGGCAGATCTATCGATGCAGGAATCGCACGAAATGACATAAAAAAACCCTCCAGATAGCTCCGACATATGGAACTGGAGGGACGAATATCCATCTCAATGGATAACTCGCGGTACCACCCGCCTTGTATCGAATTCTCGATACCTCTTATTAGCAACACCGTTGGTTCTACCTCGAATGAATATTCACTCGACTCTTCCAACAAGCTCGTGAGGTGATGGCCCCGTCAACGCTCGAAATGTGTACAGGCAGGAGTCTAGAGCATCGCCTGAGCTATTTACCCGTGGCGAAGTTGGTGCCATCGCCCGATTCGGCATAAGGTGCGCGCCATGCCTAAGAAAAGCGCCCCAGTAAAGAAGAGCGCAGCTAAGAAGCCTGTAGCTAAAAAGGCGCCTGCAAAGAAAGTCGCTGCTAAAAAAGCTCCTGCTAAAAAAGCTCCTGCTAAAAAAGCGCCCGCTAAGAAAGCTGTCGCGAAGAAGAGCGCCGTAAAGAGCATTCCAGTCAAGAAGGCTCCAGGAAAACCATTTCCTTCAAAGACAACACTGACTGTTGATGAAAAATCTCAGACTGTGAGTGTCTCCACAATTGTTGCACCAGTGGTTGTTCCAGTCGTTGAAGAGCGCCGTCTCACAATGCTTCCTCCACCACGGCCGACAAAAAGTGGAAAGAAAGTTGCACCGCTCAAGCCAATCAAAGGTGCACCAACTCCAGTAGTTGTTAGTGACAATGAATCACCATGGAGCGCGGCAGAGCTCAAGGCTATTCGTAGCGAAGTCACAAAAGATTTACTCCGCTTACAACATGAGTTAACCCTAGTTGAAGCCGAGATGGATTCACTGATTAAAGAATCAGGTGAAGGATCTGGTGATGATCAAGCAGATGCTGGAACCAAGACTTTCGAGCGCGAACATGAAATGTCTCTTGTGATAAATGCTCGCGAAATGGTTCTTCAAACTGAGCGAGCACTTGAACGAATTGATAATAAGACGTACGGTAAGTGCGAAGAGTGTGGAAATATTATTGGTAAAGCTCGTCTGCAAGTTTTCCCTCGTGCAACTCTTTGCATGGTTTGTAAGCAGAAGGAAGAGCGGCGCTAAGTTGCGCCAAAGTCCTCAACAGCATTGGCGCTTTCTTTATGCTTGCGCTTGGTTTATCTTTCTTGTAGATCTAGCAACTAAAACATGGGCAGTTTCGACTCTCTCACAACGCGAGCCAGTAAAATTGATTGGTTCATTTCTTCAACTTACCTTTGTGCGGAATCCAGGAGCTGCATTTAGTTTCGCAACGAGTGCAACGCTTTTTCTCTCACTTTTCGCCTTGGCAGTTATTCTCCTGATCACTTATTTCGCACCTCGCATTGTTCATCGCGGATGGGCCCTTGTTCTTGGATTACTCCTTGGTGGCGTTCTTGGAAATCTCAGCGATCGTATTTTTCGTGCTCCAGGTTTCTTGAGGGGACACGTTATTGATTGGATTGCCCTACCTCATTGGCCAATATTTAATGTTGCAGATAGCGCTATTGTTGTGGCAGCTGGAATTTCGGTCATCCTTTCAGTGCGCAATATTGCGCCAGTTGCCCCCAGAAATGATCGACCAGATAAGCCTGGAGTTTAGAAATGGCACGAGAATTACGAACTCTTTCAGTTCCTGAAGGGGTAGCAGGTGAGCGAATCGATAGCGCTCTTACTCGCGTACTCGGACTCTCCAGAACATCAGTAGTTCGCCTTTTAGAAGATGGCGATATCACCACTAATGGCGAAGCGATGATGAAATCGGCGCGAGTAGAAGCAGGTCAAATTATTGAAGTTTTATTACCAGAACAAATAAATGCAGCACCAATTCCATTGACACCATTAGATGGATTACGTGTGGTCTTTGACGATGATGACCTCATCGTCATTGATAAGCCAGTTGGTTGCGCTGCGCACCCAAGTCCAGGATGGACTGGCCCAACAGTTGTTGGCGCACTTATGGCTGCTGGATATTCTGTTTCAACTAGTGGTCCTGCAGAGCGTCAAGGAATTGTTCATCGCCTCGATGTTGGCACAAGTGGCTTGATGATTGTTGCAAAGAGTGATCGGGCATTTAGCGTTCTCAAAGAGGCATTTCGTGATCGCAGTGTTGAGAAAATTTATCACGCCCTCATTCAAGGACATATGGATCCCACAACGGGAACTATTGATGCACCGATAGATCGACATCCAAAAGAGGATCATCGATTTGCAGTTGTTGCACAAGGAAAACCATCAATTACTCACTATGAAGTTATTGAGTTTTATCGCGGAGTCTCACTCGTGCAAGTTGAATTAGAGACTGGACGCACTCATCAAATTAGAGTTCATTTCTCTGCACTCAATCACCCACTCGTGGGGGATATGACATATGGAGCAGATCCGGTATTGGCTGCAAGTCTGGCCATGTCTCGACCATGGCTTCATGCCAAAGAACTTCGTTTCAAACATCCAGTATCAGGTCACGATATGAGATTTGAAGTACCGTATCCCGCTGACCTCATCGGCTCTTTGGCGTTGCTTTCCGACGCAGTCCTTCCCTAAGGACTAACCTCGCTCATCATGTCATCTGATTCATTTGTCCATTTACACGTACATACCGAGTATTCAATGCTCGATGGTGCTGCGCGCGTTGGAGATTTAGTAGCAGAAGTTGCTCGCCA
>CAMCCH010000025.1 GCA_945873335.1 Bifidobacterium breve | reverse complement strand
GTTCCGCCACCAACAAGAGTGCGTACGCGCTGAATATTTGGATTCCAGCGACGACGAGTCTTTACCTGAGAGTGTGAAACGTTATTGCCAAAGCTGGGCCCTTTGCCACAGATATCGCATGTTGATGCCACAGCAGTACTCCTTTTATTTATTTGCCAGATTTGTCGCTAGCGTCAATTACTAAGGCGCAAGATTAGCGTGAGGCTACCCCCGATGGCTAATCGCAGGCGTGGGCGCAGCGCTATTGCGCTCATGAGCGCCCATAGTGAGGCAGAATCATAGACATGGCCGATCTTGAAACACGACTCACCAATGTGGTGGGAGATCGCACCGCGAAAGTCCTCTCGACAACATTTGATATGAAAGAGGTTGGCGATTTATTGCGCCATTACCCACGTCGCTATGTTGTTCGAGGCGAACTCACCGATATTTCTACTTTGCAAGAGGGCGATGAAGTAACAATCTTGGCCCAAGTTCACAGCGCTTCAAATCGCAGATTGCAGGGACGCAAGGGGAGTATTTTTGAAGTAATCGTCACTGATGGAAGCGCAAAACTCTCACTCACCTTCTTCAATCAAGCCTGGAGAGAGAAGGAATTACGAGTTGGCAGACAGGGACTCTTTGCAGGCAAAGTCGGCCTTTTCAATGGAAAGCGACAACTTGCACACCCTGATTACGAAATGATTCCCGATGGCAGCGATGTTGATAGCGCAGTGGAAGATTTTGCAGGAAAGTACTTACCTGTTTATCCCGCTTCATCGAAGTTGCCATCATGGAAGATCGCGCAATGTATGGAATTAGTTATCGATTCACTCGATGAACTCCAAGATTTCTTGCCTGAAAAGATCAGAGCAAAGCATTCGTATCCAACATTGCAGCAAGCCCTAGTTCAACTTCATAAACCAATGGATTTAGATAGCGCTGAGCTATCGCGGGAGCGATTGACCTTTGATGAAGCATTTTTACTACAACTATTACTCGTGCTTCGCCGCAACGAGTTGCGCAAACTCCACACACAATCGCGCGCACCTAAACCAGGTGGAATATTGGATGCCTTTGATGCCTCCCTGCCTTTCCAACTCACTGGTGGTCAGCTAGAGGTGTGTAAAGAAATTGAGAGCGATTTAGCGCAGTCACATCCAATGCATCGCTTACTTCAAGGTGAAGTTGGTTCGGGTAAAACTATTGTTGCTCTTCGCGCGATGTTATCCGTTATTGATAGCGGTGGTCAGGCAGCACTTCTTGCTCCGACAGAAGTATTGGCCGCCCAACATGTAAGAACGTTTGAGAAATTACTTGGAACATTGGGACACGGCGGAATGCTTGGAGCACCAGAGCATGCAACGCAAGTTACTTTGATTACTGGATCTCAAAGCGCTGCAGCACGTAAAGAAGCACTCGCACTTGCGGCCTCTGGAGATGCTGGAATAGTCATTGGTACGCACGCACTTCTTGGTGAGAAAGTTGAATTCAAAGATTTAGGTCTCATTGTTGTAGATGAACAACATAGATTCGGTGTGGAACAAAGAGATGCACTAAAAGAAAAAGCAGAGAAACCTCCACATCTACTTGTCATGACTGCAACGCCAATTCCACGAACTGTTGCAATGACAGTCTTTGGTGATTTAGATGTCTCAACACTTCGTGAGTTACCACTTGGACGACAACCAATTACAACTCACGTAGTTCCAGTATTGGAAAAACCAGCATTTGTTGAACGAGCATGGAGCCGCATCAAAGAAGAAGTAGCCATGGGGCATCAGGCATACATCGTTGCGCCACGTATTAGTGCAACCTCTAATGAAGATGCAGACATGGATTTCCTCTTCGGCGAGACTACGAGTGATTTAGCATCCGTTGAAGAACTCGCTCCAAAGCTTCACGGCGGGCCATTGGCAGGGCTGCGAGTGGCTATGTTGCATGGGCGAATGAGCGCAGATGATAAAGATTCAACAATGAAAGCATTTGCAGCCGGTGAGATAGATGTACTTGTTTCAACAACAGTTATTGAAGTTGGTGTCGACGTTGCTAATGCAACAGTGATGGTCATCATGGATGCCGACCGTTTCGGCGTCTCGCAACTTCATCAATTGCGTGGTCGTGTTGGTCGAGGAACTTCACCTGGTTTATGTCTACTTGTGAGCAGTGCGCCAATAGAATCACCAGCAAGAATGCGTCTTGAGGCAGTGGCATCAACACTCGATGGCTTCGAACTCTCACGAATTGACTTGGATCAAAGACGTGAAGGTGATGTTTTAGGAAGCAACCAATCAGGTACGCGATCGCATTTGCGACTCTTGAGAGTATTGCGCGATGAAGATCTTATTGAGAGCGCACGCACTGATGCGAGCGAGCTAGTGGATAGCGATAATGATTTGAGCGCCTATCCTTTGCTGCAAGCCGAACTAAAAGTTCTGCAAGCCGACGAAGCAGTTGATTATTTGGATAAGGGTTAGTACTCATGAGAATTATTGCCGGTGTTGCAAAAGGACGCACGCTATCCACCGTGTCAGGTGCAACAAGGCCAACCTCTGATCGAGCACGTGAGGGTTTGTTCTCCTCGCTTACTTCAGAGTTCGGAGATTTTCTAGGACTTCATGTCCTTGATCTCTTTGCGGGCTCAGGGGCTATTGGGCTTGAAGCGCTTTCGCGCGGAGCAACTCTTGTTCACGGTGTAGAAAATGAGAGTGATGCAATAAAAACTATCACGACAAATAGTGAAATAGTTGGCAAAGCGGGACCAACTGGAAAATTTCATCTCTACTCAATCTCAGTTCAAAGATTTGTTAGCGACCCCGCTCATGATCAATATCACTTGGTGTACATAGATCCTCCCTATGATTTTCCAAGTTCGCAGTTAGAAGAAGTATTGCGATTACTTGCTCAAGGAAATTTTCTAAAAAGTGATGCATTTATTGCTGTAGAGCGCAGAGCAAAAGGTGGAACATTTACATGGCCAGAGTCTTATGAGCCAGTGCGTGAACGAAATTATGGACAGGCCACGATTTATTACGCTAATGCCGCCTCCATCACGCCTGAGAATGGATAACACGGGCATCTCTTGCTAGCGTTTCACCCATGAAGCGCGCCGTATGTCCAGGATCTTTTGATCCCATCACCTATGGCCACCTCGACATCATTGAACGCGCGAGTGCTCATTTTGATCAAGTAGTTGTTGCAGTCTTAGAAAACCGCACAAAGGCAAGCCTTTTCACTGTTGCAGAGCGCATTGAAATGATTCGCGAAACTACCTCAAAATTTTCAAATGTGATCGTGGATTCTTGGAGTGGACTTCTAGTTGATTATTGCAAGACAAATTCAGTGCAGGCAATCGTCAAAGGACTTCGGGCGGTAACTGACTTTGATTATGAACTCCAAATGGCACAAGTAAATTTGCAATCAGGGATTGAAACAATGTTTATGGCGACAGCGCCTGCGCATTCATTCTTATCTTCATCCCTTGTCAAGGAGCTTGCCCACTATGGTGGAGATGTCTCTTCGATGGTTCCAAAAAATGTAAATGCAGTACTCAAAGCACAAGTAGCAAGGAAATAATCATGGACTCAGTAGAGAAACTAACTTCTGCAATAACAATGGTGGAAGAGGCACGTGGGGTTCCACTTTCTGCATCCTGTGTTGTTCACCGCGGCGAGATGCTTGAGATACTTGATGGAGCGCGCGCTTCGCTGCCTACCGATTTAGAAGATGCTGAAGCAATCATCTCTTCTCGTGATTCGATTATCGAAGATGGCCGAATTAGCGCAGACACACTTGTCGCAAATGCCCGCGAAGAAGTAGCACGAATGGTTGAACAGACTTCAATCGTTGCGGCAGCGCGCGATGAGGCAAAAAGGATTCTCGATGATGCTCGCGTGATTGCCGAAGAAGAGCGCGCACAAGTTGAGGAATATATCGATGGTCGCCTGGCAACACTTGAAGTAATCCTCAATAAAACTATGGATGCTGTTGCTCGAGGACGAGATCGCCTCGCCGGCGCTAACGATAAAGATGTACTTTCGCAATTAGCTGACGATAACTAATTCTTCGCTCATGCCTCGTCCATCTGAGATATATAAGTTTAATACCTATGAACTTCCGCGCCGTGCGGGGGAGATGAAAGAGTATGAACTCGATTTAGTTCTCCAAGAACCTGTTGGAATTCCACTTATTTCCGTGCCGACTGCTGCCACTATTGAAGTCGATATGCGCCTTGAATCTGTTACCGAAGGCGTGCTTGTCAGTGCGCAAATTTTTGCCACAGCAATCGGTGAATGCACACGCTGCTTAGATCCCATTGAACTAGATATTGATCGCGCAATTCAGGAGCTGTATCGCTACACGCCAACGAATGACAAAGGTGGGCGCCGCAATAAGGGTGGAAAGAAAATAGATTCAGATGTCGATGATCTAGATAATGATGATGAATTAGAGATGGAGGGCGATTACATTGATTTGGAGACACCAATTCGCGATGCAATCGTTCTCGAACTTCCTATCAATCCACTCTGTCGCCAAGATTGCCCAGGACTTTGTCCAGATTGCGGTGGCAAATGGGCAGAACTTGAGGCCGATCATCTTCATGAGGTCATCGATGTGCGATGGAAGGGCTTAGCTGGATTGACGCTAGATCCCGAGCCTATGTCAGGGGACGATTTCAAGATTTAGCCCTTTTGAGGGATACTTACCGCCTGCAGCCATCGCTGCGAATTGAAAGACGAGGTTAGAAAAGTGCCAGTACCAAAGCGAAAAATGTCGCGTTCAAAGACGCGCTCACGTCGTAGCCAGTGGAAAACAACTGCTGCTGCCCTTGCTGCCTGCCCACAATGCCAGCAACCGAAATTGCAACACACTGCATGCCCAACCTGCGGTACATATAACCGTCGCCAGGTCCTAGAGGTCTGATCTGAGTTCGGTGCTAACACAGCGTCTTGGGATTGAAATTGATCCTGCGTTGCTCGAGTTGGCATTTACGCATCGCTCATTTGCTTATGAGACTGGTGCAAAAGAGACTAACGAACGTCTGGAATTCTTAGGCGATTCTGTTTTGGGTCTAATCGTTACTGAAGAGCTTTATCTTCGCTATCCAGATTTAGATGAGAGTCGTTTATCTCCATTGCGTTCTGGAATTGTAAATATGCGCGCTCTTGCAGATATCGCTCGCGAATTAGAACTTGGAAAATATATTCGCCTCGGCAAAGGTGAAGAAGTAACTGGTGGTCGTGATAAAAATTCATTACTGGCCGATGCCCTAGAAGCACTAATTGGCGCTGTTTATTTGCACTCTGGTTTCGAAAAATGCACACAAGTAGTTCGACTCCTCATTCGTTCAACTATGGAGAGTGCATTAGCGCGCGGTGCTGGACTCGATGGAAAGACAGCGCTGCAAGAATTAGCTGCATCACTTGGTCGCGGAGTTCCTGAATATATTGTTACTGAAGAGGGCCCAGATCACGATAAGAATTTCATGGCTGTGGCAATGCTTGCAGGTGTTGCACTTAGCGAAGGTGGCGGAAAAAGTAAGCGTGAGGCAGAACAAGTTGCAGCGCGCACTGCATACGAACGTTTGAAAGCAGAGAGTGAAGTAGAACTCGAGGGTTAAGGCGCTCGCGTTGAAGAACAAAAGTGCACGCGTAAAGCGATAGGTTTACCGCGTGTATTTGAAGAGTATGACGCTCAAGGGCTTTAAGTCCTTTGCCTCTGCCACAACCTTACGCCTCGAACCAGGTATTACTTGCGTCGTTGGCCCAAATGGTTCTGGCAAGAGCAACGTTGTAGATGCGCTCACATGGGTAATGGGTGAGCAAGGCGCAAAATCTCTTCGCGGCGGAAAGATGGAAGATGTAATTTTCGCTGGAACTTCAGGTCGCGCTCCACTTGGTCGCGCAGAAGTATCAGTAACAATTGATAACACCGATGGATCACTTCCCATTGATTACACCGAAGTAACTATCTCTCGAATTCTTTTCCGCAATGGTCAAAGTGAATATCAAATAAATGGTGAAGCATCCCGTCTTCTAGATATTCAAGAACTACTCAGTGATTCAGGTATCGGTCGCGAAATGCACGTCATCGTTGGCCAGGGTCAACTCGATGCAATTTTGATGGCGACTCCCGAAGAACGTCGTGGATTTATTGAAGAAGCGGCAGGTGTGCTCAAGCACCGCACGCGCAAAGAGAAAGCACTTCGCAAACTCGATTCAATGCAGACAAATTTAGCTCGTGTTCAAGATCTAACAGTTGAACTTCGTCGCCAACTTCGCCCACTAGGTAAGCAGGCAGAAGTTGCTAAGAAGGCTGCCACTATCCAAGCCGACTTGCGCGATGCAAAACTTCGATTACTAGCCGATGATTACATCTCACTTTCTAGAACACTCGATGCCGAAGTTGCTGATGAGACAGCGCTGCGTGAGCGTCGAGCAATTGTTGATGGTGAACTCGAAAGAGTTCGTGCACGCGAAGAAGCACTCGATCTCCAAAGTGCATATGAAGGTCCCCTACTTGTTGCAGCGCAAGAGAATTTTTACAACTTGAACTCATTGCGTGAAAAATTTCGTGGAACCCAGAGCCTGGCGCAAGAGCGTTCACGCTTCTTAGCCGAAGAGGCAGAAGAGGCACGTAGTGCAGGACGCGATCCTGAAGCGATGGATACTGAAGCAAAAGCTTTACGCAATGAAGAAAATACTTTGCGACAAAGTGTTCTTGATGCACAAAATGGATTGCAGAAAGCGACGCAAGAACTCGCAACTGCTGAAGCGGCACTCAAAATTGATGAAGACACAATCGCTGCTGCAATGCGCGCTATTGCCGATGCTCGCGAAGGAACAGCGCGCCAAGAGGGCCACATCAAATCATTGGCGGCACGTCTTGAGGCAATCGCTGAAGAAATTGCTCGCCTTACAAAAGCTCGCAATGATGCACAAGAGCGAGTTGAAAGTGCACGTCGCGAATATTCAATTTTTGAGCTAGAGATTGCAAGTGCAGATTCAGGTGAAATCGGATTAGATTCACAATTTGAAGGCGCAAAGAATGCGCTCGAATTTTCAAAGAAGAAACTTGCTGACCTAGTTGAGGCAGAACATGGCGCAGACCGTGAGCGAAATTCTGTGGAATCAAAGCTAGAAGCACTTCAACTCACAACAGCTAATCGTGACGGTGCATCAGCGCTAATTCGTGATGCTCGTGGAGTGCAAATCATCGGAAGCATTGCATCCCTTATTGAAATTGATTCTGGTTGGGAGAGCGCTGCCGCCGCCGCCCTTGGCCAATATGCAGATGCAGTTGTTGTTCAAGATCTCAGTGCCGCAGTAACTGCGCTTAGAACTCTGCGCAGTGAAAATCTTGGTCAAGCGGATGTATTGGTATATCAACCAGGACATGCCCCATCTAATATTTCGATTCCATCATCGCTGACTCCAGTAAGTGCTCATATTCGCTCTGGCCGAATCGGAGATCTATTAGCATCACTGCTTAGTCATATTGTCGTTGCAGAAAGCGCCAACGAAGCGGGCGATATTTTGCGCTCCCATCCAACCCTCACAGTTGTAACCAAAGACGGAGATATTCTCTCTGCTTCTCGCGCACGCGGTGGATCAAAATCTTCAGCATCACTCATTGAGGTCAGGGCTTTGATTGAAGATCTTGGAAAGAAGCTAGAGACACTCGCTCATAATTGCGATCGACTTCGATTTGAAATCTCAACAGTTACAACAGAAGTTGGCGACAAACAAAGTGCATTCGATATTGCACTCTCCAAACTCAACGAATCTGATGCACGCATTGCAGCACTTACTGAGCAACTTGCAGTCTCTGGTCAGCATATGAAATCTGCAATGGCAGAAGTCGAGAGATTACAAGCATCAATTACTGAGGCATCTGTTGCAAAATCTCGTGATGAAAATGATTTAGCGATTGCACAAAAGCAATTAGAACAACGCGGTGAAGTCAGCGAACCAGATCACTCACATACCGAAGATTTACGTAACAAGGTTTCTGATGCTCGAACTGTAGAAGTTGAGGCACGTCTGGCTGTGCGCACAATTGAAGAACGCGTTGATTCTGTTGGTGCACGCGCTGCTGCACTTGAGGCATCAGCAAAGGCTGAACGTGAAGCATCAGAGCGCGCGCTTTCGCGTCGTGGTGCTCGCGCACGCGGTGCAGTTATTTCACAAGCAATTGCAGAGGCTGCATATGAAGCACTTATTCACATAGAGCGCTCAATCGCTAAGGCTGCAACAGAGCGTGCGCGACTCGAAGAATCGCGTGTATCGCGTGAAGGCGAAACTCTGACGATTCGAACACGTGGTCGCGAACTCACATCCGAACTTGATCAACTGACTTCAAGTGTTCACCGCGATGAGATTGCGCGAGCAGAACAGCGTTTGCGTATTGAAACTCTTGAAGCAAAGACAGTCGAAGAGTTTGGAATCGATCTCACCTCACTCGTCAATGAATACGGTCCAGATAAAGATGTTCCAACATTTTTTGAGACCGAGACAGGTGAAATTGTTGCAACTGAGATGGTTCCTTATCGCCGCGACCAACAAGAAAAGCGCCTCGCTGCAACAGAGCGCTCACTTGCACTCCTTGGCAAAGTAAATCCATTAGCTCTAGAGGAGTTCACAGCCCTTGAGGAGCGTTTGAAATTCCTTGCAGAACAATTAGAAGATTTGAAGAATACGAAGAAAGATCTGCTCGATATCATTAAAGAAGTTGATGATCGCGTGCAGCAGATCTTTATGGAGGCTTACACAGAAACGGCTAAGCACTTCGAAGATATCTTCTCTCGACTATTTCCAGGTGGAGATGGTCGCTTAATTTTGACCGATCCTGATAATCCACTTATTTCAGGTGTCGATGTAGAGGCACGCCCTCCAGGAAAGAGAATCAAGCGACTTTCATTGCTCTCTGGTGGAGAAAAATCTCTCACGGCTGTTGCAATGCTTGTCGCAATCTTTAAAGCACGTCCAAGTCCTTTCTATGTACTCGATGAAGTTGAAGCAGCCCTCGATGATGTAAACCTTGGCCGCCTGCTAGTTATTTTTGAAGAGCTTCGTGCAAGTTCTCAATTAATCATCATTACTCACCAAAAGCGCACAATGGAAATTGCTGATGCGCTCTACGGTGTCACAATGCGCGGCGATGGCGTTACTGAAGTGATTTCGCAACGTCTGCGTGAATCTGACGCAAGCTAAGTTCAATGGGGATCTTTTCTAAATTCCTTAGCAAGATAAAGAGTGCTACATCTCTCTCTAATAGTGATTGGGAAGAGTTGTATAGCGAACTTCTCGAATCAGATATTGGTCCTACTCTCTCGCGCCAACTCATTGATGAAGCAAAGAAGAGCAAAAGTGATAACCCTGAAGAGGGCTTACATCAAATTCTTCTTGCACGCTTATCTACGCAATCTCGTGAAATAAGCCGTGCGCAAAGCGGTCCAACAACAATCCTTGTAGTTGGTGTCAATGGAACCGGAAAGACAACATCAGTTGCGAAACTTGCAGCGTATTTACAAGGGCAAAAAAGTAAAGTCGTCCTTGCCGCAGCTGACACATTTCGCGCCGCAGCAGTTGATCAACTTCGAACATGGGGAGTTCGCCTAGGTATTGAAGTAATTTCTGGCAAAAATAATGGCGATCCTGCATCAGTGGCATTTGATAGTGCGCAGGTTGCCGTTGGCCAAGTGGCAGATTTCTTGATTATTGATACTGCCGGCAGATTGCACAATAAAAATGATTTGATGGCAGAACTTGGAAAAGTAAAACGAGTTGTAGAAAAAGTATTGCCTATAAACGAAGTGCTGCTAGTTATCGATGCAACAACTGGTCATAACGGGATAACCCAAGCACGCATCTTTACCGAGAGCATCGGTGTCACCGGAATAATTCTTACCAAGCTCGATGGAAGTGCTCGTGGTGGTGTTGCCTTAGCAATCGAGGCTGAACTAGGAATTCCCATCAAATGGGTAGGAACAGGGGAGTCTGAGGGCGATTTTGCCCCCTTTGATCGCGAGAGTTACCTTCGCGGTTTAACACAGATGTAACACAACACGCCATTTTCTGTAACGCAGGTGGTGCATCTTTGGGCCATCTCAAAGGCGAGACTCTGGCGCATATCTAGCGCACCTTTATGTTAGGAAAATAAATGGAAGAGATTGTTCTCAATTCTGGCGATACAGCCTGGATGTTGGCAAGCACCGCTCTCGTTCTTCTTATGACACCTGGTTTAGCTTTCTTCTACGGTGGAATGGTTCGAACAAAGAGCGCCCTCAATATGATGATGATGTCGATGATTACTATCGGCATCGTAAGTGTTCTATGGGTTATTTATGGTTTTGAAATAGCATTCGGTCATACAGCAGATTCACCTTGGTATGGAGGCTTTTCATTCTCTGGACTAGGTGGACAGGTAAATGAATTTACAAATAATGGTGGAATTTATCCAATTCCATTGTTGGTATTTGCTGCATTCCAATTGATGTTTGCAATTATTACTCCAGCACTTATCTCGGGTGCTATTGCAGATCGTACAAAGTTCACTGCGTGGGCAGTCTTTGTTGCAATCTGGTCAACCATTGTTTATTTCCCAGTTGCACACTGGGTATTCGCATTTGGAAACAAAGTTGGCGACACTGTTACGGGAACTGGCTTCCTTGCAGGTAAAGGTCTTGAAGACTTTGCGGGAGGAACCGCTGTGCATATCAATGCAGGAGCAGCTGGTTTAGCACTTGCTATTGTTCTTGGAAAGCGAGTCGGATGGCGTAAAGAATCAATGCGTCCTCACTCACTGCCACTCGTACTCCTAGGCGCTGCTCTTTTGTGGTTTGGATGGTTTGGCTTCAATGCCGGTTCATCACTTGCTGCAAATGGAATTGCTGGACTTGCATTGATAAACACTCAAGTTGCAACAGCGGGCGCACTTCTTGGATGGATCCTTGTTGAAAAGATTCGCAACGGTCACCCAACGACTCTTGGCGCTGCATCAGGAGCAATTTCAGGACTTGTTGCAATTACTCCAGCATGTGCATTTGTTGCTCCATGGGCAGCTGTTGTCATTGGTTTTATTGCAGGAATTCTTTGCTCACTAGCAGTGAGCCTGAAATACAAGTTCGGATTCGATGACTCACTCGATGTCGTCGGCGTTCACTTAGTGGGCGGAGTATGGGGCTCACTATCTGTTGGATTCTTCGGAAGCCAATTTGTAAACAGCGTTGGTGTCGATGGACTTCTCTATGGTGGCGGCAGCGCACTACTTGCAAAGCAAGCACTCGGTGTTGGAGTAGTTGCTGCTTATTCATTCATTGTCACACTGATTCTCGGTTTCATTATCGAGAAAACCATTGGTTTCCGCGTCACACGTGATGTTGAAATCGAAGGTATCGATCTAGGCGAACATGCCGAGACTGCATATGAAATGTCTAGCTCATCACGCGGAGGTGCTTTCTAATGAAACTCATTACTGCAATTCTCAAACCATTCAAACTCGATGATGTAAAAAGTGCTCTGCAAGCACATGGCGTACATGGCATGACAGTGTCAGAGGCAAGTGGGTTCGGGCGACAAAGAGGGCACACAGAGGTTTACCGTGGCGCCGAATACACGGTGGATCTTGTACCCAAAGTACGACTGGAGGTGTTAGTCGATGACAGTGATGCATCTTCTGTAGTAGATGTCATTGTCAAGGCTGCATCAACAGGATCTATTGGAGATGGCAAAGTATGGACAACTCCAGTTGATCAAATTGTCCGCGTTCGTACTGGTGAACGCGGAGTGGATGCAATTTAGGGTTCGCCCCTAAAGTGCCACCATGGGAACACGTGAGCGTAGGTACCGATCGAACGAGAGCGATCGGTACCTCGCTTCACTTTTTAATGAAGCGCTTACATTTCTTCCTCCGAAAGCAGAACATTCAGGAATAGCACTTGCTGCCGTGGGTGGTTATGGGAGAGCAGAACTCTCTCCTGGTTCTGATTTAGATATTTTGATTTTGCACAATGATTCATTTAGTGAAAGCGAACTCAGTGAGTTCGCCAATAAATTGCTCTATCCAATGTGGGATACAAATAGCGTTGATCATTCCGTTCGCACACGAACTCAAACTCGTGATGCCGCACATGATGATTTAAAGGTCGCGCTAGGACTTTTAGATATTCGCCTTGTGTGCGGGGATGCCGATCTTGTAGCAGCTGTGCAACATGACTCTATTGATTCGTGGAGAAAAGAGTCACGTAAGCGACTTCCACAGCTTCGACTCTCACTTGAAGAACGTCATGAACGGGCAGGTGAGTTGGCCTATTTACTGGAGCCAGATTTGAAAGAGGCTCGCGGTGGCTTGCGCGATATCAATGCTCTTCGCGCAATAAAAATGAGTGGTGCAGTAGATATTGCATTGGAGCGCATTAGCTGGGCTGAATCCACACTTGCAAGCGTTCGAGAATCTTTGCATGAAGTAACAAAGAAGAATCGTGATCGACTGCTTTTCCAAGAACAAGATTTAGTTGCTAAGCATCTCGAATATGGCGATGCAGATTTATTGATGAGCGATGTTGCACGTGCGGCGCGATCAGTTGATTATCTACTCAACTCAACATGGCACAGAATAGATTTCAAAGGAAAAGATGGACTTGGCAGAATTCTTCGAAAGCCCCGCACCACACCACTTGGTGGTGGAATTAGCGTTGCGCATCAAGAAGTTGTAATCGATGAATTGGAAGATATGAATGCAGATCCAGTTATTGGACTTCGAGCTGCTGCAAAAGCAGCCCAACTTGGCTTGCCGTTATCACTGGATACATGCGCGCGGCTATCTGTAATTCTCAAAGAGGGCGGTGCGCAATTATCGAATCCATGGCCGCGTGAAGCACGTGAGAATTTAGTTGCATTGATTGGTGCGGGAAGCGCAATGGTTGGCATTTTCGAAGCACTAGACCAAGAAGAGATTATTTTCTCGTGGATTCCTGAATGGAATAGCGTTCGATCATTACCTCAGCGCAATGTTCTTCATAGACATACAGTTGATAGACATATGGTGGAAACAGCAGTGCGAGCTGCAGCCCTCACTCGCAATGTGCACCGCCCAGATTTATTACTCGTTGGCGCTCTCTTTCATGACATTGGGAAGGGGACACAAGAAGATCACTCAGAGCGCGGAGCTCGTCTTATCGAACCATTAGCAAAGCGTTTTGGTTTCCCACAAGAAGATATCGAAACTTTGAAAATTCTGGTGCTACATCACCTCTTGCTATCTGCAACTGCTACACGTCGCGACTTAGATGATCCTGCAACTATTGCCTCAATTCTTGCTGTGATGCCTGATTTAGAAACTCTCGAACTACTTCATGCACTCAGCATTGCCGACGGTGAAGCAACGGGGCGAGCGGCATGGAGTGAATGGAAGGCAAGTCTTGTATCCGAGTTGGTGAGTCGAGTTCGTAACACGATGAGTGGGAGCACGATTGCCCTGCAACCAGATATTAGTGATGAACAGCGTGAGGTAGCACAAGCGGGAATTCTCCGAGTTACTTTAGAGGAGCGCGATTCTGATTATTCAATCGAGATAATTGCACCAGATAAACCAGGACTTCTCTCCATTGTTGCAGGCGTTCTCAACCTTGCTCGCCTAGATGTTCGCTCTGCTCGCACTAAATCACATGGTCCATCTGCTGTTATGAAATGGATTGTTACACCCGATCCACATGCTCCAACTATTACTGCGGAGAAGCTACATCGCGATATTGAAGCTGGACTTAAGAATTCAAGGGGCATTGAAGAGCGAATCAATGATCGAGCACTTGCATATGCCCAACTTCCAACTATTCCAGTCCCAGCGCCAATAGTTGAATCAATTAGAGATGCGGCAACGGATGCAACTGTCTTTGAAGTTCGAAGCCATGACCGTCCTGCACTGCTCTTTAGAATTGGCGCAGCAGTGACGCAATCACAGGTCGATATTCGCTCAGCTATTGTCACAACACTTGGAGCCGAAGCAATCGATACCTTATACGTCACAGAAATTAGTGGGGGAGCGCTCAGTGATGAACGTGCACGCGAAGTTCGTGAACGTCTGGCAGCAATGCTCAAGTAGGCTCTGCACCTATGTTTGAATCACTGACTACCCGAATTGGCGGAGCATTTTCATCTCTTCGCATCCGCGGGAAATTATCTGCTAGCGATATCGAAAACACATGTACTGATATTCGATTAGCGCTGCTAGAAGCAGATGTCGCTCAGAGTGTGGTGGAGAACTTTGTTGCTCTGATTCAAGAAAAATCCCTGGCAGCCCTTCCACAATTGCAATCGGGTACAAATCAAGCAAATGCAATCTTTGAAATCGTCAATAAAGAACTCATTGAAATTCTGGGAGGCGAAGCGCGCAGAGTCCGTTTTGCTAAAAACCCTCCAACAGTAATTATGTTGGCAGGTCTGCAAGGCGCAGGTAAGACAACTCTTGCTGGAAAGCTTGCAAAGTTTTACGCCGATCAAGGAAATACACCGCTACTTATTGCCTCAGATTTAGCGCGTCCTAATGCTGTCACTCAACTACAAGTTGTGGGAGAAAGTATTGGTGTTCCGGTATTTGCACCAGAAGTTGGAAGTGGTGTTGGGGATCCGGTCAAAGTTGCTCGCGATGGAATCGCCTTTGCAAAATCGAAGCAATACAACATGGTCATTGTCGATACTGCAGGTCGCTTAGGTATTGATGAAGAGCTCATGAAACAAGCGCGAGATATTCGCGACGCCGTACAACCTGATGAAATCTTATTTGTCGTCGATGCAATGATCGGTCAAGATGCTGTTCGTACCTCTCAGGCATTCCTTGATGGTGTGGGCTTCGATGGTGTGGTACTCACAAAACTCGATGGTGATGCTCGAGGCGGCGCGGCACTTTCCATTGCATCGCTAACAAAGCGTCCCATCATGTTTGCATCTACTGGCGAAAAGCTTGCAGATTTTGATATTTTCTATCCAGATCGCATGGCTTCACGAATTTTGGGAATGGGCGATGTTGCAACGCTAGCTGAACAAGCAAAGAAGGCTTTTAAGACAGATAGCGCAGAAAGATTAGAGAAGAAGTTTGAAAGTGGAGAGGATTTCACACTTGAGGATTTCCTTGAACAATTGGAAGCAATGTCGAATATGGGTTCAATGTCGAAGATGCTTGCAATGTTGCCAGGTGCAGGCGCTATGAAAAAGCAGATTGATAACTTTGATGAGTCAGAACTTGTTCGCACTAAGTCAATCGTTCAATCAATGACACCGATAGAGCGTCGCGATCCTAAAGTTCTCAACGGTGGGCGCCGTGCACGTATTGCATTAGGAAGTGGTCGCAAAGTCTCTGATGTGAATTCATTAGTGGAACGCTTTAGTGCGGCACAAAAAATGATGAAACAAGTTCGAAATGGTGGAATGCCGCAAGGTCTTGGTGGAATGGGAATGCCTGCGATGCCTAAGGCTGCGCCAAAGAATGTGCCTCAGAAGAAGAAGTCCAAGTCAGGCAATCCAGCTAAACGAGCCTTAGAGGAGGGTCAGTAGGGCTCAATTTCGCAATTGTGGGCGGCAATGGCAGAATACGGAACCTGTTGATGGGGCCCTCTACCCCCGACAACATTAGAAATCCGACGTCAGATCTTTTGATTGCGCACCCCGCTGCGATCTCTAGGTAGGACACACACTTATAGGAGTACAACTTTCTTGGCTACAAAAATTCGTCTTATGCGTATGGGAAAAATCCGCACACCATTTTTTCGCGTTGTCGTAACAGATTCACGCAAAGCACGTAACGGTCTTTCAATTGAAGAGATCGGTCG
>CAMCCH010000024.1 GCA_945873335.1 Bifidobacterium breve | reverse complement strand
TGAGCTAGGTCCCCGTGTTGAGCGGGGTGGGCCTAGATGGACTCGAACCATCGACCTCTTCCTTATCAGGGAAGCGCTCTAACCAGGCTGAGCTATAGGCCCGCAATTGCGTTAGACGCAATCACAGAAGCGCAAGGTTACCTTGAACTTTGCGTGAGCCCAAACTCAGGCTCTTACCCTACTGATTTTTCGGGGAAATCTCATCTTCGCTGTTTTTAGTCACTGAAAGCAGGCTCACACCTTCATCGAGATTGACCAATCGCACACCCATAGAGTCGCGACCTGTTTGGCGCACTTCCGCTGCTGGTGTTCGCATCACTGTGCCTGCCGATGTAATTGCTAGTACTTCATCTTCATTACGAAGTACTAAGGCACTCACTAACGATCCTCTGGAATCTTCATCAATCTTTGCAGCTTTAATTCCAATGCCACCTCTGCCTTGGACTCGATATTCATCGATAGGGGTTTTCTTTCCATAGCCCCCATCAGTTGCAGTAAATACAAATGAATCTGTTGCAAGTGAAGTATCTATGCGAGCCATTGTTAGTAACTCATCATCTTTCTTAAATTTCATTCCAATCACACCGCTAGTTGAGCGCCCCATTGGTCGCAATGATTCGTCATCTACAACAAAACGCAATGACATTCCTTTTCTGGAAACCAGCAGCAACTCATCTCCAACATTCATAAGTGATGCACTTACAACTTCGTCATCATTTTTGAGAGATATTGCGATAAGTCCACCTGTACGCGGTGAGTCATATTCACTCAACGGTGTCTTCTTTACGAGTCCACTCTTTGTTGCAAGGACCAAGAATGGTGAAATTTCATAATCTTTTATTGAAAGCACTTGTGCAATTTTCTCTTCTGGTTTGAAGGCCATGAGATTTGCAACATGTTGTCCTCGAGCATCGCGGCCCGCATCTGGTAATTCGTGAACCTTTGATCGGTACACACGTCCCTGATTTGTAAAGAAGAGTAACCAGTCATGTGTTGATGCAACAAAGAAATGATCAACAACATCATCTTCTTTTAGTGCAGCGCCTTTTACTCCTCGTCCGCCACGGCGTTGCGATCTATAAAGATCGGCCATTGTGCGCTTTGAGTAGCCACCGCGAGTAATTGTTACAACTACATCTTGGTCTGGGATTAAATCTTCAGCAGAGAAATCACCTTCACTTGCAACTATTTGTGTGCGGCGTTCATCACCGTATTTTGCAACTAATTCTTCAAGCTCTGTTTTGATTATTTCACGCTGTTTTTCAGGGCTTGCAAGGATTGTATTGAGTTCAATGATGTCAGCCATAAGCCCTTTGTACTCATCATTGATCTTCTGGCGCTCAAGTGCTGCAATTCTGCGCAATTGCATATCCAGAATTGCATTTGCTTGTATTTCGTCAACATCGAGTAATTTCATCAAACCTGTGCGGGCCTCTTCAGGTGTTGTGCTTGCGCGAATCAAAGCAATAACAGCGTCAAGTGCATCAAGTGCTTTGAGATAGCCGAGAAGAATATGAGCACGTTTTTCTTTTTCAACTAAACGGAATTTTGTGCGGCGCACAATTACTTCTACTTGATGGTCGATATAGAAACGGATAAATTCATCAAGGCGCAGAGTGCGCGGTACTCCATCGACAAGTGCCAACATATTTGCACCGAATGTGTCTTGGAGTTGTGTCTGCTTGTAAAGATTATTGAGTACTACCTTTGGAATTGCTGAACTTTGAAGCACAATAACTAGGCGTTGTCCTAAGCGCTCATTGCCTTCGTCGCGAACATCTGCAATACCTTTGATTTTTCCATCTTTGACAAGCTCTGCAATTTTTAGTGCGAGGTTGTCAGGGTTTACTTGATATGGCAGCTCGGAGATAACTAAACATGTGCGCTTATTTATCTCTTCTACTTGTACAACGGCGCGCATTGTGATTGATCCACGCCCAGTGCGATACGCACTCTCAATTCCTGTGCGTCCGACAATAAGTGCTTTTGTTGGAAAGTCTGGGCCTTTTACAATCTTTAGTAATTGTGTAAGCAACTCATCTGATTTTGCTTCAGGGTGGGCAAGTGCCCAGGCGACACCTTCGCCAATTTCGCGAAGGTTGTGGGGTGGAATATTTGTTGCCATTCCAACTGCAATTCCTGCGCTGCCATTTACTAATAAGTTTGGGAAACGACTTGGTAGAACTGTTGGTTCTTGTGATCGCCCATCGTAGTTAGGTACAAAATTGACAGTATCTTCATCAATATCGCGCATCATCTCCATTGCTATTGGAGATAGACGAGCCTCTGTGTAACGCATTGCTGCAGCGGGATCGTTACCAGGGGAGCCAAAGTTTCCATTGCCATCAATGAGTGGATAGCGCAGTGACCAGTGTTGAGCTAAGCGAACAACAGTGTCATAAATCGCGCCATCTCCATGCGGATGATAATTACCCATAACGTCACCGACGATGCGAGAAGATTTGTAATAACCCTTATCAGGGCGGTAACCAGCGTCATACATTGCGTAAAGAACACGGCGATGTACTGGTTTCAAACCATCTCTAATATCTGGAAGTGCGCGTCCCACAATAACGCTCATTGCATAATCTAAATAAGAGCGCGCCATCTCCACTTGGAGATCAACTGTTTCGATTCTGTCGAAATCTTTTTTTTCATCCATGGTTGTTCCTAGATATCCAAGAATCTAACATCTTTAGCGTTTCGTTGAATAAATGCGCGGCGTTGTTCGACATCTTCACCCATAAGAACTGAGAAGAGATCATCTGTTGCTGCAGCATCTTCAAGAGTTACTCGAACTAATACTCGGTGCTCTGGGTCCATAGTTGTATCCCATAGTTCTTTTGCTGGCATTTCACCTAAACCTTTGAAGCGTTGAATACCATCTTCTTTCGGTAAACGCTTGCCAGCTTCAAGACCGAGTTTGATAAAGCCGTCACGTTCGCGATCAGAGAATGCATATTGAACAGGTTCTTTCCCGCCCCACTTCAATTTATACAAAGGCGGTTGAGCAAAGTAAACATAACCATGTTCGATAAGTGGGCGCATAAATCTAAAGAGAAGTGTGAGTAAGAGTGTTCTGATGTGTTGCCCATCGACATCGGCATCTGCCATCAAAATAATTTTGTGGTAGCGCAACTTTGCAATATCAAAGTCATCATGTACGCCTGTGCCAAGTGCTGTGATTAGCGCTTGTACTTCATTATTTTGTAAAACGCGATCAATACGGGCCTTTTCTACATTGAGAATTTTTCCGCGAATAGGTAGTACTGCTTGATTTCGTGAATCACGTCCGCCTTTAGTTGAACCACCTGCAGAGTCACCTTCAACAATGTATAGCTCACACTTTGCAGGATCAGTCCATTGACAGTCAGCTAATTTTCCAGGCATTCCGCGGCCTTCTAGTAAACCTTTGCGGTTTCGTGAGAGGTCGCGTGCTTTTCGCGCTGCTACTCGCGCGGCTGCTGCATCGATACTTTTACGAACAATCTCTTTACCTTCTACAGGATTTTGTTCAAACCATGTAGCTAGTTCTTCGTTCACAACTTTTTGAGTAAATGACTTTGCTTCTGTATTTCCAAGTTTGGTCTTTGTTTGTCCTTCAAATTGAGGCTCTGCTAATTTGATTGAGACAATCGCAGTTAGACCTTCGCGAACATCATCTCCTGTTAGGCGATCTTCCTTCTTTCGAATGAAACCTTGCTCTTCTCCAAATTTATTTATAATTGAAGTAAGCGCGGTTCTAAAACCTTCTTCGTGTGCTCCACCTTCGTGTGTATGAATCGTGTTAGCGAATGTATACACGGATTCTGTAAATCCAGCATTCCATTGCATAGAAACTTCTAGCGCAATTTTTCTCTTTGTATCTTCAGAGCTAAAAGAAATGATTGATTTATGGGTTTCACCGCGGGTGGAGTTGAGGTGTTTTACAAAGTCTGAAATACCGCCTTGGTATTGGTAGCGAACAGTTAGCTGTTCACCTTTTTCATCAACATGTCCAGGGCGCATATCTGTTAATGTGAGAATCAATCCTTTGTTGAGAAATGCCATTTCTCTAAAACGTGTTGAAAGAATTTCGAAGGAGTAATCTGTTGTTTCGAAGATTTCCTCGGATGGCCAGAATTTAACTGTTGTTCCACTCTTGCTAGATTCGTCGCCTTTGCGGACTGGAGCTGTTGGGACGCCAAGTTTGTAATCTTGATACCAAAAACTTCCATCGCGTTGAACAATTACTGAAAGATCAGAACTTAAAGCATTTACAACAGAGACGCCTACGCCATGGAGTCCACCTGAGACTGAATAACCACCGTCACCAAATTTTCCACCGGCGTGTAGAACTGTAAGCACAACTTCGAGAGCTGGCTTTTTTTCAACTGGGTGAATATCAACTGGAATTCCGCGGCCGTTATCGATTACTTCAACGCCGCCATTTTCCATCAGCGTTACATTTATTTCAGAGCAATATCCAGCGAGTGCTTCATCTACTGAGTTATCAACGATTTCGTAAACAAGGTGGTGTAGTCCTCGTTCCCCTGTTGAGCCGATATACATACCTGGGCGTTTGCGGACCGCCTCGAGTCCTTCGAGTACGGTGATCGCGCTGGCGTTATATGTGCCTGGCTTCTCGTTCACTCGACTCCTTTATCCCCTGAAATTGGCGCTAGAGGCGAATTTCCCATCTTGCGGTCTCTTATCCTATCTGTAAAACGAGAGTAGTAATACTCGTAAGAAGGCTTAGTAACCCCATTTGACGCACGTTTGGCTCGTGGGTGAGGGTTCCTACAAGAGAAGGTGACGAAATAACCCTTTTTACGCTCAACCGTAGGTGTCGCGAGGGCCGCGGGCGCCTCGAATTGTTCGGATCCCTTTTTTCCAATTTGGGGCATGAGGACCGATAAAAACCAAGGATTCAACCAAGGCACCTGATGCGCTCTTTTGAATCGTTGCGAGTAATTCATTAGAGACCATCGTTAGTTGTGTTGCCCACGCAGTTGAACTTGTTTGCACTGTAAGAACACCATCGAGAATCGAGAGCGGAATTGTATGTGAAGCAATATCACCGCCGACAATTTCAGGCCAGGTTGTATAAAGCGTTCCTTCTGCAATTCCACCTTTCCAATCTCGTTCTTGAATAAGGTTTGAGACTAATTCACTAATTAGTTCGGGGTCACCATTATCTTTTCGTTCTTTTTGAACGATTGGCGCAGTAGTTCTAAATTTTTTTGAGTAGCCAGTCTTAAAACTTTTGAAAAGGTCAATTGCTAGATCGCGTTTAGACATCAACCCTTTCCTTTCTTTACTGAACCTGGCGTTACGTAATATTTTTCGCTCAGGAGCTCTTTTGGTAAATCCGCTTCGACCGCAGTTGTGATGATTGTTTGTTCGGCAATTGTTGTTGCATGTATGAGTTGTTCTCGTCTAGATACATCTAACTCTGCGAAAATATCATCAAGTATTAAAATTGGTTCAGATCCATCGCTTTTCAATAAATTAAATGAGGCTAACCGTAGTGAGATTGCCATGGACCATGATTCTCCATGGCTTGCATAACCTTTTGCTGGAAAATCTCCGAGGTGTAATTCTAAATCGTCTCTATGGGGCCCAATGAGAGAGACCCCGCGTTCTATCTCTTGATAAGCAACCTCTTCTAAACGCGCAGAAAGTGCCGCTGTGTTTTTTTCTAAGTTTGACGATACCCCTTCAGTGCTGCATTTGTAAGTAATAGAGGCTTTTTTTACTTCGTTGAGTTGTGCATAGTTTGTTGTAACAAATGGGTTGAGTGCTTCAACTAATGCGATGCGCTCTGCTGTAAGCGCTGCGCCAAATTTTATAAGTTGTTCATTCCAAGGAATGAGAGCGTTCTGTGAAGATCTTGTCTTTAGAAGTGCGTTGCGTTGTTTTACAACTCGTTCATAATCGGCAATAACTCCAGCTAGGCGAGGGCTGCGAGTGATGAGTAAGCGGTCTAAAAAGTCACGCCGGGTTGATGGATCTCCACGCACTAAATCTAAATCTTCGGGTGAAAAATAAATAATTTGGCAAGCACCTAATATCTCGCGTTGACTCCGTGTTGGGTTTTGGTTAAGACGGGCACGATTAGCTTTATTGAGGTTGATCTCTAGATCAACTTGGAGGGTGCGCCCATCTTTTTCTATCTCCGCCCGAATAATTGCTTGGGTGGCGCCGAGGGTTATGAGAGGTTGGTTGCTTGAGACGCGATGAGATGAGAGAAAAGCCAAATAAATAAGGGACTCAGCAATATTTGTTTTGCCAGAACCGTTATCTCCGATAAATGTGTTGACGCCTTTTTTTAGCTCTAACTTTAATTTCGGGTATGAGCGAAAATTAGTTAGCTCTAATTCATTTATGTGCACGTGTAGCTCTTATAAATATTAGGAGGCGTAACGCATAGGCATGAGAAGGTAGCGATAGTTCTCAATCGCAGCACCCGCTGGTTCTTTTTTGCCCATTAAAATTGCTGGCTTGTTAGGACCAGTAAATGAAATTTGCACAAAAGGTGTGCCGATGGCTTGAAGTCCATCTGCTAAGAAGACAGGGTTGAAAGCGATTGAAATATCTTCACCGTTGAGCAGAATTGAAATCTCCTCTGTTGCTTGCGCTTCCTCGCCTGCGCCCGCTTCTAGGGATAGTGATGTTCCTGAAAACTCCAAACGGAGTGGAACTGTTTTATCTGTTACAAGGGCTACGCGGCGTACAGAATCTAAAAACGGAGCAACTTCAATTACCGCTGTTGTTGTTACATCTTGTGGTAACAAGTGGCGGTATGGAGGAAATGTTCCATCGAGCATTCTCGAAGTCATTGTTTTTCCATCGCCTGCAAAACCAGCAAGTCGATCATTGCTCGTTGTTGGCGCAAAAGATATTGAAACATTTTTTGAGTGGGTTAGTGATTTCGCAGCATCTGCAATTGTTCGTGCGCGCATAAGCGCTGTAAGAGAAAGATTTGGTGTTGTTGGCTCCCATTGAATTTCGCGGACAGCAAGACGGTAGCGGTCGGTTGCCGCCAAAGTAACGCTCTCTTCGTTTATTTCAATATGTACGCCTGTAAGTGTTGGAAGTGAGTCATCGCGCCCTGCAGCGATTGCAACTTGCGCAACAGCTGTTGCAAATGTGTCACTAGGGACTACGCCTGTTGACGCCGGCAACTCTGGCAAGTTTGGATATTCGGTTATCGAAAGCGTGGGCAAAGTAAATTTTGCGCTGCCGCTTGTTACAAGCACACGGGATCCATCTAGTGCAAAAGTGATTGGTTTATTTGGGAGAGATCGGCAAATCTCGGCAAGTAGTTTTCCAGGAACTAAAACTTTCCCTTTTTCTTTTATTTCTGCTGCGAAATGTGACTTACTTGCAGTCTCTAAATCTGAAGCTGAGAGAAGAACATCGTCACCACTGGCATCAATAACAATTCCTAGTAGTTCTGTTTTTATAGGACGGGTTGAAAGGCTTCTAGAAACCCAATTGACTCCATCGACTAGTGCGCTTTGTTCGACTGTAAATTTCACAAGCTTCTCCCTGTATTTGTTATTTGAAAGTCTTTCATAGTTTGTGGGTTCGCCACAGAGCGGGTTTTATCTATATATAAGTAGTAGTAGTAACTAGATAGCTTTTCTGTGGACAAGAAGGAAAAGCCCACCTCAAGTGCGTTATTTAAACTTTTTAAGGTGTGGGAAAACCGAGGAAAGCTGTGGGTAGAAAAAAATGCAACTCCATCTCTTCTCATAAAGATCTCCCCTCCTTCTTTGTTTTGAAAAGATACCCACAGAAATACTGCAGATACCCACACTTATCCACACCTTTTCCCCAACTGGGGGCAAAAAGGATTATTTAGGCGAAAAGCCCCAAATCGGACCTTTTACTAATTTCGTGCTTGTTGTTTGATCCGGTTGGTCAACTCTGTGACCTGGTTGTAGATCGAACGACGCTCTGCCATAAGTTGGCGAATCTTGCGGTCGGCATGCATCACTGTTGTGTGATCGCGCCCCCCGAAGGTCTGGCCTATTTTTGGAAGAGAAAGATCTGTGAGTTCGCGACACAAATACATCGCAATCTGACGAGCATTTACCAAAACTCGAGAACGTGATGTACCACAAAGGTCATCGAGGGTAAGGCTGAAATAAGCAGCGGTCTGAGCCATGATTGTGGCGCCCGTAATTTCTGGTGTTAGTTCGTTAGGTATTAAATCTTTTAGCACAATTTCAGCCAGAGATAAATCAACAACTTGTCGGTTCAAACTAGCAAAAGCTGTGACGCGAATAAGGGCGCCTTCTAGTTCGCGGATATTTGTCGAAATTTTACTCGCGATATATTCCAAAACATCATCAGGTGCATTCAATTTATCTTGCGCAGCCTTTTTGCGAAGGATTGCAATACGTGTTTCTAGTTCCGGTGGTTGAATATCTGTAATCAAACCCCACTCAAAACGAGAACGAAGACGATCTTCAAGTGTTGTTAGTTGTTTCGGAGGACGATCACTCGAAATAACAATCTGTTTATTAGCGTTATATAAAGTGTTGAAGGTGTGGAAGAACTCTTCTTGAGTACGCTCTTTATTTTCTAAGAACTGAATATCATCAACAAGCAAAACATCTAAATCGCGATAACGGCGTTGAAAAGCAGAGGCTTTATCATCGCGGATAGAGTTAATGAAGTCATTAGTAAACTCTTCACTTGATACATAACGAACTCGAACGCTGCCATAAAGTTCTTTTGCGTAAGCACCAATAGCGTGCAATAAGTGAGTTTTTCCAAGTCCTGACTCGCCATAAATAAATAATGGGTTGTATGCCTTCGCTGGCGCTTCAGCAACTGCAACTGCTGCGGCATGCGCGAAACGATTTGATGCACCTATACCAAAAGTTTCAAAGATATAACGTGGGTTAAGTTGTGATTGTTCGCCACTTTTAGTGATCAATGGGGCAGCAATATCATCGCGCCCTGTTCCAGATTTTGGCGGCATAAATTCAACATCTACTTCTGGTATTGGCAGATTGAGTGATTCCAAAGATTCATCGACAGTAACGGCAATATTTGCTTTCTCGCCGAGTTCGCGAGTGAGAACATCTCCAACAATTGCGCGAAGACGGCTCTCTAAAACATCTTTAGCAAAAGCATTAGGAGCTGCGACTAATAAATTAGTGATGCCATTGCCTTGAAGAAGGCCCAAAGGTTTTGTAAGTTGTAGAAATGCTCGATGTTGAGGGGCATCAACTGCGACCTCTTCAATTACCCGGTCCCACAGTTGGGTCAATTCGATCTCTTTTACATCCATAGAAGGCCCCTTTTGGTAATCCACAAGTTTATCCACAGGCTGTGGTCTAAACCTCAGATTGAGCCCTGATATCTGCTGCTTTAGCCCTTTATCTGTGGATAGAGGGGAAAAGTAGGGCTTCTCGGCGAAAATAGCAACTGGTTATCCACAATTACTTTGAAGGAGGTAGGGGGAATCACTCAGTTTGCCAACCTTATCCCCAGACCTCTACCGTTACCTCCTCGTTCCACTTCCCCCGTATTTATGACCTGATTTTTGATCGCTATAAGGAGTCACCATGACAAAGCGCACTTTTCAACCTAATACACGTCGTCGCGCCAAAAAGCATGGCTTCCGCGCACGCATGGCAACACGCGCTGGCCGCGCAGTCCTAGCTGGCCGTCGCGCCAAAGGTCGCCTTCGCCTCTCTGCGTAATTGCTGAAAGCACAGAAGGAATAACTTGCGTGCTTCCAAAAAACGCACGACTCACAGACAGTAATGAATTTTCGCGTGCCACAAAAAGCGGACTACGTCTCTCAACCCAAAATTTCATCGGTTATCTATACCTCAACAATAATGAGAACCCGACACGCGCCGGAATAATTGTTAGCAAAAATGTTGGAGGCTCAGTGGCGCGCCACCTTGTATCCCGAAAAGCGCGCCACATTCTTGCCGCAGAGTTGAAGCACCTACCCGCACATTCACTTCTCGTAATCCGCGCACTCAACGGAGCAGCAAAAGCGAAGAGCCAAGAAGAGATCTCACTGATTGTCTCTAAACTTGTAAAGAAGTCTTCCGAGGTGAAGAAATAATGAGAAAAATTTTTGTTGGAATAATTCACTTTTACCAAAAATGGATCTCTCCAAGTTTCGCTCCCCGTTGCAAGTACTACCCATCATGTTCAAGTTATGCAGCAACAGCGATTGAAAACTATGGAATCAAAGGTGTAGCGATGGCTGCATGGCGTTTACTCCGATGCAATCCATGGTCCCATGGCGGCGTCGACTATGTTGTTATAAAAGAGAAGGTAGGAGCTAACTAATGGATGCGATCCTAAACCCATTGTATTTCGCTGTTTCTTGGGTCATTATTACTATCCACGATCTCCTTTCACCGATCTTTAGTGAAGACTCTGGTGTTTCATGGAGCCTCTCAATTATCGGACTCGTAATTATTATTCGTATTATTCTTATTCCTTTATTCGTAAAACAAATCAAGAGCCAGCGAGCACTTACTGCGCTACAGCCACATATGAAAGAGATTCAAAAGAAGTATAAAGATGATCGTCAAAAGCAATCAGAAGAGATGATGAAGCTCTACAAAGAGCATAAAACAAACCCGCTTGCTTCCTGTTTTCCAATACTCGCGCAAGCACCAATCTTCTTTGCTCTCTTCACTGTACTCAACGGAATTGGCAGAAACCCTCCAGTAAAACGTGGAGTGCTAACTCAAGAGGATGTGGTTAGCGCCGCACAAGCGAAATTCTTTGGAGCTCCAATTTCGGATACTTTCTTGGGATCAGATGTAACAACAGTAAAAATTGTTACTGTTTTCCTTATCGCATTCATGTCTGCGACAACTTTTACAACTCAACGTCAGTTGATGGTCAAAGGTATGCCGAAGATGGACTCAAGCAACAATATGATGTTGCAACAGCAAAAAATTATGTTGTATTTATTTCCAGTTATATTTGCTGTCTCAGGTGTGAACTTTCCAATCGGTGTTTTAATTTATTGGTCAACAACAAATCTTTGGACATGGGGACAGCAGTACTACGTCATCAAAAGAAACCCAACCCCAGGTTCTCCTGCATATGAAGAGTTAGAAAGAAAACGAAAACAAAAAAATGGAGATATTCAAAGCCCAGATACCGGATCGAATGAAACGGTCCAGGAGCCAGAGATAAAAGGACAGCGAAAGCAACCAAAGAAAAAGAAGAAGAAATAGGACAAATAGGCTTAATTCCACACAATGTGGACATTATTTGTAAAGGAGTAGCGCTATGAGCGAGATTGAGACTGTAGAAGAGAAGAGCCCACTCAAAGGTGTGGCAAAACTTGAGGAAGAGGGCGATATCGCCGCTGACTACCTAGAGGCACTGCTAGATATCGCAGATCTTGATGGCGATATTGATATCGATGTTGAGAATGATCGCGCCGCCCTCGCCATTGTCGGAGGAAAGCTCAACCACCTCGTCGGAAGCAATGGTGAAGTCCTTGATGCTATTCAAGAGCTCACTCGCCTCGCTGTACAGACAGCGACAGGTGATCGCAGCCGCCTCATGCTAGATATTGAAGGATTTCGAGCAGGGCGCAAGAGCGAACTCAAGAAATTGGCGCAGGAGAAGGCGGAAGAGGCGAAGAGCACTGGTGCCTCAATCAAGCTCGCCCCAATGAATGCCTTCGAGCGCAAAATTATCCACGACACAATCCAAGATCTTGGCCTCACCAGTGAATCAGATGGCGAAGATCCAAATCGCTTCGTCGTGATTTACCCTGCCTAAAGCCAGACTCTCGCTATGAGCTCTGCTGAGGTTTCACGTGAAACCCTCATTGAGCGCTATTTCCCTGAGAGAAAAAAGGAGATCGCCGCCTACTCAGAACTCCTTATCGGGGCAGGCATAGAGCGCGGTCTCATTGGACCCCGCGAAGGAGAGCGCATCTGGGAGCGCCATATATTCAATTGCCTCCCAATTGTTAGCCTCCTCCCCCAAAAAAGTACTCTGATAGATATTGGTTCAGGCGCTGGGCTACCCGGGATCGTTATCGCCTTGGCCCGCCCCGATCTCACAGTGAGTCTGATTGAACCCCTTGAGCGCAGACAGGATTTCCTTGAAGAGGCGATCGCTCCACTCGTTGCCAATGGGGCAAAAATCAGAGTCCTGCGTGGTCAAGCCCAAGACTTCAAGGAACAGGCCCACTTCGTCACCGCTCGAGCAGTTGCTCCCTTGGAGAAGTTGCGCCGCATTAGTTGGCACCTCATCAAGGTTGGCGGCTCCCTCCTTGCGATGAAGGGGGAATCGGCGCAGGAAGAGATGAAGAGTGTGAAGAATTCCATCCTCCACGAGATAACTCTTGAGGGTCTTGAGCTCGGTCGAATCGTTGAGCTACGCAAGGGTGGTTAGATAGCCGCGTGGATGATTCACGTGAAACCAAGAAAGTTATAGGCGTTCGCCGCCTCAAAGAGGCGATGGCTAAACCTGGCGCTCTTCGAATTATTACCGTCGCAAACCAAAAAGGCGGGGTAGGCAAAACAACCACAACAGTGAATCTGGCAGCAGCCCTTTCTATGGGTGGTCTGCGCGTACTCGTTATTGATCTTGATCCACAGGGCAATGCCTCAACCGCCCTTGGGGTGGAGCACCTTGATAATGAGGGTATTTATGAAGTTTTAATGGGCAAAGCAACGATGGAATCGGTTGCACAAAAAGTTGCCGGATTTCCAGCCCTTGAGTGCATCTCATCTAATACATCCCTTGCACAAGCCGAGATTGAATTAGTACCAATGGTTGCTCGCGAATTTCGTTTGCGCGAAGCTATCGAAGAATTAGTGCAATTGCGCGCCACGCAAAATATTGCCTACGACTACATATTTATTGATTGTCCACCAAGTCTTGGCCTACTCACTATAAATGCACTCACTGCAGCTAAAGAGATGTTGATTCCAATCCAATGTGAATATTACGCACTCGAAGGTTTGTCACAACTTTTGAAAACATTTGAATTAGTAAAAAAGAGATTGAATACAGAATTAAAACTTTCAACATTTGTACTTACTATGTTTGATAGTAGAACGCGACTAGCCAATGATGTTGCAGATGAAATTAGAAAACATTATCCAAATGAACTTATAAATATTCCTATCCCACGCGCAGTTCGTGTATCGGAGGCACCAGGTTATAACCAAACTGTAATGACATACGATGCATCATCACCAGGTGCAGTTGCATATATGCAAGTTGCACGCGAGTTAGCGGATCGTGGAAAACCATTTGATTCCAATGTAGTGAGCATCAATTACAAACGCGAAGGTGAGATCGCATAATGGCAAGACGTGGTGGGCTCGGCACTAATTTAGATGCATTGATTCCAACTTCACTCACTGTTGCAGGAAATGAAGTTGGACAACAAAACGAAGTTCTCATCTCATCTATCTCACCAAACCCACGTCAACCACGTAAAAACTTTGATGAAGTTGCACTCAAAGAATTGATTGCTTCCATACAGGAAATTGGAATATTGCAACCTCCTGTTGTTCGCCAAACATCACCGGGGCGTTACGAACTTATTATGGGAGAGCGACGCTTCCGCGCAGCAAAAGCTGCAGGACTAACATCAATTCCTGTAATCATTAGACAGACACCAGATAATGAATTATTGCGTGAAGCGCTTATTGAAAATATTCATCGCAGCGAACTCAATCCGCTCGAAGAAGGCGCTGCATATTCTCAATTACTCACTGACTTTAATTGCACACATGAAGAGTTAGCTACAAAACTTGGTCGCTCCCGCCCACTAATCTCAAACATGATCCGACTTATGAATTTACCTGCATCGGTGCAACGTTCTGTTGCCTCAGGTTTAATTTCTGCAGGTCATGCGCGTGCGCTACTTGGCCTATCTTCTGCGGAAGAGATTGAAGCCCTTGCCAAGAGAATTATTTCTGAGGGCTTGAGCGTGCGCTCTGTTGAAGAGATTATTGCCTCAACATCTCCTTCAAAGAGCGCGAAAAAGAAGGCAAAGAAGAGTTCAACACCCGTGGAATTTAGTGAAATCGCCGATCGCATTGGCGATGCCCTCGATACCCGCGCAACGATTGAGGGCACACCAGCTAAAGGGAAAATAATTATTGAATATGCAGGAATAGAAGATTTACAACGAATCACTAAAGCAATAGAGGGTTAGTTCTTTAGCTCATACCCACTGTGACGACGCTCAATCTCTTGCTTGATAACTCCACCCAGTGCCTTGACGCCTTCACGAATTCGTTCTGGGGTTGGATAACAATATGAAAGACGCATCGCCCAACTTCCGAGACCGTCGGCATAAAAAGCGGTTCCTGGAACATAGGCAACCTTTGCAACAATTGCCTTAGGCATCATCGCTTTTGTATCAATTTCTGGTGGCAAAGTAACCCAGACATAGAAACCTCCACCAGGCTTTGTCCATGTTGCAGATGCTGGAAAATGTTCAGTGAGTGATTCAAGCATTGCATCACGGCGAACCTTGTAGAGATTACAGAAGCTAGCAATCTGATCGCGCCATGGTTGATCCGCTAAATAATTAGAAATTGTTAGTTGGGTAAAGTTTGAAGGACACAAAATAGAAGACTCGCTAGCAATAACTAATTTTTCTTTTAGTGATGGCGGAACAAGTGCCCAGCCGACACGTAATCCAGGTGAGATTGTCTTAGAGAAAGAGCCAAGATAAATAACATTTTCACTATCTTCTGCGCGCATTGCATTGGGAGATGGGCGATCAAAACCTAACAAACCGTAAGGATTATCTTCAACAACAAAGATCTCTTCTTTGCGACAGATTTCAAGAATTTCAGTACGGCGATCAGCGGGTAACAAAACACCAGATGGATTTTGATAATTAGGAATCAAATACAAAAACTTTATCTTTCGTCCAGCAGCACGCACGCTCTTGATTGCTTGACGAAGTGCCTCAGGAACCATTCCATTTGCATCTAGCTCGACATGTACAACTGATGCTTCATATTGATGGAAAGTTCCAAGTGCGCCGACATATGAAGGCGCTTCAACAAGTACAACATCGCCTGGATCAATAAAAATACGCGAAATCAGATCTAGCGCTTGCTGGGATCCAGTTGTAACAACTATGTCATCAGCATTTGCGCGAATTCCTTCGAGCGCCATAACATCGCAAATCTGTTCACGTAACTTTGGATGGCCTTGACCACTTCCATATTGCAACGCTTCAGCACCATTTGTAGAAATTAGATTATGTACAACATCGGCCATCATGCCCATTGGCAGCGCTGAAAGATTTGGCATTCCACCGGCAAGTGAGACGATCTCAGGGCGAGATGCAACTGCAAAAAGTGCACGAATCTCACTCGGTTGCATTCCAACAGCGCGAGCAGCAAAACGACGCTCGAGATGTTGTGGGTCGCCCGTTTGGAAACGTGACGTTAGCTCGCTCATGGCGCACATCATTCCACATAGTCACGCTTATGCGCGACGAGTTATTTAGCGACGAATGCCGGCGCTACGAAGATCAGATAAGCGAAGTGTGCCTGTTTTTGCATCATCTTCAGCCGCTAAATAAAGTCGTTGAATCGCAATTACTAGAGCCTCAGCAATAACGTCGCGAAAATCAGGACGGCGAAGGCGCGATAAGTCACCACTATTTGTGAGGTAACCCAAATCAATTCGCACAGCAGGGGCTTTTGTTAGGCGCAATAAATCCCAACTCTTGGCATGTGTGTGGCAATTTACTAAATCTGTTCGGGCACAAATTTCTCGCTGAACTACATTGGCAAAACGTTCCCCAACGACAGAGTGAATTCCGTGTGCATCTGCGCCATAAAAATAAGTCGAACAACCATGTGCTAATTCATTGCTATATGTATCTGTATTCAAAGAGATCATTAGGTCAGCACCACTTTTATTTGTAAAAGCAATACGTTCTGTCTCAGATGGATTATTTTTAGGCCCACGAGAGAGAAAAACGCTAGCGCCAAGTGCAAGCAAACGACCCTCGGTTCTCACTGCAACATCATGAACAATGTTTTCATTCTCTCCACCAGCAGGATCCAAAACAATAACTTTATTTGCAAGTGCTGGTCCACGATTTTTCTGCACTGCACTTTCACGAAGTACAGATGGCAACCCACCTGAAACAATTC